>JAIYAJ010000069.1 GCA_027489105.1 Zymomonas sp. | reverse complement strand
GCTGCGTTCGCCGTCTCCGCTGCGTTCGCCGTCTCCGCTGCGTTCGCCGTCTCCGCTGCGTTCGCCGTCTCCGCTGCGTTCGTTGCCTCCGCTGCGTTCGTCGTCTCTGCTGTGTTCGTCCTTTCCGCGGCGTTCGTCGTCTCCGCTGCGTTCGTCGTCTCCGCGGCGTTCGTCGTCTCCGCTACGTTCATTGTCTCCGCTGCGTTCGTCGTCTCCGCTACGTTCGTTGTCTCCGCTGCGTTCGTCGTCTCCGCTGCGTGCGTCATCTCCGTTGCGTTCGGCGTCTCCACCGCTCCCGCGTTCTGGAACGACTTCACTAGGCCTGGAAAATTGCGCCTTCCCGGTCGAATAAATCTCCCAAAGCCCGGCGCCCTCGTGCGTTGGCTGCGCGCTGGCGCCGATGCTCGCCTGCGTCATGGAGCATGTGGCAGCGCTGGCAGAGAGCCGCGAGGTTCGTGAGCTTGTTATTGCCGGGGTTATGGTCGTGATGCGCACAGGCCAACACGACCCTGGTGCGCCGCAACGCCGCCGGAACGAGGTTCACCACGTTGGTACGATGCCCGCGACCGTCACGCCACACGTTATCAATGTGATCAAACCATCTGCCGTCGCCCAGGTGATGAACGACCTCAAGGTGAGGCCGACTGCATCGTTCGCAGCGACTGCCGGCGCGGCCGAATCGCACCATGCTTGAGAGTTCCGGCCAATCGATCGGATAGAGCCAGCGGTTGTGAGGGCTGATCGGCATCGCGATTCTATGAATCGCTTCTGGGCTGTTGCCAAGCAGAAATGACACGGTTTGTTCTCTTCGCTGGAGTGCGAGATACGACCTAACGCACTGAGGGAACGCGCGGCGTCAGCTGAACTCACCGTCCGACGAAGACGGGGGGAGACCCATCCGGACCGATCGCACGAAGATTCATGGCACCCCGCAACGCAATTCCATCAAGGTCAGATTGGTGAACAATGGGCGGCAGGGGGACCGGGCCGTCATCTGCCGCCAGCGGTAAGGAGCATCGCCGCGATCGCGATACAGCTGAGAGACAGCCAGATCATGATCTGCCCGTAGATGTGGAGAACAAGCCGGATCCACGGTTCGCGTTCCCGGAGGATTATGGCGGAGACGATTGCAACGACGAACACGACGCAACCAGGGCCCATTAGCTCCGCTGGCCGGCCGAGCATCCGGTCGGCGATCGGCATAGCGCCGAGCGATATCACGAGGAACCACGAGAAAGCGACAAGTACTGTCTGGCCCGATATACCTCTGACTTCCTGCATGTTAACCGGGATTGTCATCCTAGGAACTCCGTGAGATTATGGCCTCGGAGGCGTCCAATGCGTGTATACGACCCGGTCATGTCGTCAGTCCCGACAGCAGATGGTGACACGCACTTCATCACCAAGGAGGCGGACGAGTACGGGCAGATCGAGCTTATAACCGACGAGAATGGCCAGCCTACTAAAGGCGGTATCATCGGTTACTTCCTCGCATATGCGGCGATGGTAGGCTTGGTCGCATTCGCTTTCTTCGCGATAGGCACCTAACGACGTAGCTGAGGATCGGTGAAGAAACCTCGGTCGAGGTCCTTCTCAACGTCCTGTCTTACCCCCGAGCCAGCAACCACATGACCGGCACGTGTGGCCTGCGCTCCTGCTTGGTCGGAGTTGAGTTGCTCCCGCCCTGCCACGATTTGCGCTTTGGCGGCTTCAGCGGCGCTCAGGTCGGGAGGGGAGGCTGAGGTAGGCGAGGGGTTCATCGAGCGGTGTTGCGACAGTACATCCTTCTCGGCGTGTACGTCAGGTCGCCGAAGCTGAACCAGATCAGGTTCCACAAGGCGATCGGCCACGAAATCATTGACCGCCTCACGCCGCTGCTCGAAGAACTTCGAAATCAACCCATCACGAACCTGCCGTTGGTCGGGACGAAGTGAGGTTTCGTGAAGACCTGGAGCTTCAACACCGGACGGCAGACTTACCGCTTCGCGGCGATACCAATCCTGAAGTTCCTGACTGAGATTTTCACTTATCTGCATGCCGTGTGTCTCAGCCCAGCTAGCGTCGTTAGAGAGCTGCGCCGCCTTCTCCTCCAACTGCGAAGCGCGACGTTCGTAAGACTGCGCGAGATTCTCCGCCTGTTCCCTGCCGTGTGACGAACTCGAGGTGTTAGACGATCGAGCAAAGACACCATCCCGCTCATACGTGCCATCGGACGACGAGGCGGTGTCGCTGACCGCATGTTCATTGCGGGAGCCCTGGCTCGCCGCATTACTGTCTTCGACGCCTCTGCTTCGCTGATTCTGGAGTTCGAGACGATCAGACTGCTGAATGTTGTAGTTCCTAGACGCGGAAACCCCGGGGAGGGCGCCAGCTATACGGCCCCCGATGGAGCGTTTTCCCGAGGGACCAGCGCTCGGCCGATCGGACGGGGCAGATCCACCGCCGAGGCTAGCTCTGACCCCGAAGTCAGTGTTGTCAGTCGTTTGAGCGCCGCGTTGGTGTGAGCCATTCTCCCGGAGGCTTTGGCTAACAGCCGATCGATCCTCAAGACCGTCATAGGTCGACCCACTTTTTCGGTCTGCGGCTTCGAGATTCGTTCCAGACTGTGCGCCCCGAGAGCTCTCGGATCCGCTAGTGATCTCAGAGCTGTTTGTACGCGTGTCTCGAGTGCCGATGCTATGGCTGCGAACCGAGGCCGCATCGTTCCGAAGACTGTGTGCCTCCCGGATGAGCATGCTGGCTTGCTGGCGCTGCTCGGCGACATAACCTTCGGAGGTCGTCACGCTCATCGGGAGCTTGGACATTGCGCCAGTGGAGTCGGTCACGAGGGCGCCACTCGACGTCCCAGCAAAATTTGCGCCATTGCTAGCACGGGCGTTGAACAAGCTCTCGCCAGTGGAATACGTTGGTGCATCCGACCACTGGTTGCTCTGGCGCATGTTCGACGTGGCGTTCGCGTAGCTGACATTCCCATAGGCGTAGTTGCCGGTAGTCTGCTCGAGGGCCGAAGCCTCCGCGGCGTTCTGTGCCGGCGCAAGCATCGAAGTCGCTTGCGTCGAGACGCTCATCGCCCCCTTGGCGAGGGCGCCGGCCATGAAAGGCACGCTCATCACCAGGAAGCCGGCGATCGTCGCCGTCTCGGCGTTCACGGCCCCAATGCCGGCAAAGGTGCTCAGCGTCACACCACCTTCGGCCACGCCCTGGGCGGCATACTGGCCCTTGGTCATGCAGATCATGTGGAGGATGACGTAGAGGGGACCCCAGGACGCCAGATAGAAGAAACCCGTCGAATAGCCGCGCAGCGATCCGACGCCGGTTTGCGGAAGCAGGAAGAGGGGGAAAATCACGGGAAACATGGCGTAGAAGACGACCGTCAGCACGATGTTGAGGATCGGAACCCAGCTCATTGCCTGATAGGCGATCGAATTATAGGTATTGCGGGCCTGAATGTCGGCACGCGTGGTAGCAAACGTGTCGATCGCGGCGGATCCTGAGCCGCCAGCCATCGCATCGCGGGCCTGCATGAAGGCGTTAATTGCCGTCATCTGCCGCATCGTCCCGGTATAATCGGAGGTGCCCGTGGTGAAAGCTGTGTTCGTGATCGGAACGTCCTCCTTCAGCTTCTGAGCCGCGAGAGACGTCGATAGGCGAGGGTATGCTTCCTTGCCCCAAAGGCCCGCATGCGCATCGATGAGCGGCGTCCACTGGGCGGAAAGCATCTCATAGGCCTGCTGGCAGGTGACGATCGACGAGGTCACGCCACCGGCGCCGGGATCCCGCTCGAGCCAGGACTGGGCGCGAGCTTCCGAGCCTGGCCCCAGGTCGGTCCAGAGGTCCTTGGAGTTGGCGAGGTTGGTGAGCGACTTATGGTGCAGCATGATGTCGCCGAAGACGCACTGCTTGAAATGCTGCTGCAGATTGGTGGCGAACTCGGCATCGCGGATTTGGAAATTGCGCGTCGCATCGAACAGCCGTGCGCCGTAGATCATGCCGTTGGTCGAGTAGTTCAGCTGGGACGGCATCGTGAAAACCGTCTCGGCCGTCCGCGTCAGATAATCGCCGATCTGGCTCGTGAAGCTCGCCATCACGCCGAGCCCCAGGGGCACGTTGGCCACCGTCGCCGGCGCGAGCGAGGGATTGATCCGATCCGTCACCTTGATCTGGACCGTTGGCACCATGAGGCAGAGGTAGATCGCCGTCGCACCCAGGAACCAGTTCAGCCACGCGCGGACATTCATTGAGAAGGCAACGGCCATCAGCGAGTAGATAAGCCCGATGACCATCACGACCTTGATCAGCGATTTGTAGCCGCCGCCTCCGGTCCAGGCGGCCACAGCGTTGAAGACGTTGACGATGTATTCGCCGCCGCCGATCGTGAAGACCTCTAGCATGGCGTGCCTCTCCCGATCCTATTTGAGGCCCTGGGCATTCAAGCCGCGCGAGAAATTAAGCGCGGCTGCCATGCCAGGCGACATTGTGTTCTGAAGCGTCGATTCCAGCATGACTGACCGATTGATGATCATCTCGGTCATCTGGACGGTATCCTTGATCTTGAACTCGCGCTGTTCGTATTTCGCACGGGCCTCGCGCAGTTGCTGGCGCCAGGTTTCCGAGGTCGCCTGATCCGCAGGCTGGAAATAGACCTGCGCTTGGGTGACGCGATCGAGCATGTTGTCGATCATCGATGAGAGCAGGCCGACAGCGACGATTTCCGCCAGCGCGTCCTCCGAGGAGGGATCGAGCTTGGCGTGGGCGAAAGCCTGGACAGCCAGGATCTTGTAGAGCGGCACCGGCGACATGTTCAGGAGCTGGATCTCTCCGGTATCGAGCGCCTGATCCGCGCGAATCTTGGTATTCATCGAGACGATCATATCCTTCACGCGCTGCCGAAGTGCGCTCGCCTTGGGAATGCTGAGGGTCTGCTCGGTCGGGTTGAGACACTTCACGTCCTCGTCGCACTTAAGGATCTTGACCGGGCTACCGCCATCGGTGCCGTCGAGAAGCGCAGTGACGACGGCTTCCTCACCAGGTCCGAAGTAGCGAATGGAAGGGGTGCCGGCGGTTGCCGCGGTGTTGACCACGATCGTGCCCACCAGCGTCATCAGGTATTCTGAGAACTGGGTGTCGTAGCCGCCGAACTTGTTCGACCGCTTGATAGCCTCCCAGGTGTAGTTGCGTGGCTCACCGGGGATGTGATCGGCCATGTTGGGATCGCTGTTCCTCGCGAGGATCGAATCCTGCTCGCCGTCGGCATTGCAGCCCTGACGCGAGCGCGCCCAGTCACTGAACATGCCCTGCGAGTTGGCGATCGACGTGCAGATCGTGGAGCGCGCACCTTGCATCTTCGGCCATACCGAGCCGACCAATCCCTGAGCCGCCTCGCAAGACGAGATGTTCATCTGGTTCATCTGCTGCGCGGCCTGCTGAAACTCGCTCATGACCTTGCCGATCTGCGGGCTCACGCTGTCGATCGCGAGCTTGAACGCAAAGCCGAGTGCGTTGTTAGCTGTCGCCTTGAGCATTGCGATCATCTCGGAGGCGTTGATGAAGGAGAAGGAGCCGGTGAACAGGTCGATGCCGCCGCAGCCGGCGCGCGCGCTCGGCAGCTGCAGATTGAACGGCGATACACTCCTCTGGGGGAAGCGCGTCCAGGCATTTCCTCCTGTATAATAGCCCGCCGATTGGCCTTCATAGGCCGAGGGTCCGGTCACGTTCGCGGCGCCGCCGGTCTCATTGAAGAAGTTGTTCATCTGTCCGGCGACGTCCGCATGCACGACGCCGGCAGGAATCATGCTCGCCGCTGCTGTCGCAGCGGCGCCCGAAGCTAGCTTGCGGCCGAAGGCGCGGAAGAAGGGGGAGCGCTTGGAAAGGGGAGGGCGCATCAGTAGTCACTCCCGGG
>JAIYAJ010000576.1 GCA_027489105.1 Zymomonas sp. | reverse complement strand
CGCCCGAGTTCATCACGATCGACTTCGAGCGTGGCGACGGCGTGGCGATCAATGGCGTGGGCATGAGCCCGGCGACGCTGCTCGAGACGCTCAACGACTATGGCCGCAAGCATGGCATCGGCCGTCTCGACCTCGTCGAGAACCGCTTCGTCGGCATGAAGAAGCGCGGAATGTACGAGACACCGGGCGGCACCATCTATCACCTCGCCCATCGCGGCATCGAGCAGATCACGCTCGACCGGGGCGCCGCCCACCTCAAGGACGAGCTCGCGCCGCGCTATGCCGAGCTGATCTACAACGGCTTCTGGTTCTCGCCCGAGCGCGAGATGCTGCAGGCCGCGATCGACCACAGCCAGGAGAAGGTGACCGGCACGGTCCGGCTCAAGCTGTACAAGGGCGGCGTTTATGTCGTCGGCCGCAGGTCGCCGAATACGCTCTATTCCGAGAAGGTCGTGACCTTCGAGGACGATGCCGGCGCCTATGACCAGCGCGACGCGGCGGGCTTCATCAAGCTCAACGCGCTGCGGCTTCGTCTGCTCGGCCGTCGCGACGGGCGTTGAGTTTCAGGCGGCGGCGCTTCCGGGCGCCGCCGTCCCGTTCGACCGCTATCTTTCCGGCACGAGATCGGCCCGGCGCAGGCCGACGATATCGATCGGCCCCTCACGATAGCGCCCGACCTCGACCCGGCCGCGCGACAGTTCCTCGAGGAAGACGTCGCCCTTGTCATAGGCCCAGGGTCCCAGCCGCAGCAGCCAGATCGTCGGCACTGCCCGCGTCGCCGGCTCCTGCGCTATGCCACGCAGATGGGCGCGGTCGAGCGACGGCACGCCGCGCGATCCGCTGACATACCAGCTGCCGGGAGGCGGGTTCAGCGTCGGGATCGCCGTCGGGATCGGCCGGCTGGGCATCGCCAGCCTGCGGTCACGCACGGCGCGATCGAAGGGCAGGGCGCCCTCGTTCGGATAGGCGAAGAGTTGATCGCCCGATGAGAAGCGCGGCTCCAGCCAGGCGACCGCGCGATACCAGTCGCCCTGCGGATGCGCCCGCGTCGCGGCAACCATGCCGAACTGGGCGATGGCGAGCCACAGCAGCGCGGCGATGGGCAACATCCAGCCGAACCGGTCCCGGCTCCAACCCATGGCCAGCCCCATGAGGAGCAGCGCCGGCGTCGCCAATGCGGTCATCGTCCGGACGATGAAGACCGGGGTGATCGTCGCCGAGATCAGCAGCGACAGCAGCAGCGGCAGAAAGGCGAGCACCGCCAGCGCAGCCAGCAGCGGACGCCCGCGCGGTGCGCGCCAGAGCAGCGCCCCGCCGAGGAGCAGGAGGATCGCCGCCGCCGCGCGCATGTCGTCGCGCGGCCCGGTGTAGAGCATCGTCGCGCGGCGCCACAGGTCGCGCGTGGAGAAATGCAGCCAGGTAGCCTTGATCCACTCGGTCGCCTGATCGAGCAGGATGAACAGCGCCGGCAACCAGACAGCGAGCACCAGAAGTCCCCCGGTTGCCAGCCAGAGCCAGTCGGCCTTTGCCATCGTGCGCAACCGGATCACACAGAGCAGAGCGAGGCCAAGCGCTGCGGCATAAAGCGGACCGAGATTGTGCAGCCACAGGATCAACGCGGTGCAGCCGAGATAGGCGAGATAGGCCCGGCTGAGGAGCGACAGATCCGCCTCGCGCCGTTCGGCGATGTGCAGCAGCGCAAGACAGGCCCCGGCGTAGGTCAGGATCATCGCGGGGTAGGGACGGATCTCGCGGGTCATTTCGACCACTACGGGCGAGACCGCGACGAGCAGCAACGTAGCAAGCACTACAAGACGGCGATCGGCCCCCGCGATGCGCGCGAGGCGGGCGGCGGCCAGCCCGATCAGCGGCAGGCTGAGCATCCCGCAGACCAGCCCGAGCAGTCGGTGCGCAACGAGACCATCCCCTGCGATCAGCGTCCAGGCGCGCAACAGTGAATAGTAGAAGGGCGGGTGCGTCTCGTAGCGCGGAACCACATGCCACAGGAAATCCCAGCCTTGCGCAGCGGCATAGGCGCTATAGGCCTCGTCAAGCCACATCGGCTCGAGCCAGATGCCCCAGCCGCGCGCCCATGAGGCGAGCAGGACGATCGCCAGCAGCAGCGGCCAGAAGAGAAAGCGAGCGAGGGCCGACGGAGTCATGACCGGCGCATAGGCCAGTAGACCCCACCCGCGCCAGAGGGGGACGCCGTTCGCGTGCTGCGATCGGAACAATGCCGATATTGGGCGGGTACGCCCTGGGCCCACATGTCATCGCTAGGATCGAGCCGCGACAGACGGCCGACAGATGATGGAGGGGTGTCGATGGTAGCCATTCCGCCCGACGAACAGCCGGTGCCGGCCGTGCCGCTGTCGCCCCGTGCCATCCTGGGCATCGCGACCCTCTCGCTCGGGTCCTTCCTGGTCGGCGCGATGCTGACCGTGGTCATTCCCGTTCTGCCCAATATCGCGCGCGATATGGGCGGCGGCGGCGGGTCGGATGTCGCGGTGGCGGTGCAGATGCTCATTGCCATGCCGATGCTGGGGCTCGTTATGGGCGGCTTCGTCGCAGGGTTCCTGTTCCGCCATTTCCAGCCGCGCACGGTCTTTCTCGGCGGGCTCATCGCTTATGGCCTGATCGGCGTTGCGGGCTATGGCCTCAGCCTGCCGCTGCTGGTGGGCTCGCGGCTGCTGATCGGGATCGTCGCTGCCGTCATCGCCGCCGCATCGACCGCATTGGTCGGCGAGCGCGTGCCCGAGGCGATGCGCCCGCGCGTCCTCGGCTGGTCGGTCGCGGGCGCCGCCGCGCTGGGCATCATCGCGATGATCGCCTCCGGACGGATCGCCGACGCCTATGGCTGGCGCTCGTCCTTCCTGCTTTTCCCGCTGATCGCCGGGCTGATGTTCGCGCTGGTCGCGACCTGCTCTGCCCCATCTGTTCAGGGTCCACGGGAAGCAAGCGCGCAGGGACGCGACTGGCGTGGGCTAGCCGCCCTCTGGTCGGTCTTCGCTTTCGTCATATTGGTCAACATGACCGCCTTCACCACCAATTCGCAGTCGAGTTTCCTGCTCGCCGAGATCGGCATCGACAGCGCGCAAGGCCGCGCGCAGATGATGGGCATCAACCAGGGGCTGATCTTTGCAACGGCGATCCTGTTTCCGGTGGCACGCCGCCTGATCGGCATGGGCATGCTGCCCTTCGCGATCCTCGCGATCATCGGCAGTGGCCTGCTGCTATTCGCCCGGGCGCAGGACATGGCGGCGGCCGCCATCGGCCTGGCCCTGCTCGGCATCGGCAATGGGCTGCTCTTTCCTTATCAGAGCAATTTGCTGCTCCAGCGCGCCCAGCCAGAGCTTCGCGGGCAGGCAGCCGGACTGGTCGTCAGCTGTCAATTTCTCGCCGATGCGATCAATCCGCTGGTCCTGGGGCCGGTGATCATCCTGTTCGGTCTGCGAACAGCGATCGCCTGGGTGGGCCTGCTGACCCTCGCCGGATGCATTCTGGCGCTCGTTTCGGGGCTGCGTTCCAAGGCGGCCCAGGCCCCGGCGGGTGTCGCCTGATCGCGACGCCCCGCCCGGACCGGTCTTCAGGACCCCGGCAATCCGACCGACGGATTGCGTGCCGCCGCCGCATCATTGCCGCGCGCCGCTGCGATATGGCCGTTCTCGGGATGGGTGATGACGTAGAAGCGGTTTTCCCGGATCGCCGCGATCGACTGACGCGCCACCTCGTCCGAGGTCAGACCATCCGCCCGGATCTTGGCCAGCATCTCGCGGAAGACCGGCGGGATCGGGTCGGTTTCGGCAAGATCGGGCAGATGCGCCGGCCGCCGCTCTTCCGAGCGCTGGAAGGTGGCGAGCGTGGTGCCGGGGCAGATCGCGGTGACGCCGACCGGCGGGTTGGCAGCGGCCAGTTCGCGGTACAGCGTCTCGGCATAGGAAATCGCCGCCGCCTTGCTGGCGCAATAAGGGCCGTTGAGGGCCACGCCGGTGAAGGAACAGACGCCCGAGGCGGTGATCGCGATGTGCGAGCCTTCCTGCCCCATCAGCGTCGGCAGGAAGGGCTGGATCGCATGGATCACGCCGAACAGGTTGGTGCCGAGCACCCAGCGCCAGTCGTTGATCGACAGGGTCACCGCAGGGCGGCCGACCGTCGTCACCCCGGCATTGGCGATGACCAGATTGACGGTGCCGAAATGGGACAGCACGTCCTTCGCGAAGGCCTCGCTGGCCTCCCAGTCCGCAATGTCGAACGCCCGCGCGAACACCTCGGCGCCCCTGCCCGACAGCTCGGCGCACAGCATTTCCAACGTGTCGGCCTCGATATCCATGAGCGCCAGCCGCGCACCTTCCGCCGCCAGCTGCTCCGCCAGCGCCCGGCCGATGCCGTTCGCCGCACCGGTGATCACGGCCACGCGACCTTTGAAATCCTTCATGTCCAGCCTCTCGTCGTTGCTATGTTTATTCTTGATAAGATTACCATGATTGATAGGTTGTCAATCGCGAGATCATCGACGGCGGCGAGAGACCGGACAGAAGCGATGTGAAGCAAGGCCGGTGGGCTTCCGGCACAGGAGAAAGGCGACGCCCGCAGGGACGCGCCAAAGGAGGGGAAGATGAAAGCTACCAGGAGTCGAATCACGTCCGTACTGCGCGGTGGTACCGCGCTGTCCGCCGCCTTCCTCGGCATGTTGTCGGTCCCGGCGATGGCCGAGGATCAGGCCGACACCGGCGCGAGCCAAGGCGGTCTCGCCGACATCATCGTGACGGCGCGGCGGCGCGCCGAGCGGGCCGAAACCGCCCCGCTGCCGATCACCGCGATCAGCGGCAGGGACATCGAGCAGCGGGTCCTCACCCGGCTGAGCGCGCTCGCGGACCTCGCCCCGAACCTGAAGATCACGCAAGGGTCGGGCAGCGCCAACGCACCCGTGGTCTTCATCCGCGGCATCGGTACGCTGTCGACCACGCTCTACACCGAACCTGCCGTCGCTCTCTATGTCGACGGCGTCTATACGCCGCGTGCGACCAGCGGCGCCTTCGATCTGCCCGATCTCGAACGGGTCGAGGTGCTGCGCGGGCCGCAGGGCACGCTGTTCGGCCGCAACACGACCGGCGGCGCGATCATGCTCGTCACCCAGGCGCCGACCGACGAACCCAGCGCCAAGATCTCGGTCGGCTATGGCCGCTATGACGACAAGATGCTCTCGGGCGTACTCCAGACCGGTGCGATCGGGCAGTCCGACTGGCGCCTGAAGATCGCCGCCAACTGGCGCCAGCGCGACGGCTGGGTGCGCACGCCCGGACTGTCCAGGTCAGACTGGGGCGGCAACGAAAAGGATCTGGGCCTGACCACGGCCCTTGCGGGATCGCTCGGCGATCTCGAGATAGACAACCGCTTCCGCTATGCGCGCAACGAGTCCTTCACCGCCTGGCAGGCGATCGGCGGCACGCCGGCAGCCATTACGGCCTATACCAACTCGGCCGCAGCCAATCCGTCGGGTCCGCCGCTGGTGCTCAGCCGCAAGGCGCTCGACCTGAGCTTTCGCGATCCCCGCGTGCAGGGCAATGCGGTGATCAAGAGCTGGGGCGACACGCTGACGCTGACCTATCCGATCGCCGAAACCGCGCAGCTCAAGTCGATCAGCAACTATGCCGAAATCGATCAGCATCTGCGCAACTATCTGGGCGGCAGCTTCATTCTCGGCACCGTCCTGAACCCGCGCAATCCCGCCCAGCGCGTCGAGCCGATCAGCGTCCATGCGGCGCCGACCAACGCAGGCACGCAGAAGCAGTTCAGCCAGGAGGTCCAGGTCGCCGGCGACCTCGCCGACTTCGAATATGTGCTGGGTCTCTATTATTGGTGGGAGAAGGTGAACGAGAATGTCACCACCGTGCTCAACTCGCCGGTCGGCGCGGCCTGGATCCGTCTCGACCGCAGCGTGACCTATGAGCAGACCACGAGGTCCTATGCGGCCTTCGGCGAGGTGAAGTGGAAGCCCGCTTCGCTCGAAGAGAAGCTCGAGGTTACGCTGGGCGGCCGCTATACCAAGGACAAGCGCGAGATCGCGACGGGTATCGTCCAGACGACGACCACGACCACGACCACCAACCAGACGGGCAAGAACGACTGGGGCAATTTCGGTTATAGCGGCTCGATCAGCTATCGCTGGGTCCCCGGCTTCATGACCTATGGCCGGATCGCGTCGAGCTTCCGCGCGGGCGGTTTCAACGCCCTGGCACCAGGGTCGCCCGGCTGGGATCCCGAAAAGGCGATCACCTATGAACTGGGCTGGAAGCTGACCGCACTCAATCGCCATCTGCGCTTCGACGGCAACGTCTTCCAGATCGATTATGACAATCTGCAGGTGAACCAGTTCAACAGCGTGACACGCACCAACTTCATCGTGAACGCGGCGAAGGCGCGCTATCGCGGTTTCGAACTCGAAGGCGCACTGCTGCTGGGCGAGCATGTCCAGCTGGACGGCAATGTCGGCTATGTCGATCCCAAATATAAGGAGTATAACCAGATCGTCGGTGGCGTGGTGACCAATGTCGGTTCGACCGCGCACTTCGCCTATCTGAGCAAATGGTCGACCCATGTCGGGGCACAGGTGAAGACCTCACCCATGCCGATGGGCGTCGCGACCTTCCGGGTCGACTATTCGACCAAGAGCAGCGCGCGTCTGGCGGTGATCGACTCGCTCGCGCCCACGCTGCAGGGCTTCCGGACGGGAACCCAGAAGGAGCTGTCGGCCCGGGTGATCCTGTCCGACATTCCTGCCGGCGACAATGTGAAGCTGACCGCTCAGCTGTTCGGCGAAAATCTGACCAACAACCGCTTTTACAGCTTCGCGACCGACTTCGGCTCGCTGGCAACGGCGATCTTCAACCGGCCCCGGACCTGGGGTGCGAGGCTGACCGCCGAGTTCTAAAACGGCGCAGAAAGCTCCGAAGGGCCGCCCCCGTTCGCGTGGGCGGCCCTTCTCTCTTCGGCAGCGGAACAATCGCGACGCCTGCACATTTCTGCCTTGCCGCTCCTTGCGGGCGCGGCGCAGGCCGATCCATCTGTCGGCTCCCATGACGGTTGCGCTGGTGCTAATCCGCCGGAGGAACCCGTCGTGGGCTGGGGTCGTTGGGGGAAGAATGCCGAGATCGGAACAGTTGAGCCGCGAGCAACTGCTCGAAAGACAGGCGTTCCAGCTCGCCTTCCTCGACAGGCTGCGCGGTCTCACCGATGCGCAGGCGATTCTCGACGCCGCATCGCGGATGCTCGCCGATCGCCTCGGGGCCGATCGCTGCGGCTTCGCCACGCTCGGCATGAATGGCGGCTTGAGCCGCATTGAAGCGGATTCGGGCGGACGGCTCGAAAATCTCCACGGCCGGCTGCGCCCGATGGATGGCTATGGCGACGCGCTGATGGCCGAGCTCCGCGCCGGCCGGACATTGGTTATCGACGATGTGACGATCCATCCGCTGAGTGCCGGCCATGACCGGAGCTGGACCGCCATCGACACCCGCGCGGCGATCGTCTGTCCGATCATGCGCAATGGCCAGTTGGACAGCCTGCTCTACGTCAACATGCAGGCACCCCGGAGCTGGGAAACCGCCGAGGTCTCGCTGGTCGAGGATGTCGCTGTACGCATCCGCGAAGCTGCCGACCGCGTTCGCAGCGAAGAAGCCTTGCGCCTCAGCGAACATCGCTATCGCAGCCTTTTCAACTCGATCGATGCCGGCTTCTGCGTCATCGAGGTAATGTTCGGCGAGCAGGGCGAGGCGCTCGATTACCGCTTCCTCGAGGTCAACGAATCCTTCGCGCACTATACGGGCATCGCCAACGCATCCGGGCGCTGGATGCGCGAGATCGCGCCGCAGCACGAGCAGCACTGGTTCGATTTCTATGGCGAGGTCGCGCGGAGCGGACGGACCGCGCAGATCGAGTTGCCCGCAAAGGCGCTCGACGAGCGCTGGTATCTCGTCAGCGCTTACCGGATCGACGATCCCGACAAGAACCATGTCGCCGTCCTCTTCTACGACATCACCGAGCGCCGTCGTACCGAGCGGGCGCTGGAACGCAGCCGCGAGGAACTCGAACTCGCGACACGCGCCGCCCGGCTCGGCCGGTTCGACTATCGCCCGGGCGAACAGACGCTGAAATGGGATGATCGCTGCCGCGAACTGTTCGGCGTCAGTCCCGGCAAGGACATATCCTATGAGACGACCTTTCTCGCCGGCCTGCATCCAGACGACCGCGAGCGCGCGCACAAGGCCGTCGTGGCCGCGCTCGATCCCGACGGCAGCCACGATTTCGAGGTCGAATATCGCACGATCGGCATCGAAGATGGCAAGCTGCGCCACGTAGCGGCCCACGGCCTCGCCTTTTTCGATGGGCGCCGACCGGTTCGCCTGATCGGGACGGTGCAGGACGTGACCCGCGACCGCCTGGCCAACGCCGCAATGCGCGAGGTTGAAGAGCGTCTGCGCCTGGCTGGGCGCGCTACCAATGACGCGGTGTGGGACTGGGATTTCCGCACCGACACGGTGATCTGGAACGAGGCGGTTCATCGGGCCTACGGCCATCTGCCCTCCGAAGTGCAGCCGACCGGCGCCTGGTGGATCGCCAATATCCACCCGGAAGATCGCGACCGTATCGATCGCAGCATCCATGCGGTGATCGACTCATCGGGCACCGACTGGACCGACGAATATCGCTTCGCCCGGGCGGATGGCAGCTATGCCGACGTGCTCGACCGCGGCTATGTGCTGCGCGATGCGGCGGGAACGCCGCTGCGCATGGTCGGTGCTATGCAGGACGTCTCGGCGCGCAAGGCCGTCGAACGCCAGCTGCACCGCGAGAAGATCGGCCTGCAGGCCGAAGTCGCCGCGACGGCCGCCGAGCGCGACCGTGCCGAGGAGGCTTTGCGCCAGTCGCAGAAGATGGAAGCGGTCGGCCAGCTGACCGGCGGACTCGCGCATGATTTCAACAATCTGCTGACCGGTATATCGGGCGCTCTGGAGATGATGCAGATCCGCATCGCCCAGGGTCGCGTGTACGAGCTGGAGAAATATTCGATCGCCGCGCAGGGCGCGGTGAAGCGCGCAGCGGCACTGACCCATCGGCTGCTCGCCTTCTCCCGGCGCCAGACGCTCGATCCCAAGCCGACCGACGTCAACCGGCTGATCTTCGACCTCGAGGAACTGATCCGCCGCACAGTCGGCCCAGAGGTCACGGTGGAGACGGTCGGCAAGGCCGGGTTATGGACGACGCTGGTCGATCCCAACCAGCTCGAAAACGCTATCATCAATCTGTGCATCAACGCACGCGACGCCATGCCTGAGGGCGGCAGGATCACGATCGAAACCGCCAACAAATGGCTCGACCAGCGCGCCGCGCGCGAACGCGATCTCGACCCCGGCCAATATGTGTCGATCTGCGTCACCGACACCGGCACGGGAATGCCGCCCGAAGTCGCCGCCCGCGCCTTCGACCCCTTCTTCACGACCAAGCCGATGGGCGAGGGGACCGGACTCGGCCTGTCGATGATCTACGGTTTCGCACGCCAGTCGGGTGGGCAGGTGCGCATCTACACCGAGGCCGGACTGGGCACGACGATGTGCATCTATCTGCCGCGCCACGCCGAAAGCAGCGTCGCCGACAGCGAAGCCGGGCCGCCGCCGACCGCGCCCCTGGCCGAGGCCAAACGCGGCGCGGGCTGTGTGCTGGTGGTCGACGACGAGCCGACCGTAAGAATGCTGGTCGTCGAGGTGGTCGAGGAGCTCGGCTACAACGTCGTGGAGGCCGCCGATGGGGCTGGGGCGCTTGCTGCGGTCTATGCCACCCCGCATATCGATCTGCTGATCACCGACGTCGGCCTGCCCAATGGGATGAACGGACGGCAGGTCGCCGATGCGGCGCTGCAGCTGCGCCCCGATCTCCGCATCTTGTTCATGACCGGCTATGCCGAGAACGCCGTGATCGGCAATGGGCAGCTCGCACCCAATATGGCGTTGCTCACCAAGCCCTTCCCGATGGACACGCTCGCAGCCCGGATTCAGGACATCATGGCAGACCGCTCAGGCCGCTGAACACGACGGTCAGGCGAGGATGCGGACCGGGATTGCCTTGGCGGCTGGCGTACCCGAGGCCAGATCGTGCCGCGACAGCGGTGACAAGGGGTTGAGCTCGGGGAAATAGCCGGCGAGCGCGCCGCGCGGCAGGTCATAGGGGATCACCGCCAGCCCCTCGACCGTCCGGGCAATGCCGTCGGCTGCATCCCCGACCAGGGTCACGCGCTGCCCCTTCTCCAGTCCCAGCGTGGCCATGTCGGCCGGTGCCATCATCACGATCATGCGATCGCCCTCGATGCCGCGCAGCCGATCGGACATGCCATAGACGGTGGTGTTGAACTGGTCGTTCGATCGCAGCGTGATCAGCCGGAATCGGCCTGGGCGATCAGCGAGATCGGCGCTGTCGAGCGAGGTGGGCAGGGTGAACTGCGCCTTCCCGCTTTCGGTCTTCCAGATCCGGTCATGCGCGCTGTTGCCGCGATAGAAGCCGCCGGGCTCGTTGATCCGGCGGTTCATGTCCGCAAACTGGTCGGGCCAGGTGCGCGCGATCAGGTCGCGGATACGGCCATAATCGGCGGCCCATTCGTCCCACCGCAGCCTGTCATGAGGGTCGAGCGTGGCCTTGGCGAGGCCGGCGACGATCGCAACCTCCGACCGGAGGTGCGGGCTGGCGGGGGTGCGCCTGCCGATCGAGCCATGGATATGGCTGAAGCTGTCCTCCATGCTCACCTGTTGCGGACCGCCGGCCTGGATATCCTCCTCGGCGCGGACGAGGCAGGGCAGCAGCCAGGAGGAACGCCCCGGCAGCAGATGCGTCCGGTTGAGCCGGGTCGCGACATGGACGGTCAGGTCCAGCTGGCTCCACGCCTTGGCGACGCGATCCTGATCAGGCACCGCCCGCACCAGATTGCCACCGAGGCCGATGAATCCCCGGGCCTCGCCCGCCAGCAAGGCTTCGAGAAACTCGACCGTATTATGCCCCTTGTCCATCGGCGGCTCGAACCCGAACAGCTCGCGATATTTGTCGTTCGGGGCGAGTTCGGGCTTTTCGGTGATGCCGACCGTCCGCTGCCCCTGGACATTGCTATGGCCCCGGATCGGCTGGCACCCGGCGCCCTGCCGCCCGACATTGCCGCGCAACAGCAGCAGGTTGACCAGAGCGCCGATCGCCTGCGACCCGTGGACATGCTGGGTCAGGCCCATGCCATAGATGCCGATGACCCGTTCGGAGGCTGCATAGATGGCGCCGGCCGTCTCCAGCTCCGCCCGGCCGACCCCCGACTGGCGTTCGATGTCGGCCCAGTCGCTCTGCTCGACGAAGCGGAGCCAGTCGTCGAGACCATGACAATGGTGGTCCAGGAAGGCGCGATCGAGCACGCCGGCGCCACCCCGCGCGCGGTCTTCGGCGTCGAGCGCGAGAACATGCTTCGCCACACCGGTCAGCGCGGCGATGTCCCCGCCAGGGCGAACCTGCACATAATGGCTGGCGATCGGGGTCGAACGCCCCAGCAGCATGTCGGCGGGGCTCTGCGGATCCGCGAAGGCAATCAGCCCTTTCTCCTTGAGCGGATTGAAGGCGACGATCCGGCAGCCGCGATCGACCGCATCCTTGAGCGGATGCAGGATGCGCGGCGAATTGGTGCCGGGATTCTGTCCGACGTAGAAAATGGCATCGCAATGCGCGAGGTCGTCGAAGGTGCAGGTTCCGACCGGCGTGCCCAACACCGCCTTGAGCGCGACCGAGGTCGTCTCGTGGCACATGTTCGAACTGTCGGGCAGGTTGTTGTGCCCATAGATGCGGGCGAACAGCGCGTAGAGATAGGAGGCTTCGAGCGCCGCCTTGCCCGAGGCGTAGAAGGTGGTCGACTTGGGCTCGAGACGCCGGAGTTCGGCGCCGATCGCGGCGAAGGCTTCGTCCCAGCCGGTTTCGACATAGCGATCGGTCCCCGCGTCGTAGCGCATCGGATGGGTCAGCCGGCCCACTCGCTCCAGATCATAGTCCGACCAGCGCGCGATCTCCGATACGGGATGGGTCGCGAAGAAATCCGGCGTGCAACGATCGCTGGTCAGATCCCACAAGGTGGCCTTGGCGCCATTTTCGCAGAACTCGACGAGGCCAGGATTGGGGACCTTGGTCCAGGCGCAGGAGGTGCACATCGTCCCGCCGGGTTTGTTGAGGTCGGCCAGGGTCGCAAGCGCGCCAGCGCTGGCGCCGGACGATCTCAGTGTCCCGATCATGCCGCGCACCGAGCCCCAGCCGCCGACCGGCCCGCGATAGGCCACCGTCGGCGCGATGAGGGCCGCCTGTGCCGGTTGGTCGTCCGCCATGCTGCACCTCATCCTCGATCAGTCCACCTCTTTGCCCGGCGAGGCTTCCGGCCCCTGCCGCACGAAGGCGGAACCAGCGGCGCCGATCGACTGTTCCGGCGCCCTCGATGCGAACCTACCTGTTCCTTTTGACGGGGCAAGCCGCTGAACCATCGGGAGCTTTGAACGTTCAGAACGGGCCCGGCGTAATGGGCCCTGGTGTACAGCGAGGATATGTGACGCACGATCGTTCGGACATGCCACCCGGCGGACCCGCCCCGTTGCAGAGCGCGGGCGCCAATCCGGACATGCGCGACGAGCACAACGCGATCTTCTTCGCGGCGGTGCGGGCGACGCGCATGCCGATGATCGTGACCGATCCGCATGCGCCGGACCATCCGATCGTCTTCGCCAACCCGGCCTTCCTGAACATGACGGGCTACACGCGGGAAGAGCTGATCGGGAAGAACTGCCGGCTGATGCAGGGGCCGGACACCGACCGGGACACGGTCGCCGAGGTCCGCCGCGCGATCGCCGAGCGCCGCGAGACCGCCGTCGAGATCCTCAACTACAAGAAAAGCGGCGCCAGCTTCTGGAATGCGCTGTTCGTCTCGCCTGTGTTCGACCGCAACGGCAAGCTCATCTATTATTTCGGCTCGCAGCTCGACGTCAGTCGCCGGCGCGATGCGGAGGACGCGCTGCGCCAGGCGCAGAAGATGGAAGCGATCGGCCAGCTGAGCGGCGGGATCGCGCATGATTTCAACAATCTCCTGACCGTGATTCAGGGATTTTCGGACATATTGAAGAACCGGCTCGAACAGCCCGACCGGTTCGACTTCACCAAGGCCCGGCGCCAGATGGAGGCGATTTCGCAGGCGGCGGAGCGCGGCAGCTCGCTGACGCAGCAGATGCTGGCCTTCGCCCGCAAGCAGCGGCTCGACGGGCGGATCATCAACGTCAACGAGATGGTCGACCAGCTGATGCCCGTGATCGAGCGGACGCTGCCGGACAAGGTGAAGATCGAACGACGCCTTTCGGACCATGCCTGCAATGCACGCATCGACACCACCCAGGCCGAACTGGCCATCATGAACGTGGTGATCAACGCCCGTGACGCGATGCCCGGCGGCGGCACCATCTCGATCGAAACAGCAACCGTGGCGGTGCGCGACGGCAGCGTGACCCTCGCCCAATTACCACCCGGCCATTATGCGCAGGTGACGATCAGCGACACCGGGACCGGCATGACCCCCGACGTGCTGTCACGAGTGACCGAGCCTTTCTTCACCACGAAGGAACAGGGCAAGGGCACCGGCCTCGGCCTGTCGATGGTCTATGGCTTCGCGCGCCAGTCGGGCGGCGCCTTGCTGGTCGAATCAGACGAGGGCGCCGGTACCAAGGTTCGCCTGCTCTTCCCATGCGAGGACGGCCCGATCGAACCCGAAGGAAGCCACCCCTCGCACCGGGGCGAGCGCGCACGGGGCGCCGAGACGATCCTGCTGGTCGAGGACCAGCCCGATGTCGCCGCCTATGCGCAGGAGGTGCTCGAAGAGTTCGGCTACCATATCCTGCGCGCCGCCAACGGGATGGAGGCGAGCGAGATATTGAACAGCGACGAGGATATCGAGATGCTGTTCACCGACCTGGTCATGCCGGGTCGGCTCAACGGTGTCCAACTCGCCCGCCAGGCGCGCAGGCAAAGGCCGCACCTCAAGATATTGCTGACCACCGGCTATGCCGAAACCGCGCTCGAACGGATCGACGTGCGGGCCGACGAGTTCGACATTCTGAACAAGCCCTATCGACGTTCCGATCTCGCGACCAAGATCCGCATCGTCATGGACGGGCCGACCGGAGTCGGCTGAGCGGATCGTCGCTGTTAACCATGTTCTAACGGCTCTGCGGCCATGGCTGTCCCCATAGGAATTTCGGGGAAGCCAGATGGCCCGCGCCACCAATCATGCCGACGTCGCGATCATAGGAGCGGGGCCAGCAGGTCTGACGGCAGGCTATCTGCTCGGCAAGCAGGGCTTCACCGTCACCCTGATCGAGAAAGACCCGAAGCAGGTCGGCGGGATCAGTCGCACGGTCGAGCATCGCGGCTTCCGCTTCGACATCGGCGGGCACCGATTCTTCTCCAAGTCGCGCGAGGTGGTCGATCTCTGGAACGAGTTGCTGCCCGACGACTTCATCGAACGCCCACGCATGAGCCGCATCTTCTATCGCGGCAAATTTTACAGCTACCCGCTGCGCGCCTTCGAGGCGCTGCGCAATCTGGGGCTGATCCAGTCGGCCCTGTGCATGGCGAGCTTCTTCCGCTGGAAACTGTTCCCGCACCGCGAGGTCCGCAGCTTCGAACACTGGGTGGTCAACCAGTTCGGGTCGCGCCTGTTCGGTATCTTCTTCAAGACCTACACCGAGAAGGTCTGGGGCATGCCGTGCAGCGAAATGTCCGCCGACTGGGCGGCGCAGCGGATCAAGGGGCTGAGCCTGGGCAAGGCCGTGCTCGACGGCGTCCGTCGCTCGCTGGGCCTCAATCGCAAGCCCAATGACGGGATGCAGGCCAAGACGCTGCTCGAAAGCTTCCGCTATCCGCGCAAGGGCCCCGGCATGATGTGGGACGCGGCGCGCGACCGCATCCTGGACCAGGGCAATTGCCTGCTGATGGGGCACCGGCTCCACCAGCTGTCGTGGGACGAGACCGCCGGTCTGTGGCGCATTGCCGCGATGGACGAGGCGGGGCGACTGACGCTGATGACCGCCGACCATGTGATCAGCTCGGCGCCGATGCGCGAACTCGCCACCCGCCTGCATCCGCTGCCCGAAAGCCTGCCGCAGGCGATGTCGCTCGGCTATCGGGACTTTCTGACCGTCGCGCTGATGATCCGGTCGGAGGACCTGTTCCCCGACAACTGGATCTACATCCATGACGACAGGGTGAAGGTCGGCCGCATCCAGAATTTCCGCAGCTGGTCGCCCGAGATGGTGCCCGATCCCGCGCTCGCCTGTGTCGGGCTCGAATATTTCTGCTTCGAAGGCGACGGGCTCTGGTCCTCGTCAGACGAGGCGCTGGTCGAACTTGCCAAGCGCGAGCTGGCCGAACTCGGCCTGTGCGATCCCCGGCAGGTCGTCGGCGGCGCGGTGGTGCGCCAGGAAAAGGCCTATCCGGTCTATGACGATGCCTATGCCGACAATGTCGCGGCGGTCCGCACCGAGTTGGAGAGTCGCTATCCGACACTGCATTTCGTCGGCCGCAACGGCATGCACCGCTACAACAACCAGGACCATGCGATGATGACGGCGATGCTGACCGCGCGGAACATCGCCGCGGGCACCCGCCGCCACGATGTCTGGTCGGTCAACGAGGACGCCGAATATCACGAGGCCGGCCGCGAGGGCGAAGAGGCGCTGGCCGACGGGACCGATGCAGCGGGCGTAAAGGCCGCGCTCGCCTCCGAACGGCTGGTGCCGACCCGCCTGCCGGGCCGCAAGGCCGCCTGATTCCGATCGTACCGCCATGGCGGCGCTAGCCGATGACCCGGACGCGAAGGACGCCATGTCGCGCTCGCGCCTCATTCTGGGCGTGGTTGCGCTGTGGCTGCTTGCCTCCGCCATCCTGACCGCGATGGCGTGGCCGCATGTCGGTCCGCTCGAAATGTGGGACCCCGACGATTATCTGCGGCTGCAGCAGGTGCGCGACTGGCTGGGCGGGCAGAGGTTCGTCGACGTCACCCAATATCGGATCGATCCGCCCGGCGGCGTTCCGATGCACTGGTCGCGCCTCGTCGACCTGCCGCTCGCCGCGATCATCCTGCTCGCCAAGCCGATGATCGGGAACGGCGCGGCCGAACGGCTGGCGTCGGTCCTCGTCCCGCTGATCACGCTGGGCGGGCTCCTCGGCGCCATCTCCCTTCTCACGGCGCGGCTGGCCGACCGGCGCACGGCGCTGCTCGCTGCGATGCTGGGCACCACCGCGCCACTGATGCTGTTTCACCTGCTGCCGCTGCGGATCGACCATCATGGCTGGCAGACGATGCTGGGCTTGACCGCCATTGCCGCCGCTTTCGATCGCAGGGCGGTGCGCGGCGGGCTGCTGTCGGGGATCGCCACCGCGCTGTGGCTCGCCGTGTCGCTGGAAGCGCTGCCGATGGCAGGGCTGCTCGGCCTGCTGCTGGCGCTGCGCTGGACGGCGGGCAAGGAGGATGGCCGCTTCCCCGCCTTCGCTGTCGCCCTTGGGAGCGGGACGCTTGCGCTGTTCGCTGCGACCCACGATCTGGCCGCGTGGTCACGCCCCTGGTGCGACGCAGTGAGTCCGGCATGGCTGGGTCCGCTGGCTGCGACACCGCTAGTGGCGGGACTCGGTGGATGGTCGGCAGAAGAGAGAGGCCTAAGGGCGAAGCTGCTCCTTCTTGCCGCCGCCGCAGCGGTGGGCGCCGGGTTGCTGATGACGACGGCGCCCGCCTGTCTCGCCGGCCCCTTCGGCCAGCTCGATCCGGTCGTCCGGCGCTTCTGGTACGAGAATGTTCCGGAAGGCCTGCCGATCTGGCAGCAGGCGCCGAGCAACGCCATGCTGTTACTGCTCTTCCCGCTCGTCGGTCTGACCGGCAGCTTGTTCGCTTGGCGTGCGGCGCCACGCAGCGACGCCGGAGTCCGCGACTGGGCAACGATGCTGGCGCTGGCCGCCGGCTCCTTCCTGCTGTCGGTGCTCGTCCAGCGAACCGGCGGCTTCGCGCAGGCCTGCGCGCTTCCGGGTGCGGCCTGGCTGCTGGCGCGGGCGCTCGACCGCACCGGACGACACCCTCTGTCCCCGGTCCGCATCGCGGGCAGTGTGCTCGCAATCATGGCGCTGTCGCCGATCGGGGCGATGGCCGTCGGGGAAAGCCTGCTGCTGCTCCGCGCTCAATTCCGCGAGGCGCCTGCTGTAGCAGATGCTACGCCCGCTCAAAGCTGCCTCGCGCCCTGCACCGGCCTGTCGGTACTGACACAGCTGCCACCCAGCCGGGTTCTGACTGGGCTCGACCTGACCCCGCGTCTGCTGCTGCTGACGCCACACAGCTATGCGGCGAGCGGTCACCATCGCGGAGCGCCAGCGATGCGGCGCGTGATCGACGCCTTTACGGGCTCGCCCGAAGTCGCACACCGCCTGATGATCGAGCGGTCGATGACTTTGCTGCTGATCGACCCGGCGGGCAGCGAAGCCGGCATCTATGCCAAGGCGGCGCCCCATGGGCTGATGGCGATGCTGCTGACCGGGCGTCCGCCCGCATGGCTGCGCCCGATACCGCTTCCGGGCAGCACCCTCAGACTGTGGCGGCGTATCGGCTGAGGCGAACGCGGTTCCGCCCCCGTCGCTGCCCCCTTGCCGTCGCCCGCGCCCCGACATAAGGGCGAAGCGCGATGTTCCGGTCCACCCCACCTGTAACGCCCCCGTCCGGCTGGTGGACGAGCAGCTGGTACATCGTCCTCGTGGCGCTGCTGGCGGTCGTGCCGCTGATCCATCCGCCGGTGCCGCCGCTGGTCGATCTGATGGGCCATATGGGCCGCTACCGCGTCGAGCTCGCCGACCCGTCCTCGCCGCTGCTGACCGAATATTATCGATTCCGCTGGGCGCTGATGGGCAATCTCGGCGTCGACCTGCTGATCATCCCGATGTCGAAGCTGTTCGGGCTCGAGCTGGGCGTGAAGCTGATCGTGATGTCGGTGCCGGCGCTGACCGTCACCGGCCTGCTACTTGTAGCACGCGAAGTGCATGGCCGGCTGCCGGCGACCGCCGGGCTCGTCCTGCCCTTCGCCTATTGCTGGCCCTTCCAGTGGGGCTTCATCAATTATGTCTTCGCCATGGCGCTGGCGCTCAACGCCTTCGCGCTATGGCTCTACCTCGCGCGGATGAGCCGGATCCGGCTGCGCGCAATCATCTTCCTTCCGCTCGGCTGCCTGATCTGGCTGGCGCATGGTTTCGCCTGGGGCGTGCTGGGGCTGCTCGCTTTCTCCGCCGAGATCGTCCGCATGCGCGACGTCGAGGGGCGCGGCTTCGTCGAATCGCTGTGGCGGGGCAGCCTCCACTGCCTGCCGCTCGCACCGCCGATGCTGCTGATGATCGCCTGGCGCTCGGGCGACGTGCAGGGCCAGACGACCGACTGGTTCAACTGGAAAGCCAAATATGTCTATCTGATCTCGTCGCTGCGCAACCACTGGATGACGTTCGACATCACCCTGGTCGGTGCGCTGATCCTGCTGGTGCTGTTCGGATTGACGACGATCGGCTGGCGCCAGATCGGCTTCGACATGCGCCGCACGCTGGGCGTGGCGACGCTGGTCCTCGTCATCGCCTATGTGCTGATGCCGCGCATCGTTATCGGATCGGCCTATGCCGATATGCGGCTGGCCCCCTATGTCGTCGCGGTCGGGGTGATCGGGCTGGTCCCGCGCTTCACCAACCGGACCGCGCTGAACGCGGTCGCCATCCTCGCGCTGCTGATCTTCGGCGTGCGGGCGTGGCAGTCGACCGACCGCTTCGCCGCCTTCTCCGATTTCCAGGAAAGCCAGCTCAAGGCGCTCGACCATGTCGAACGCCACAGCCGGGTGTTCGCGCTGGTCGAACTGCCCTGCCTGTCGCGCTGGGAGTCGCCGCGCCTGGAGCATCTCGGCGCGATGGCGATCGTCCGGCGCGAGGCCTTCGTAAACGGCCAGTGGACGATGCCGGGCGCGCAACTGCTCAGCATCGCCTATGCCCCCGCCAAGGGCTATGCGGAGGATCCGACCCAGGTCATGCGCCCGCGCCATTGCCGCGCGCGCTGGGCGCGGAGCATCGAAAGCTCGCTGGCGCTTTTCCCGCGCCAGGCGTTCGATTATCTGTGGCTGATCAACGCGTCGCGCGACCATTGGCCGGTCAACGACCCGACCCTGAAGCTGGTCTGGGACGGCGGCGAGCGCGGGGCGCTCTACCGTATCGTCGGGGCCGCCACCATCGCGATGGACACGCCGAAGGGCATGCTCAAGCTCGCTACCCAGTGACGTTCCGCCCCGAACAGGGCGGTCAGCACGGCATTGACGGGACGCGACGGCATCGCATCGTCGCCGCCCTCCTTGCCGGTGATCTTGCCCACCAGACGCACCAGTGCGATCAGCGGGAAGAGCAGCGTGTTGAAATGCGACTGGAAGCGCGGCGCGAGGCCGGCGCGCTCGAACGTCTCGCGCAGCTGCTGTCCGGTGTAGCGGCGCTGATGATGGTGCGCGACGTCATGCGCGCTCCACATCCACGGCGCGCCCGGCACGGTCACGAGGATCCGCCCGCCCGGCGCGAGCTTGGTCCGCAGATAGGCGAGCGCATCGACGTCCTGCGGAATATGCTCGAGCACGTCGAGCAGCACGATCAGATCATAAGCGCCATCGTCGAGCGGCACGTGGGGCAGATAGCCGCCCTTGATCGACAGCCCGCTGCGCTGTTCGGCGAAGGCGCGCGCATCGTCATCGGGCTCGATCGCATCGACCGTGCCGAAGCGCTGCAGCAAAGCGAGATTGGAGCCGGTGCCGGCCCCCACTTCGAGTATGCGGAGCGGGCCCGGCTTCGGGCGGTGGCGCTCGATCAGCGCGGCGATGATCTTGCGGCGCGCGACAAACCACCAATGGTCCTTGTCGATCTCGGCCATCCGGTCATAGGCGGCGCGGTCCATCAGGCGAGGTCCCTGGCTTCGGGATCGGGGCAGCCGATCCGGTCGCGGACGATGTAGATCGGCCGCTTCTTGGTTTCGACGAGGATCCGGCCGACATATTCGCCGAGGATGCCGAGCGACAGCAGCTGGACGCCGCCGAGAAAGAGGGTGGCGACCATCAGCGAGGGATAGCCCGCGACATCGGCGCCGTAGATCAGCGTACGGACGCCGATGAACACCGCATAGACCAGGGCCACGACCGCGATGAGCGCGCCGACATAGGACCAGACCCGGAGCGGCGCGGTCGAGGCGGAGGTGATCCCGTCGATCGCCAGCTGCCACAGCTTCCAATAGTTGAACTTGGTGGTGCCCACCGCGCGCTCCGCCCGGTCATATTCGACCGCCGTCTGACGGAAGCCGGACCAGGCGAACAGCCCCTTCATGAAGCGGTTGCGCTCGGGCATCCGCTTGATCACCTCGACCACGCGGCGATCGAGCAGGCGGAAGTCGCCGGCATGTTCGGGGATCTTGTCCTTCGAAAGCCAGTTGTGCGCCCGATAATAGAGATCGGCGGTGAGCCGCTTGGGCAAGCTGTCGGTCATGCGGCTGCGCCGCACGCCATAGACGACGTCATAGCCCTCGCGCCATTTGGCGATCATCTCCCCGATCACCTCGGGCGGATCCTGCATGTCGACGTCGATCGGAATGACCAGCTGGCCGCGCGCATTGTCGATGCCCGCAGACAAGGCCGCTTCCTTGCCGAAGTTGCGCGACAGCGACAGCGCCATCACGCGGGAGTCGGCCTCGTGCGCGACCAGAATCGCGGCCATCGTCCGATCGCTGCTGCCGTCGTCGACGAACAGGATTTCCCACGCGATCGGCCGCCCCTCGGGATCGGCGAGCGCGTCGAGCACCCGCGACATGCGCGCGACGAAGGGCGCGATCGCCTCCTCCTCGTCCTTGACGGGGACGATCACCGACAGGAGTGGGACCGAGGCAAGCGGGGTGCTCATTCGAACACCCATTGGCGGTTCAGCCAGAAGACGAGAAGCGGGGTCACGCATAGCACCAGGGGATAGGGGGCCCAGATCGGAAGGTCCATATGCTGGACCAGCAGCCACACCCACAGGCTGTTGAGCGCGAAGCTGATCAGCGACACGATCGCGAAGCGCAGGATGCGGACCGTCTGCCGGTCGCGCGAACCATGGCCGCGAAAGCTCCATTTGCCATGGATGACATAGCCGGTGGCGGCCGCCCCGACGAAGCCGAAGGTCCAGGCCAGATTGGGGTGCATCCCGGCCAGCCGCACCAGCGCATGATAGATGCCGATGTTGACGACCGAGGCCAGCGCACCGGTGACGCCGTAGCGCACCAATTGACCGAGCAGGGCCATGCGCTCGCGGGACAGGATCGGGATGTCGGACATCGGTCGCGCTCTTCCACAAAAGCGCAGAAGCGACAAGCGGTCCGCGACCGGAGGCGCCGACGAAGGAGGAACACGCTCCCCGGGGCAAGGGAACCCCGAAGGAGCGCCTCCCGTGGGGTGGAAATTGCCAGTCCGATCCCCGCGTGTCCGTTTCCGGATGAGCGGAAACACAGCATTCCGAAGCTGAACGCCAGCCTAACAATAGCGCAACGAGCCTTGCGAAGGAGCGCCAAGGCCGTTGCGGCAGGTGCAAGCTCGTCCTAAGCGGGCGCGATGCAGGACCAGCCCGAGACCGCTTTCGAAGACCGCATGATGGCGTGGATCGAGCGGCACTGGCGGATGATGCTGGTCGTGCTCTTCCTCGGCACCTGCCTCTATTTCCTATCCTATAAATGGGGCCAGATCCGCTGGCTGGCGCTCAGCGACACCGACGACAATCTGCGCCTCGCCGAGGTCAAGGCCTGGCTGGGCGGGCAGGGCTGGTTCGACCTGCGCCAGTACAAGCTGGCGCCCCCCGAGGGGCTCAACGTCCACTGGTCGCGGATCGTCGACCTGCCGATCGCGGGGCTGATCCTGCTGTTCCAGCCGCTGTTCGGGGCGTTCACCGCAGAACGCATTGCGGTCGCGGTCGCGCCGATGCTCGCGCTCGCCCCCGCGCTGTGGGCGCTGGTGATCACCACCCGGCGGGTCATCCATCCGCGCGCCTACCCGGTCGCCTTCGCGATCCTGATGTGCGCCCAGACGACCTTGTTCATGTGGATGCCGCTGCGGATCGACCATCATGGCTGGCAGCTGGCCTCGCTGCTGGTCGTCGTGGCCGGCATCGCCGATCCCTCGGCCCGGCGCGGCGGCGTGCTAGCCGGTGCGGCGAGCGCCTTCTCGCTCAGCATCGGACTCGAACTGATTCCGCTGATGGCGGTGGCGGGGGCGTCGATCGCGCTGCGCTGGGCGATCATCGGCGCATCCGACGACGCGCAGCGGCTGCGCAGCTATGCGGTGTCGCTCGGCGGTGGCTGCGCGATCGGCTTCGCGGCCTTCGCATCCAACGACAATCGCGCGATGGTCTGCGACGTGCTGTCGCCGGTCTATCTGTCGACCCTGCTGCTGACATCGGCGCTGATGACCGCGCTCAGCTTCCTGCGCGGCGACCGCCGGATGCTCAGGCTCGCGCTGCTGTTCCTCGCCGGTGCGGCCATTGCCGGCTTCTACGCGGGCAGCTTCCCGCAATGTCTGGGGCGGCCCGAAGCGATTTCGCCCGAGCTCGAGCGGCTCTGGTTCTCGCACATCCGCGAGGTCAAGCCGATCTATGCCAAGCCCTGGCGCGACGCCTTGCAGACCAGCTGGCTGCCGATCATCGGAACGATCGGCGCGATGCTGGCGGCATGGCGCTCGCGCGGTACCGCCGCCGGGCCGGTCTGGGCGACGCTGGCGCTGCTCAGCCTGCTGGCGACCGCCGGCCTCGCCTGGCAGTCGCGCTTCGGCCCGCAGGCGCAGCTGCTGGCGGTGTTCGGCGCGACCTGGCTCGGTTGGCAGCTGCTGCCGCGCCTTCTCGATTCGGGCTCCTCGCTCGTCCGCGTCGGCGGGACCTTGCTCGTCTTCTTCGCGCTCTCCGGACAGCTTGCGCAGTTCGCCGCGATGCTGCCCAAGTCGGCCAAGGAGCAGAAACGCGAGAAGGTCGTCGCGCGCACCGAAGGCAAGCCGCGCCGCTGCGTGACGCTGCCCGCGCTCGCCCAGCTCGACGCATTGCCCCGCGCGACGATGTTGACCTTCGTCGACCTGGGACCGCGCCTGATCGCGATCACGAAACACAGTGCGGTCGCCGGCCCCTATCACCGCAATGGAGCTGCGATTCTCGACGTCCACCACGCTTTCCGCGCAACCTCGCCCGAGGTGGCGCACGAGGTCATGCGACGGCGGGGTGCGACGATGCTGCTGCTCTGCCCCGGCATGGCCGAATCGACCATTTACCGCGCGCGTGCGCCGCAGGGCTTCTACAGTCAGCTGATCGACGGAGCGGTACCCGACTGGCTCCAGCCGGTCGAACTGCCGGCCAACTCGCCCTTCCGCCTGTGGAAGATGGTCCGCTGACCGAAGGCGGGCGCGCGCCGCTCAGGCGATGCCGAACGAGGTCCTGATCCCGTCGATCACGAACTGCGCGGCAAGCGCGGCGAGCAGCACGCCGAGCACGCGGGTGATCATCGCTTCGAGCTTCGGCCCCAGCACGCGCATCAGCGGGCCCGCCGCGAGAAGGGCGGCTAGGGTGAGCGTGAGGACGGCGGCCAGAGCGGCGAGGACGACGAAGGTCTGCTGAAGCCCGTGGCTGCGCGACACGAGCAGCATCACCGTCGCGATCGAGCCGGGGCCGGCGATCATCGGTATCGCCATCGGGAAGACCGAGATGTCCTCGATCGGCCGGCGCTCCTCGGCGGCCTTGCGGCTGATCTCGTCGGCGCGGCCCTCGCGGCGCTCGGTGCGCTTCTCGAACACCATCTCCAGCGCGATCAGGAACAGCATGATGCCGCCGGCGATGCGGAAGGCGTCGAGGCTGATGCCCAGCGTCGCCAGCAATTTCTCGCCGACCAGCGCGAAGACGAGCAGCAGCACCGTCGCGATCGCGGTCGAGCGAATCGCCATGGAGCGCCGCTGCCCGTGCGGCGCGTCGCGCGTCAGGCTGGCGAAGATCGGCGCGCAGCCCGGCGGGTCGATGACCACGAACAGGGTCACGAAGGCCGACAGGAACAGCGCGAGCATATCGGGCTCGAACAGCGACATTCAGATCGCGTCCGGGGCCAGCGCGACGCCCGCGCGGCGGTGGGCGGCGACCAGCGTGTTGCGCAGGAGGACCGCGATCGTCATCGGCCCGACCCCGCCGGGGACGGGGGTGACGGCAGAGGCCACCGCCGCCGCCTCGTCATAGGCGACGTCGCCGACCAGCCGGGTCTTGCCGGGCTCCGCGCCGGGCACGCGGTTGATGCCGACGTCGATCACCACAGCGCCGGGCTTGATCCAGTCGCCGCGCACCATTTCGGGGCGGCCGACCGCCGCGACGACGATGTCCGCCCGCCGGACGACCTCGGGCAGATCGCGGGTGCGGCTGTGCGCGACGGTGACGGTGCAGCTTTCGGCCAGCAGCAGCTGTGCCATCGGCTTGCCGACGATGTTGGAGCGGCCGATCACCACCGCGTTCAGGCCCGACAGATCGCCGAGCCGGTCCTTGAGCAGCATCAGGCAGCCGAGCGGGGTGCAGGGGACATAGCCGGGCTGGCCCACCGCCAACCGTCCGGCGTTGACGACATGGAATCCGTCGACATCCTTGTCGGGGTCGATCGTCGCGATCACCTGCTGCTCGTCGAGCGGCGCGGGCAGCGGCAGCTGGACAAGGATGCCGTCGACGCGCTCGTCTTCGTTGAGCTGGCGCACGAGCGCGAGAAGCTGGTCCTGCGTCGCATCGGCCGGCAGGCGATGCTCGAAGCTCTCCATCCCCGCCTCGACCGTCGCCTTGTGCTTCGAGCGGACATAGACCTGGCTGGCCGGATCCTCGCCGACCAGGACCACGGCTAGGCCCGGTGCCCGGCCCGCCGCTGCACGGAACGGGCCGACCAGCGCCGCCACCCGCCCGCGCAGCCCTGCCGCGAATGCCTTGCCGTCGATGATGTCCGCGCTCATGCCTTGTCCCTGAACATGGTTTCGAGTGCGGCCGCGAGACGCGCCGGATCACCCTCTATGTCGAGCCTCTTTAGACGCGATGTGGCGCCGCTGGCCAGAGTGACGTCCCGGCGCGCCACGCCCAGCGCCTTGGCCAGCAGCCGGACGAGCGCTTCGTTCGCCGCACCATCGGTCGGCGCCGCGCAAAGCTTGACCGAAAGCCAGCTGCGATCGTCATCGCCGCGCACCACGCCTTCGATCGCGTCCCGGCCGGCGCGGGGCGTGACGCGGACGGCGAGCTTCAGTCCGTCCGCCGTCTGAGTCCAGGCCGTCAGACGCCCGCCGAGGCCGCCTGGACGATGCCGTAACCGATCACCATGCGCGCGATATAGATCAGCAGCAGGACGACGAGCGGCGACAGGTCGAGCTGGCCGAAATCGGGCATGATGCGACGCACGGGACGATAGACGGGCTCGGTGATTTTCTGCAGCGCGAAGAGCACCTGCCGGACGAAGTCGTTATAGGTGTTGATCACGTTGAAGGCGACGAGCCAGGACATGATTCCCTGGATGATCACGATCCAGGTGAACACGCCCAGCAGCATGTCCACGATCTGCAACAGGAGAACCAGCATCTAAGCCCCTTCGCGAATGACCCTCATGGCGTCATGGCCCGATGTAAGGGCGCGCGGGCGATGGGGCAACCGTCAGGGCCGGCCCATGTCGTCCGTCAGTCGAAGAAACCCACGCGATCGGGCAGGCCCAGCTCCTCGGCGAGATCCTTGAGGTCCTCAGCGCGGCGCAGATTGGCCAGCACCTCCTTGCGGTCCTCGGGCTCATCGTCGGCCATCGCCACCTTGGTGAGCTTGATGACCCTGTCGCGCACCGTCTTGAAATCGACATCGTCGAGCCGGTCGAGATCGAACTCCAGGATCGCATTGGGCGCTTTCCAGAACGGCCAGAATTGCCACCAGCGGCGCGGGCCGGGCGGCGGCGACACCCGCCGCACCGCGCGCACCCGCCAGTGCCCGCCATCGTCGTCGAACATCTCCATCCCGGTCAGGATGTCGTCTGCCGCGACATATTCGGGAAATTCGCGCAGCAGCCGGGCGTCGTCGAAATAGCAAAGCTCGTTGTCGCGGAGGATGCCGAGCACCGGCAGCGGGATCCGGTGCCCACTCACCATGGCATGATGCGGATCGTAACTGTCGTCCTCGGCCATGGCCTTTCCCCGAGTCGGCTCCCAGAACAAGACCGGAACATATCAGGCCATCGCCGTGGCGCAATGCCGACAGTGGACACAGGATAGGCCAACGCCCCGCCCGCTCCTCCGTACAATCCGCAAAGGATTGCGGGTAACCCCGAATAGCGCGACTCGCCCTCTGCATGGGATTGAAGCATCAACAGGAACGACAGCGGCGGATCCACGATATCCGCGAGGAAGAGACGGATGCTCGAACGGTTGAAGGATTTTTCCCGCCATGCCCTGGCCCGGATCACTGGCCAGTCGGAAGCGAATGATGCCGACCGGCGGCGCAGCGAGCGCAACGAGACGCTGATCTTCGGGACGGTCATGTCGGGCGGGCAGATGGTGCCTGTGCGCGTGCTCGATCTGTCGCGCGGCGGCGCGCGGATCGAACTGCCCGAGACGCAGAATATCCGCGACCTCGTCTGGCTGCACTGGCCGCGTCTGGAACGGCTCGGCCGGGTGATGTGGGCGGAAGGCCGGTCGATCGGCGTCAAGTTCGCCCAGCCGCTCGGTCCGCAGGAATTGCAATCGATCCTGGCGGCTTAAGTCCCGAGTTCTTTCCGCCAGCGGTGCTCAGGCCAGCGCGCTGCAATGGAGAGGACGCCGCCGGAATCCGGTAAGTGTAGCATTGCGTACCGTCCGCTGCCTCAGTGCAGCGCACGCCACAGGCTGTAGAGGCTGGTCGCCGTCAAGACGATACCGACCAGCAGCAACAGGCGCTTCGCCTCGATCTTCTTCGCCAATATCGCCCCGAGCGGCGCGGCCAGCAGGCCGCCGATGATCAGGCCGACCGCCGCGATCGAGAAGG
>JAIYAJ010000583.1 GCA_027489105.1 Zymomonas sp. | reverse complement strand
GACGAATGGCGCCCCGACCTGAAGATCGGCGCGGGCGCGATCGACGAGGCGTTCGCGGCGATGAACACCGACGCGCTGAAGGCAGGCCGCCCGATCCACCAGCCGATCCCGACCAATGGCGACATCGACAGCGCCTTCGACCAGGTCACCTATGGCAAGGGCGGGCAGGTCGTGGCGATGATCGCCGCCTATCTCGGCGACGAGAAATTCCGCGACGGCGTGCGCCTCCACCTGAAGCGCTATGCCTATGGCACGGCGAACACCGACCAGTTCTTCGGTTCGCTCGCCGATGCCGCGCATGACCCGCGCGTGCTCGCCTCGCTCAAGAGCTTCGTCGACCAGCAGGGCGTGCCCGTCGTCCGCGTCGAGCGCACGAGCGGCGGCCTCGCGGTCAGCCAGAAGCGCTATGCGCTGCTCGGCACCGAGCTTCCGGCGCAGAGCTGGATCATCCCGCTGTGCGTGCGCGTCGGCGAGACGCGGCAATGCTCGCTGCTCGACAAACCCTCGGCGTTGGTGCCTATCACCGGGTCGGGGATGATCATCCCCAATGCGGGCGGCACCGGCTATTACCGCTTCTCGCTGCCGGAGGCCGAATGGAAGACGATGATCGCAGGCGCAGGCACGCTGCCGCCGGGCGAGGCGCTGGCGCTGACCGACAGCCTGTGGGCCGGCTTCCGGGCGGGCGAGCTGCCACCTTCGCTGCTGCTCGACGCGGCGCGGGCGATGGCGGCCAATGGCTATTCGGTGGCGGCGGTCGACGGCGGCCTGCGGCTCGCCGGTCTGCGCCAGCGCGGCATGATCGCGGGCGACGCGCTGCCCGGCTATCGCCGCTTTCTGGCCGCCGTCTATGGCCCCAGGCTGGCAGCGATCGGCTTCGACCCGGCGACCGGCGCCCATGCCGGCGACGATGGCGATCTGCAGAAGCTGCGCTCGGATCTGGTGGGGCTGCTTGCGGGCGAGGCAGAGGATCCGGCGCTCCAGACGCGCCTCGCCAAGGCCGCGACCGATTGGATGGCGGGCGATGCCAAGGCGCTCGACCAGTCCTATCTGGGCGCGGCGTTGGGCGCCTATCTCGCCAAGGGTGGGCTGCCGGCAGCGGAAGCCCTGTTCGAGCGGGCGGCCAAGACCGACGACACGCTGTTCCGAGACAGCGCGATCGGTGCGCTGGCCTCAACCGGCAGGGCGGAAACGGGCCGCTGGCTGCTCGGCAAGCTGGACGACGAGCGGCTGCGCAACCCCGACCGTCTGTCGATCCTGCAATATCTGGCGTTGGAGCCCGAGACGGTCGAGATGAGCTATGCTTATGTGACCGCCCATTATGACGATCTGGTCAAGAATGCCGGGCTGTTTGCGGCCGGGCGCCTGCCCAGCCTGCCGATCCGCTATTGCTCGGTCGACCAGGCAGGGAAAGTCGAGAAGGACTTCCGTCCGCAGGTCGAAAAGCACCAGCGCGGGGCGCTCAGCCTCGACCGCACGGTCGAGCAGATCCGCAGCTGCGGCATATTGCGCGGCAAGCGCGGGGCGGAAATCCTGGCCGCCTTCCGCTGAACGATCGGGCGACGGCCGTCAGGAAAAGACGACGGTCGTCGCCCCGTTCATCAGCACCCGGTCCTCGAGGAAAGCGCGGACCGCGCTGGCCAGCACTCGCCGCTCGATGTCGCGCCCCTTGCGGACGAGGTCGTCGGGCGTGTCGCGGTGGCTGACGCGCTCGGTATCCTGATCGATGATCGGTCCCTCGTCGAGGTCGGCGGTGACATAATGGGCGGTCGCGCCGATCAGCTTCACCCCGCGCGCATGCGCCTGATGATAAGGCTTGGCGCCCTTGAAGCCGGGCAGGAAGCTGTGGTGGATGTTGATACAGCGTCCCGCCAGGAAGGACGCGAGGTCGTCGCTCAATATCTGCATGTAGCGCGCCAGCACCACCAGGTCGGCGCCGGTCTCCTCGACGATCGCCTTGATCCGCGCTTCCTGCTGCGGCTTGGCATCCTTCGCGACCGGCAGATGATGGAAGGGGATCGTCCCGAAATCGAGATGGGCATAGGTCTCGCGCGGGTGGTTCGAGATGATTCCGACCGGCTCCATCTCCAACTCGCCGATCTTCCAGCGATAGAGAAGATCAGCCAGGCAATGGTCGAACTTGCTCACCAGCAGCAGTACGCGCTTGCGCGCGGAAGAAGCGCGAAAACGATAGTCCAGGCCATGATCGGCGCCGACCGATGCGAAGCCCGCTTCGACCTGAGCCAGATCGGCGCCCCCGACCAGTGCGAACTCGACTCGCATGAAGAAGCGGCCGGTCATCAGGTCGTCGAACTGTTGCGCCTCGATGATGTTGGCGCCGTGGCGGGCTAGCGAGGTCGAGACGGCGGCGACGATGCCGGGATGATCGACGCAGGACAGGGTCAGGATATAGGTCTCGGACATCAGGGCTTCCCAGCGAAACGACGTGGCGCGCCCGCCGCTTGGCCTCGACGGCGGCGTCGGTCAAGCCCGGCCTAGGTGGCGCCCGCCTCGCGGAGCGCCTCCACCGTGATCGCGCGCGCCGCAGGCCAGAGCCGCGCGTCGCGCTGCAGCCCCAGCCAGGCCGCCGACAGCAGCGGCAGGCCCAGCATTCCCGCCATGCCGCCCAGCCGATGGCCGATCGGCGCCATATCCGCTCCGCCCTCGATCGCCGCGACGCCCTCAGCCAGCCCCATATGGAAGCGGACGACCATGTCGGCTGCCATCTCCTTGCCGAGCAGCACGCAGAGACGATCTATCGCACTGCCGTCGTCGGCGCGCAGTTGTGAGGCCAATTCGGGTGGCAGAATGCCGCGTAGCGAGGCGAGATCGATTGCCGGACCGATGACGGGAAAGGCCCGCCCATCATCGGTGGACAGGTCCGCTGCATCGCGCGCGATTCGCACCACCCTGCTTCCGGTCGCCGCCGCCGCGTCGAGCGCCTTTCTCCAGCCATCCTCGATCCGCCCGACGACCAGCACGGCTGGCACCTGGCATAGCTCCCAATCGTCGGAATCGGTTTCCGCAATCGTTCGCAAGATCGACGGTGAATTACCGAGGCAGGCAGACAGAAGCGGCGCGAAGAGCGCTTCACGGTCGATTAGGAGAATCACCTAAAAATGCCTTCTTCCCCCATGGCGTTGATGGTTATACTAAAGTCTTACAAGCTTTTCTCCAGCTTCGTTCAAGCTGAGAGGGGAGGCGCAAGGGAGTGGATCGCCGGCTCCTTGTTCGGCGGTTTTGCGTATCGGGGACTGACGGTGCTTAACGGGCGGATTTTGGTGGCGGACGATCATCCGCTCATCCGGGAAGCCATCCAGCTTTCTATGAGCGCACGGCATGCGGGGATGGTCGTCGATACGGCCGGCTCGATCGCGGAAGCCGAGGAGCTGATCCAGCGTAACGGCCATTACCGGCTGCTGATCCTCGACTATGAACTGCCGGATTCCAACGGCTTCGGGGGCTTCTTCCGGCTGCAGCATCTGCTCGAACGCACGCCGATCGCGATCATCTCCTCACACGACGGCGAACAGATGGTGTCGACCGCGCAGGCGGTGGGCGCTTCGGCCTTCCTGTCGAAGCGGCTGCCGCTCGAACGTACGCTCGCTTCGATCGAGATGATCCTGAACGGCGGCCGCGTCTTCCCGCAGAGCAGCCCCGTGGAACCCGGCGTCGACGATCTCCGCAAGCGGTTCGAATCACTCTCGGGCGCGCAGCGCCGAGTGCTGCTGGCGCTCGCGAGCGGCGATCTGAACAAGCAGATCGCCGGCGATCTCGGTGTGTCCGAGGCCACGATCAAGGCCCATCTGTCAGCCATTTTCCGCAAATTGGGGGTTACCAACCGGACCCAGGCGATCCTGGCGATGCGGCCGCTGCTGCAGCCTGAATGACGCGGACCAAGGCGCGCCGTTCCGACCTCAAGCCCAGCTGGCTGTCGATCGCGCTGGTTGCGGCGATAGCGCCGCTGACCCTCGCAGGGTTCAGCCTGTGGGTAGAGCAGGAAGCACGTCACGACATTCACACGCGCTTGGCCATCTATGACGCGCAGTCGCATCAGCGCGAGCTGACCGAGCTGCTGTCGCTGCTCAAGGATGCCGAAACCGGGCAGCGCGGCTATCTGATCAGCGGTGATCGCGCCTTCCTGCAGCCCTATCTCGACGCGCGAACGCAGTTGCCGCGCCAGATCGAGGAGGTCCGCCGGCTGACCCGTTCGTCCCGCGACGCCGAAGACCTGACCACTCTGGCCCAGTTGAGCGCGGCGAAGCTCGATGAACTGCAACGATTGATCGCGTTGCGCGACAGCTCGGGTTTGTCCGCCGCCACCCAGGCGCTCCGCACTGGCGAAGGCAGGCTGTTGATGGACCGGATTCGCAGCCTCGTCGACACGATGACGCGGCGGACAACCGCGAACCTGGCGCAGGAAATGGCCAGCGAGGAACGTCGCTATGACGAAATTCGCGTGCAGGTTTTCGCATCGATCCTGATCAGCGCCCTGCTCGCCGCCAGCGTCGGTGTGTGGATCGGGCGGGACCGGCGGATGCGCCACCTGCTCTACCGCGAGCGCGCCGACATTGCCGCGCGCCAGCGGGCGATCTTCGAAAGCGCCACCGACGCGATCATCCTGATCAACCCCAGCGGCAGCATCGAAACGATCAATCCCGCAGCCGAACGCATGTTCCTCTACAATGCGGCCGAATTGCTGCGCCGGGACATCGCCACGCTGATCGATATCGCTCCCGGCGAAGGCTCCTTCCTGTCACGGCTGGGGATGCGCGATGGACGGCTGACAAAGACCGAGCTGATAGATGTCACCGGACGGACGAGCGCCGGCGAGGCGATCGCCCTCGACGTCGTGCTCGGGACGATGGAACTGCCGGACGGGGTCCACATCGTCGCCGCGCTGCGCGACGCGACGAGCCGCAAGGAGGTCGACCAGCTCAAGGACGACTTCATCTCGACCGTCAGCCACGAACTGCGTACTCCGCTCACGTCAATCGTCGGCTCATTGGGCCTGTTGCGCAGCGGAGCGGCCGGCGCCCTGCCCGAAGATGCGCAGCGCCTGGCGCAGATCGCCGAGACCAATAGTCAGCGGCTGATCCGCCTGATCAACGATATCCTCGACATAGACCAGATCCGCAAAGGACGGATGGCGTTCGACTATGCGGTCGTCGACCTGCGCGACGTCATGCAGAAGGCGGTCGAGACGATGCAGGGGCTCGCCCAGCGCAAGTCGGTCACGATCGACTGCGCCATCCCGCCGCACCCGGTGATGGCCTGCGCCGACCAGGACCGGCTGGTGCAGGTGGCCGGAAACCTCCTTTCCAACGCGCTGAAATTCTCGCCCGAGGGCTCAGCCATCCGGTTCGAACTTTTCCCCGGCGAGGAGGATCATGTCGTCCAGGTGACCGACAATGGGCCGGGCATCGCCCCCGAATTCGTCGGATCGATCTTCAACCGCTTCGCCCGCGCCGATCGCCCCGCCAACCGCAAGGTGGGCGGCACGGGACTGGGCCTCGCCATCTCGCGGGAGATCGTGCGCAGCCATGGCGGGGACATCTCGTTCGAAAATCGGGCCGAGGGCGGTGCGATCTTCGCCTTCAGCATTCCCTGCGACACCGCGAGCCTGACCGATTCCGACAATGCCGTGCGCCTGCTGGTGTGCGAGCAGGAACCGGAGCATGGGCGTTCGATCCAGTCGATGCTCAACGCCCAGGGCTATGCCAGCGACCTCGTGATGACGGTGCGCGACGGGATCGCTCATGCGCGGTCGCAGCCCTATGAGGCGGTGATCGTTAATCCCGCCATGGGCGAGGTGGAGGGTATCGACGCCGTGCGCCGCTTCAGCCTCGCGCGGAACCGGGCGAAGCAGCCGACGCCGATCATCGTCGTGAGCGATCGCGCCCCACCCACCGACGGGAGCGACCGGCTGCTGGCCGGCTGGCTCCAACGCCCGGTCGATCCGCGCACGATGGTGCAGATCGTCCAGCGCGCGCTCCGCCGGGCGGATCACCGCAAGGCCGTCATCCTCCACGTCGACGACGACGACGATACGCGCGAGCTGTTCTCGGCGGCGCTGGCCGGGCGCGGTCTGTTGCTCAATGCGACCAGCCTGCGGTCCGCCGACAAGATCCTGGCCGAGCGACTGCCCGACGCGATCGTCCTCGATCTCGGCCTGCCCGACGGCTCCGGCAAGCGGCTGCTGACCGACGTCAAACGCTGGAAGCGGCCGCTGCCGATCATCGTCTATTCCGCACAGGAAATCGACGAGGAGACGCGCCGGCTGGCCGATGCGGTGATCGTCAAGTCGCGGCGCGCATTGTCGCGCCTTGCCACGACCGTACTCGACATCGTCGATCGCCATGGAGGCCCGCAATGAGTGACCCCACGCGCATTCTCTATGTCGATGATGAGAGCGACATCCGCCTGATCGTGAAGATGGCGTTGAAGCTCGATCCGAGTTTCGACGTGCGCACCGCCGAATCCGGGGACGCCGCGCTCAAGCTGCTCACGGCAGACGCGTGGCGCCCCGATCTCGCGATGATCGACGTCATGATGCCGGGCATGAGCGGCCCGGATTTGCTGAAGACCCTGCGCGCCGATGCGCGCACCGCCTCGATCCCGGTGGTGTTCGTCACCGCTCGCGCGCGGCCCGAAGATGTAGACGAGTATCTCGCAGCGGGGGCTGTGGGGGTCATCACAAAACCTTTCGACCCGCTTCAACTCGCCCCGCAGGTCAGGGAAATGCTGAGCGACTGAGCCTCATACGGCAGAAAATTGCACATTTCCGCCAAAGCGCGGGAAAAAGCGCGCGCTCCTTCGCAGCCCCCGCATGGAGTTTGCATTTTCCGTAACAATCGCAACCATGTCTTGAGACTGTTCGGATAGGGGACCATATCCGGGAGAGTTTTCCCGTTCGTGATCTGGCCGAGACCAGACGCGGCGAGCAGGAGCGGACCAGATGGACATCGAAGCGGCTGATCTTTCCAAGTCGGACAGCCAGGATTTCCCCGCAATCTTCACCAAGGCCCTGACAAGCGGCGCCCTGCCCGGTGAACTGGCCGGCATGGACGAAGCCCAACTGGAGGCCGCCGCCCGCTTTCTTGCGGACGTGGCACACAAGCGCCAGCCGGGCCACCCCGCGATCACGGTCCAGAGCGTCGGTGGGACGAGCGACGGCCGCCGCCTGATGCGGATCGCCATCGTCAACGACGACATGCCCTTTCTGGTGGACTCGGTTTCGGCCGCCATGGCGCACCACAATATAGAGGTCCGCCGGCTGCTCCACCCTGTGGCGGCAGTACGGCGCGACGAGGATGGCGTGCTGACCGCACTGCTTGCCAAAGCAAGCGTCGGAGAACGTCGTGAATCCTTCATCTATCTCGAAGCCGACCGCGTCGACGCCCGCGAGCGGCAGGCGCTCGCGCAGACGATCGCATCGGTGCTGGCCGACGTGCGCGGTGCCGTGCGCGACTGGCAGGCGATGCAGGTCGCGATGCGTGACGACGCCGAGTTGCTCCCCGACGGCGAAGGCGCGGCGCTGCTGCGCTGGCTTCTCGACGGCAATCTGACCCTGCTGGGCCACCGCATCGAGGGAACGTCGGATGCCGCAGCGCCCCTCGGGATCATGCGTGTCGGTGCGCCTGAACTGTGGCGCAAGAATACCGCCAAGGCCGCGCTCGCCTGGTTCGAGGAAGGCGGCAGCGCTCCGCTGGTCCTGAAATCCGACTGCCGTTCGACCGTTCACCGTCGCGCGCCGCTCGACCTGATCGTCAGCCCGGTCCGCGAGGGCAAGACAATCAAGGGGCTGTCGGTCCACGCCGGCCTGTGGACGAGCGCTGCACTGCGCACCCCGGTGGACGAGATTCCCGTATTGCGCACGCGGCTCGCCGCGCTTGAAGAGAAGCTGGGCTTTGACCCGCGCGGGCATGCGGGCAAGGCGCTGCACCACGCCCTGTCGGAACTGCCGCCCGATCTCGTCCTGGCCCTCCCCGCCGATGCGCTCGAACGGGTCGTGCTCAGCGCCATGTCGCTGGTCGATCGGCCGCGCCCGCGCCTCGAGCTGGTCCGCACCACGCTCGGCGAGCATCTCGTCGCCATCGTCTGGCTCCCCCGCGAGCTTCTGACCACCGGCAGCCGCACCGCTATTGCCGATATGCTGGGGGAAGCCACGGGCGCGACGCTGGCCAACTGGTCCCTGCAGCTGGGCGAAGGCGACATCGCGCAAATCCGCTACATGTTCGACTTGCCCCCGCATGCCGCAGTGCCCGACAGCGAGCCGCTTGACCGTCGCCTGACCGAAATGCTGCGCGGCTGGGAACCGGCGGTCGAAGCGCAGCTGGCGGAGATGGAGCCGGCCACCCGGGCGGCGCGTCTGGCGATCGACTATGCGGCAGCCTTCCCCGGCACCTATCGCACCCATTCGACCCCGGGCGAAGCCGCGATCGATATCCTCCGCATGAACGCCCTGCCCGACGGACAGGCACGCGGTTGCCGCCTGTATCGCAAGGAGCGTGACCCGGACGGGCGCCTCCGGCTCAAGATCTACCGCAAGGGGGCATTGATCCCTCTGTCCGAAGGCGTGCCGGTGCTGGAGAATTTCGGCTTCCGGGTGCTGGAGGAGATACCGACCCCGCTCAACGGCGGCGAAATCGGTTATATCCACGACTTCCTGCTGGATGTCGCCAATCCGGAGGGGATCGCACAACTTCTCGAGAACGCGGCCATTGCCGAGGGCGCAATCGCAGCGACGCTCGAGGGGCGCGCCGAGAATGACCTGTTCAACGAACTGATCGTGACGGTGGGCCTGCAGCCCGAAGAGACGGTGCTGTTCCGGGCCTGGTTCCGCTATCTGCGCCAGACCGGCTTCTCCTATGGCCTCGCCACTGCGGTCGAGGCGCTGAAGAAGGCCCCCGGCGTCGCGCGCGACATCATCGCCTATTTCCGTGCGCTGCATCAGCCGGGGCAGCGCGACGACAAGCGCGCCGAGGCGCTGCATGCGGCGATCGAAACGGGATTGAAGCAGGTCAGCGCGATCGATGACGACCGCATGCTCCGTCGCTTCCGCGCGGTGGTGCGCGCAACCCTGCGGACCAACGCCTTCTCACCCGCTGCCAAGGAAGCGCTGGCGTTCAAGATCGATTCAAGCGGCATACCCGGACTGCCCGCGCCGGTTCCGTGGCGGGAAATCTGGGTCTACAGCCCGCGCGTCGAGGGCATACATCTGCGCGGCGGGCCGATCGCGCGCGGCGGGTTGCGCTGGTCCGACCGGCGCGACGATTTCCGCACCGAGATTCTCGGCCTGATGAAGGCGCAGGTCGTCAAGAACGCCGTCATCGTGCCGACCGGTGCGAAGGGTGGTTTCTATGCCAAGCAGTTGCCCGCGCCGTCCGATCGCGATGCCTGGCTCGCCGAGGGCACCGAAAGCTATCGTATCTTCATCCGCTCGCTGCTGTCGGTCACCGACAATATCGTGGACGGCAAGGTGGTCCACCCGGCCAAGGTCGTGGTCCGTGATGGCGAGGATCCCTATTTCGTCGTCGCCGCCGACAAGGGCACGGCAACCTTCTCCGACGTCGCCAATGCGATCGCGGTCGAACGCGGCTTCTGGCTGGGCGACGCTTTCGCCAGCGGCGGCAGCCATGGCTACGACCACAAGGCGATGGGCATCACCGCGCGCGGCGCCTGGGTGTCGGTGCAGCGTCACTTCGCGGAGATGGGCGTCGACGTCCAGAAGGACCCCATCCGCGTCGTCGGCTGCGGGGACATGTCGGGCGACGTATTCGGCAATGGCATGCTGCTGTCGGAAACGATCCGGCTGATCGCAGCCTTCGACCATCGCCACATCTTTCTCGATCCCGATCCCGACGCGGCGCGCTCTTTTGCGGAACGCCAGCGCCTGTTCGCCCTGCCCCGCTCAAGCTGGATGGACTATGACGCCAAGCTGATCTCAAAGGGCGGCGGCATCTTCCCGCGCGACCAGAAGGAGATTCCGATCTCGGCCCAAATCAAGGCCGCGCTCGACATCCAGGACGACGTGCTCGACCCGTCCGCGCTGATCGCAGCGATCCTGAAGAGCCCGGTCGATCTTCTCTGGTTCGGCGGAATCGGCACCTATGTGAAGGCGCGCTCCGAAACCAATGCCGAAGTCGGCGACCGCTCGAACGAGGCACACCGCGTCAACGGCGGGGAGGTGCGTGCGCGCGTCGTCGGCGAAGGCGCGAACCTGGGCGTCACCCAGGCTGGGCGCATCGAGTTCGCGCTCAAGGGCGGCCGGATCAACACCGACTTCATCGACAATTCAGCCGGCGTCGACTGCTCGGACAATGAGGTGAACATCAAGATCGCGCTCAACCGCGAGATGAACGAAGGCCGGCTGCCGTTCGACAAGCGCAACGCGCTGCTCGGGCGCATGACCGACGACGTCTCCCGGATCGTGCTGGAGGATAATCGCCTGCAGACGCTGGCGCTGTCACTGGCCGAGCGCGGCGGGGCGGACGCCCTGCCGTCGCAGCTGCGCGTGATCGAAATCCTCGAGGATGCCGGGCGCATCAACCGCGCCATCGACGGGCTCGACGGCAACGACATGCTCCTGCGCCGCGTCCAGGATGGGCAGGGTCTGACTCGGTCAGAGCTGGCGATCCTGCTGTCGCATGGCAAGCTGGCGCTGCAGGACGCGATCGAGAACAGCGACGCCACCGCCGATCCGGCGCTGGAGCCCTTGCTGCTGGCGAGCTTCCCCGAGGCGATGCGCAAGACGTTCGCCGACGCGATTCGCGAGCATCGCCTGCGCCCGCAGATATTGGCGACGAAGATGTCGAACCGCGTAATCAACCGGCTGGGCATCGTCGCGCCGTTCGAGATTGCCGAGGAGGAAGGCGTCGCGCTGGCGCAGGTCGCGACAGCCTATTTCACCGCCGACGCGCTGTTCGGGCTGGAGGCGATCTTCGAGAGCATCGAGACCGCCGAGGTCGAGGAGCAATTGCGCCTGACCCTGTTGACCACCCTCGCCGATTCCGCCCGTTCGCACGTCGCCGACCTGCTGCGCAGCGTCGCGCCGGGGACCGATATCGGGGCCGTCGTCGAGATGTTGCAGCCGGGACTGCAGCGCCTCGATGCGTCGCGCGGCGAATTGCTGAAGGCTGAAGCCCGGCAGCAGTCCGATCAGCTCCGCCAGCGGATCGACGCCGACCGGGTCGATCCCGCCGTCATCGACGGGCTGATGCGCGTCGCCGAGATGGATGGCGCGATCGGTACGGCCGCGCTCGCAAGCACATTGTCCGCCGACGAGGTCGAGGTCACCCGCGCTTATGTGCTGCTCGGCGAGCAGTTGGGGCTCGACTGGGCCAAGGTGGCGGCCGCGCGCTTCCGCAGCGCCGATCCCTGGGAACGCCTGCTGGTCGCCGGCCTGACGCGCGAGTTCGGCCAGATCCGGCTGGACTTCCTGTCGCGCCACGGCCGCCGTGGGCCGGCCGAAGCCGTCACGCAATGGATCGCCACGCATGGCGACCGCGTCGAGCAGTTCCGCCGGACGATTGCCCGGGCGCGCGTTGCGGCAGCCCCCAGCGCGGCGATGCTGGCCCAGCTCGCCACCCAGGCTCGCGCGCTGCTCGCTCGCTGATGTCAGACGCCGGCGTGCGATGCCGGCGATTGGCTGAAATGCAGGACGCTTGCGCCTTCCCCCGCCGGTCCTTACGGTTTGGCGGATAGTTGCGGAGCGTAGCCCCGACATTGTCCTGCAAGCAGAGAGCGCATTGACCGGTTTCAATCTGATCCTGCTGATACCGGCGGCCCTGGCGGTCCTTCTGTTCGCTTTCATCACCTTTGCTGTGCTGCGCCGCACGCACGGGTCCGGTCTCGAGCCGCCCGATCCGCGCCCTGCCGCCATCGAAGGCAAGCCCGCCTCTCGCCGCCCCGACATCGCGCCCGCCGAGCCTCTGCTGGACAGGGAGGCCTTTCGCTCCTGGCGGTTAGCCGAACGCCTGCTTGCCAATCCGGACTCGGCCGGCGGTCCCCTGTATCGGCTGCGCTTCACCGCGACCGCCACCGACACCTCCTGGCGTGCCGGAGCGGTCGCCCGTGTCTATTGCGGGCCGCCCGCCGCCCTCGATGATCCGGGGACTTCCGCCGGTGCGCCTGTCGGCTGCTACATGATCGGCTCGCTGCCCGATGATGGGATGCTCGAACTGGTGGTGCGGCTGGTGCCGGTCCTGGCCGCTCAAGGGGGCCAAAGATCGCGCTGGCTATGCGAGACGATCCAGCCGGGCGACGAGGTTCGGATCGCCATCAGCGACAATAGCGACTTGCTGCCCCCACCGGCGGACATCCCGCTGATCCTTATCGGCAACGCGACCGGAATTGCCGGCCTCCACGCCCAGATCAAGGCTCGCCCGGCGGGTTCGCGCAACTGGCTGATCTTCGGCGATCGCAACAGTGCCGACGATCAGGTGCTGGCAGCGGAAATCACCCAATGGGTATCGGTCGGCCATCTCGAACGCTGCGATCTCGTCTTCCCCGGCGACGGCGAGGAGCAGCGGCTCGTCACCGACCAGATCGAGGATGCGCGGATGACCGTGATCGACTGGGCACTGGCCGGATGTGCCATCTATGTCTGCGGCAGCCGCTTGATGGGCGACGACGTTCACGCGACGCTGACGGCGATCCTGGGTGGAGACGTGCTCGATGCTATGGCCGAAGCGGGCCTGTATCGACAGTCGGTCTATTGAACGGCCCCGCATCGGACCGCCCTCCCCGATATGATCAGAACTGCGCGATGATCGCGTCAGCGAACCGGCGCATGTCGTCCAGCTTGTCCTGCAGCGGCTGGCTGTCCTCCTCGACCGCATAGAGATTGCGGAAGGCCACCGCGAGGTCGGTCACGCCGAGGTCGGCATAGCGCTTGATCATATCGAGCGATATATTGCCCATGTCGGTCGCAAAGACCTTGTGCGGTGCGGAGGTCCGGCCCGCCTGCTCTCGGAAGGCGTGATATTTCTCGATCAGCGGGATCAGAGCGTCGATGCCGCCGCCCGCATACATCCAGCCGTCATTTCTTGCCGCGCGCTTCAGCGCCGCATCGCTATGCCCGCCGATCAGCACGTCGATCGGTTTGCTCGGCACCGGGTTCAGCTTGATCGGCGGCAGATCATAATGCTGGCCGTGAAATTCGAAATAGCCGCCTGCGGTAAGGCCCCGGAAGATGGCGATGCACTCGTCGAACCGCTCGCCACGCTTCTCCCATGGCACGCCCATCACCGCATAGTCCTCCGGCCATACGCTCAGCCCTGCACCGAGGCTGAAGCGGTTGCGCGTGACCGCTGCGATGGAGGAGGCGAGCTTGGCCGAATAGACCGGAGGGCGGACCGGCAGCTTCAGCACATTGGTGGTGAAGTGCAGCGTCTGGGTCGCAGCACCCATTGCGGTCGCG
>JAIYAJ010000047.1 GCA_027489105.1 Zymomonas sp. | reverse complement strand
TTGGGCGTGCCCGTATTTTGCCGGTCCTGCCGCCCCGATTGCAAGCCCCGCCGAGCTATTCGCCGGGCAAGCGCGTCGATCAGGGCGGCGAGGTCCGGGTCCATCACGCGACCCGCTGCTTTAGCTCGTGTTTCGCGTTTGCTTTTACGTCTTTGTCCATGTCGCTTTTGTCGATAATCCAGCGGAGATAATCGGTCGGGGCCTCACCCCACTTCTTCCCCCGGTACTTGCCGAAGTTCATGCGCGGCAAGAGCGCTGCCCCCCTCGACCAACGCACCATGTCCTCAACCGACGTGCCCGAGCGTAGGAGCTCGGCCAGAAGGTGAGCGGTAACGTAAGCGTCTGGGCCCGCCCGGTGCGTGGGCTGCGCCAGCGCGTCGTCCAATTGCAGGTCCAGCCAGTAACGGAGAACCTGATTGGAGTGCGACGGCGCGTCGGGGAAGATGCGGCACGCGGCCTTGTAGGTGCAAAGCCACGGGAGACCGCCTCCTCCGAAAAAAGATTTTTCGAAGTCGGCGTTGTGCGCCACCCAGATTTCAGGCTTGGTATCGGTCGCGTGCCGGAAGCCGACCTCCGGGGGCGGGGCCCCGGCAATCATCGTCTCGGTGATGTGATGCGCCGCCTTCGCCTCAACGTCGATTGGACGCTTTGGATCGACGAGCATTGACTTCGGCTCGCCTATAACCACCTCCCCCGCGCCCATCAGATCGACCGTGACCCAGCCTACCTCTATGACGGCGTGCGGGTCGGTTTCTGTCGGAATGCCGGATGTCTCCAAATCAAGCACCGTGAGCCTCATTGCCACCCCCTCTTACCGACGAACCAAAACAGGGGCTGGCCTCGATACTGGACAAGGATCGAGACTGCCGGGCGTCTCCGGCGCAGGCGCGACACCACGCGCCATGCTGCGTCACCGAGCGTCAGCATTGGCGTCCTCCCGTGCTTGTCGCCGCGCCATCTTCCAGCCGCCGCATGCGCGCGTGGGCTGCTCGCCGTCCATGTGGTCGTGGCACATGAACGGCATCTCCCCGGCCTCGAGGCACACATCCGCGTCGAGGCCGGTCGAGACGCATTGGTTCGCGTGCGTGCCGAGCCGGAAGGCGCAACCACTGCACATGTCCGATGAGCTTTGATCGACGCGAGCAGCGAGCCCTACGCCGATCAGCGCCCCGGTCAGGTCAGGGAAGTTCCACTTTTCAACGAAGTGCGGGTCTTGCCCGGCTTCGCAGACGATCTCGGTCTCAGCGAACGCACGGACGTTCTCGTATACGGACGCAGCGAGGCCGATGAACTCGGCGAGCATGCGCTTGGCGTCTTGCACAGGAAGAAGACGCTGGATCACCGCAGCGCGCTCGTCGGCTGGCATGTGCAGTGCCCCGAGGAGGAGCATTGCATCGTCGGGCGTTAGCCGGTAGGTGGGGTCTGGCTTCATGACAGCACCCGTATGAGCGCCCGCGCGCCCTCGATCAGAATGACCGCCGACCACGCCAAAAGCGCGAGGGCTGCAAGGACAAGGGCGGCGCTGATAGAAAGACCAACGATGGTCCCGAATAGTCTGGATGGGAGGGGCATCAGAACACCACCTTCTTTTGAGCAGCCGGGGCAGCCTCGGGAGCCGGGATGAATACCGGTTCCGGTTCTGTGGCGGGCACAGACGGATAGATCAGCCAGACCTCTTTCGTTTTCGGCTCCACGCCCTTGTAGGCTTTGGTGCTTTCAAGGACGACAAAGACAGCGCCTCTCTCCCACGCCACAGAGGCGTGCGACTGCGCCGCATCGGTGGCATCCATCCGCGAACTGTGAGGCCCGCCGACAACCCTCATCTCACCAGCGCCGGGCGTGGCCTCGACGACCAGCCAGAAATGCTCAATTCGACTGCTCATTGTCAGGCCCCCTTCCCGCTGCGCATGTCAGCGTCGGCCTCGTTCCAGCCCGCCAGCCAATCCGCATGGTCGTGCTGGCTCAGGTCGCTCGGGACGGCCTTGATCGACGTGCCGCGCTTGCGCGCGTTGCGACCCGAAATGTAGGAGGCGGTCAGCGGCTCGCGCTCGTCATCCGCCGCGTCAATGATCTCGCCATCGGCGGTGACTTCCGGCTCGGGCTCGGAAGCGGCGACCTCTGCGGTCTCCCGCTCAACGTGCTCGGGCGAGAAGCCCTGCGCTGCTGGCTCCGTTCTTGGCTGCGCTGCAAGGCGCGAGGTCGTGTCCGCAGCCTCCGGCGTGATGTCCCGCATAGGCTGGGCGCTGAGGCGCTGGCCTTCCATTTCCTCCGCCGCGTATTCGCCGCCGATCTCCTCGGGGAACGCGCGCCTGAGCGCACTCGCCTCAGCCACTTTTTCAATCTGGCCGCGTGGTCGCTTCTGCCACATGTCGTTCGGCACGTCGGTCGTCCCCTGCCGACCGTACGTCTCAAGCCAATAGACCTGCGGGCCGACGAAGCTAACGCGCACCCCGCCCATCGTCCGGTAGACCGTGATGCGGCACCACTCAGGGAAGGACACGGTCGCGCTGACCGTGTCGCCTTTCTTGGTCTTCCCCGTGAACGTCTGGGTCTGCATCGGGCCGAACTCGGCAGCGTCCATGCCTGCGAACTTGTGGGTCCGAAACGCTGTCGTCCGAAGCTCCGCAATGCCCGGCCAGACGGTGTCCACCATCGAGCCGACCTGAGAGTTCCACATGGGGACGATATGCACCGCGCGCTTGAACGGGTCGAGCTTGCGCGCCTTGCAGTAGGACAGCGCCATGATGATGCTGTCGGCACTCTTGGCGAGCGGGAACACCGCCTCGACAAGAGCCTTCCATCCGCTCCTGTCTATCCCGAAGCGATCCTCCACGAGCGGATGATACGGGAGGCGGGTAGGCGCTAGCCGCGCCACCTCCTGCCCCGCGTCTTGTCTTGTCTGGTCTGTCACCGTCTTCTCCTTTGTCTGGCTCATCGAAACGTCGCCTTCTGGGTTTCAAAAATGGTCACACCGGTGGCCTGCCGGAGCCCGTTGCGAACGGCAGCGCCGAGCGCCTGCTCGACGGCTGCCCGTGAAAAGAACGGACGCAACGCGTTCAGATCGACCGCAGACAGGTCGTCAATCGTGAATGTCCATTCGGTCTTGAGCCCGGCAGTGCCCGCGCTGCTCTTGGTGCGGGCGAGGTCGTGAGCGGATGCGGTCGCCGCCTGCGCAAAGCCTGTGGCTCGGCGCTCCGCTTCTGACGCAGCGTCCAGCGCGAGGTCTGCGACGAGGGCCTTCTTGGCCTTCTCTGCCTCCTCCGCTTGCCTCAGCAGCCGGGACGCTTCCTCGCGTGCGGCCTTCTCTGCCTCGGCTCGCCGGAGCCGTTCTTCCTCGGCCTTCTTGGTCAGGTACGTGGACGCCCTGCGCTCGAGCACGTCCTTCGCTTTTGTCAGGCGATCAACAAAAGCCTTGAAGAACGCATCGACATCGCGACCCGCTTTTAGGTGGGGCTCTTTCTCGGACGTGCGGTGCTGATCCGCCCGGCTCGCAAGGGAGCGGATGCGCTTGGCGACCTCCGTATAGGCCGCAACGTGCTCGTCGCTCTCGACCTCATCAGGAAGCGCTCGCGCCTCGTCGAGAAGGGTCGAGACCTCCGTCGCCAGCGGCTCGTATGCCGAGGCGAGAACCTCGGCCAAGGGCACCTGCCCGGAATTGTGCCCTGCCTGCGGCAAGGTCTCCGCGCTCATCATGTCAAATCCTCCGTATATCGCGCGAGGTCATTGGTCAGGATCGTGCGGTCGCGCTCGCTCGCGTCGATCAGGATTTCGGTAGGCTCGTATGCGGGCCATTCGCCAGCCTTGAGGCAGGCCGCGAAACGCTCAATCGCGCGCCGCGCCTTGCCACGCCCGACGACGATCTTGTCAGCGGAGAGCTCCACAATGCGCGGGGCGTAGGGTGGGGAGGTCTCGATGAAAACGAGGACGAATGTCGCCGCCTCGATCCCGAGCACATGGCGCGCGGCCTCAGCCGCAAGCCCGAGCTGAATGTCGTATCCGAAGTCTTCGATGGCGTAGCGGATCGACTTGTCGTCAGCGGCGCGAATCGTCTTGAGATCAACGATCCAGCCCTCACGCGGCATTACGTCAGGCCGGTTTCGCAGCCAGACGCCGTGCGTCGGGTCTTGCCAGAACAGGCTGGACTCGACATCGCCGGATAGGATGCCGCTGCTGGCAACAGCCGGGTATGACGCGAGCGATGCCGCCATCCTGCGGATCGTGTCGAATTGGTCAGCGATCAGAATAGAGCGGCCAGTCTGCTTGGCTTTCCAGTCTTTGCAGACGTTGGCGTTCCCGTTCCACGGCTTTTCTTCCCCGGTCTTTTGGTCGATGTAGGTCGCGGGCTGGACCGCGAACCGGTCTCGGAAACCGGCCTCTCCCAGAAACAGGGTGTGAACGGCAGACCCTAGCCGAAGGGCGGGGGTCTCCTCGCGCTCGATCCGGTCAGGGTTTAGGTGCGACTGAGACCAGTAATGCGCGGGGGTCTTTAGGTCGATCAGCTTGAGGCCCGAGGATGAGATCGACGGGCCGGGCAGCATGTCGCCGCGATGGTATCGCTCAATCGGAATGCCGCTATAGGCCCCGGCCTCTGAAATAGGCCCGCCGTCCCATTCGATGATGCGGGCCATCACGACACCACCTTGTAGGCGATGATGTCGTCCCCCGAGCCGGTGTGAGACCAGAAATAAGTGGAGGCCCTGCCCCGCGTCGCAGAACCACCATCCCGGTATAGTGTCGCGACCAGCGTGTCCCCCGCCAAGGGAAACTGCCCCTTGCCGTGCCACATGACCCAGCCGTCGTCGTCCTTGGGCGGGGTGGCGAGTTCGATGACCTCTTCGATCAAGTCTTTGTCCGGAGTTTTTACGCCATAGTAGACCGCGCCACTATCCGCGTAGGTTAGCCCAGACCGACCTTGGAACGGGGTGAGGGAGTAGACGTTCTTTCCTTCGATGACATCGGTCCCACCGTCCGCGCGCCGATAAGTCTTCCCGACCTCAAGCTGGAGCCGTGCGGGCTTTGCGGCGACGACCTCAGCAGGAACCGCAGCGGGCTCCCCGACATCAATCACCGACACCGTCGCGGACGCCTTAACGCCGAACAAAGCAGCAAGAACGTAGAACTCGCGCCCGATGTCCTTTGTCGCAAGGCGCTCGGCCTCGACCCTCGCGGCCTCAAGGCTTGCGTGCTTGACGGCAGGCGCTCCCGCGCCATTGCCATAGACCATCCAAAATTGCTTCATGCGTAGCTCCTAAAAAAAGGGGTAGTCAGGGGTTAAAGGGGGTCGGCAATACAGAAGGGGCGTCGCTTTACTTTGTGAGCCACACCCACGCGGCAACAGCCGCCACGCAGGCAAGCGTGGCTAGGCCCATCAGCACACCGTGCAGGGACAAGGCGCGCTCGGCAGGTGGGGAGACGACGTATTGCATTCGCGATGACTGGCTGATCATGTGGTCGAGCCACGGCGTCCCGCTGTCAGGATGCCGGAGATGGATCGCCGCATACTGGCGCAGCGTCATTCCGGTAAAAGCCCCGGCGTGATGCGTGCCATCAGGCCGGAACACGTCGGGCGAAGGGAACGCGGGCTCCCCCGTGTCGAACTGTTCTGTCATTGATCCTCCTCGCGCTGTGGCGCGGCCTTGCAGGTGATTTTGACGCGGTACGCAGGCCGCCATTCGCGGAGCCACGCTTGTCGCGCGGCCTCTTCGCGCGACCCACAAACAGACCCGACGCTGCCGCCTGAGTAGATATTGACAAAGCCGACGCCGCTGCGCTTCAAAAGCTCTCGCTCACGAGGCCAAACCACGAGCCACATCACGCGCCCTCACCACGGCAGCGCTGGCCGCGCTGCGCCCCGCAGGACTGGCAGGAGCCAGTAGGGGAGCGCTGATCCCACGGGCACGCCCCCGCCCGCTCGTCAGCGTCGCGACCTGCAGCCAGCAGCGCGCAAACGGCAAAGCCGATCACCGCCCCGGCAAAAGCAGAAAGAGCGATCATGCCGGTCGCCTGCGCCAGCGTGAAACCGTCAGCGGCAAGAGCCACGTCAGGCGTCAGGACAGCCAGAAGCACCACCACGGCCACCCCGGCGTTGCCTGAGAGCGCTGCGCGTACCTTGCGCGCCATCACCCGGCGATTGACCTCGTCGATCACTGGATTGATCTCACGGGCATGGAAGCCCGCAAGGATCAGGCGCTCGTCGGAGCGCCCGGCCTCAACATCGGAAACCGACAAGGCCTCCGTCATCGCGAAGATCAAAGCCTCTTGCGGTGGCTGGTCGCTTGTCTCCGTCATCGACGGTCTCCGTGCAGGCAGGAAACGAGGGGAAGGCTGACAACCACCTCGCGGGCGTAGGGACCGTCACGGCCCCCGAGAACGACCACGCGGCGCTGCTCAACGGTGGCCCCCCACCCCGGCTCTCGACGGGGTGGGTTCTTGTCCATGGTAGGATTGCGCATGGCTGGGCTCAGGCGGCTTCGAGGATCGTGCGCCAATTGCGCCCGATCTTTATGTTTCGAACGGTAGTCGGGCTGATGTCTACCGCGCCCATGCCGACCTCGCTGTTCGAGATCATCACCCCGGCCTGAACAATGTCCCCGACCTTGACCTCGCCCTGAATGGTCGGGGTCGTCGCTACCAGATACATGCGACGGTCCGTCACCTCTGCCGAGACGATCTGAATGCCGGGCACGTCCGCAAGGATCGGGAGGACCGTCTCCGCAATCTCCTCGTGGTCGATCCGCTGGTAACGGTCGGAGAGGAACGCCCGTGCGTCGCCGCCGATGGTGCGGATCATCCGCCTGTCGTTGCCCCCATCCTGAAACCAGCGATTGACGTTCTGAACGAGAAGCTGCGGCGCTTCACGCCGCATGCGCTCATAGTAGCGACCGGGGATGCCTGCGTATTCGCCGATCTGCTTGTGAGCAATATCGAGCAGGGGGAGCGTGCCAACGGACGAGTGCCCAATGGCAATCGTCCCGTCGTCGTCGGCTGTCATCTGCAACCCGCTGACGGGGGCAATGTAATCAGCCTTGAGAGCTTTGTTTCCCTCGATCTTTGCGGCGAGTGCGGTTAGGGGAATACCTTTGTGCATAACGTTCTCCATCCGCCCGTAAAGTCGGGCGTGAGGTGGACGCTAGATAAGTGCTTTCCGCTTGTCAATCCGCTTTGCGAGCGGAAACCATCCGCTCCGCAAAAGAAAAATAGCTGTTGAGATGTAGAAAGGGGGCTTGACTCGCGCTTTTCGCGCGGGGGTATAGTATTTATCCGGTTCCGGATAGGTCTCCCCTACATAGAGGTCTCCACTTACTAAAGGGGGACTTAACGTCCCCCTAGGTAGTGTCTCTACCCCGCGCGCGCGTAGTCATTCACGCACCCCGATAACAAAAAAAGGCGCTGCGCCGCGCAAAAAGCGCGAGCGCACACGCCCACTTTCTTTGTGACACGCCTGTCACACGTGACAAGTCACGCCATGTCACACGCTGTCACAGGAACAATCGCACCGCGCAGTCAACCACGCCGGCCACCTCTACCTGCTCGCCGTCGTGCTCGCCCGGTCTCAGGTCTGGGAACCCGTCATCGTTCGTTGGGGCTGCGAACCGCAGCCCGTCAGCGGTCTCAATCGTCTGGCGGATTGAGGTCTCGGTTTCCCCGCGATCCTGCCTCGTGCGGCGGATCAGGCATATCGTCCCGTGGCGGATAGGGACGTGCGCCTGCTCGGCGTCCATTGCGACGACGAGCCAGCCCTCAGCAATCCCGAGAAGCTCCGCGCCCGCCCCGCGAAACTCCCATGCCGTGGCCCTAGCGTCGGGGAAGCGTGGGTCTGGAAGCAGCGGAGCAATCGTCTGATGTCGCTGACGACTTGCGAATGGAGTTCTCCACACCCCCGCTTCGATCACGCCCACCACAGGGATGCCCACCGGGCCGGTGCTGCGCCTTGGTGACGGCTGCTGGCCCGTCAAATACTCGGGGTCGCATTCCAATGCTCTCGCAAGGCGCTCTAGGTTTTCGCCCCTAACCGAGCGCTTTCTCCCTGCTCGTATGTCAGCAATGTAACTGCGCTCCATCCCGGCATTCCGCGCGATTTCGAACGGCGACCGGTTCAAAGCGCTTAGGCGCTCCTCGACCCGGCTTCTCAAATCTGCGTCTGTCATGTTCGACTCCTAGGCACTACTACGCACTTCACGCGCTGACGTTAGCGGATTTCAGTTGGTTTTTCCACGCGGACACTTGACATGCCCTGTCCGCTTACCCGTACCTGCCGAAACGGGCGATTTCCGCCCATCGAACGGAAGGGGACCAACCCACATGGCACTATCCACCCGCCCGCTTTACAAACTAAGCGAGGCTGTCCGGTTTTCGCTGACCGGGGAGCATGGCCGCGTTTTCGGCGTCGCCACCTATGTCGACGAAGTGCCGTCCTACCTCGTGCGGTACGTTTCGAGTCAGGGCTCCGTCGAAAGCCGCTGGGTCAACGCGTCCATGATCGAGCCCGTCGAGAGCGGAGGCGTCTGATGGCCAAGCGCGCAAGGATGCAGAAGCAAGACCTCGGCCCGGAAAAGCCGGAAGGATTGGCGAGCGTCGCCCCCGGCGAGTTCCAGCGGCTCATCGGTGAGATCAACCGCCAGAAAGGTCACGCCTCGGAATACGCGGGCGCGGCTGGCAAGCTGACCCGCGAGGCAATCGACAAGCACGCCCTCGACCGCAAGGCGTTTTCGTTCGTCGTCCAGCTCTCCAAGATGGATGAGGCGAAGCGTCAAGGCGTGATCCGCGCGCTGCTGGACTACGTCGAGCGCGGTGGGATGCTCGATCAGGTCGATGCGTTCAATGACCTGACCAGTCAGCTAAAGGCCCTCGTGGATCGGCTGGAAGGCCGCATCCCTAACCGCCCTCGTGATGAGGGCTTCGAGAGCCTGATCCAATGACCGGTGCGCCCGTGCTTGACGATCTCCGTGAGTGCACCGTTTCCGTTGTCCTGCAGGTCTTCCCCGGCGTTGAGGGTACGGACGGGCCGGTCTGGTATCTGTGCGAGGTCGACGCGCCCTCGTCCGATCCGGATGCGGTGCTCGATTTTGTCTACAACGAGATCGCTGAGGCGGGCGTCGTCCGCTGCCGCCGTCTGGTGCTAGAGCGCCAGCGGCGGGATGACCCGTTCCGCCGCATCAAGAGCGTTGTCGAGACCGTCCTCGGGCCCAAGATCGAACGCATTGAGATCAGCCGCTTGGCGCTGCGCTGGCCCGATGAGGGCAATGTGCTGTGATGAGCCGCAAGCTCCTCGCGCTTGATCTTGGTACGACGACCGGGTGGGCAGAGGGGCCTATTGACCCGCGCGACGGGCCAATCCTGACAGGGTCTTTTAGGCTCGGGCCGGAAGGTGCCGGGCACGGCGCGCGCTTCGGCGCGCTGCTGACGTGGCTGGCAGACCGATTTCAGGTCAGTCGGCCCGATACGCTTGCATATGAGGCCCCGCTTGACCCGCGCATCCTGAGCACGGCGAAGGCCACGATCAGGCTGCTCAACGGGCTGCCGGCAATCGTCGAGGTCGTGTGCGATAGGCGCGGCTTGTGGGACGTGCGCGAGGCTGAGGTAGGGGACATCCGGCACTACTGGCTAGGGCGTCGGAACATCTCGGGGACGCTTGCCAAGCCCGCCATTCGCCAGCGCCTGATCGATCAGGGCTATGAGGTCAAGGACTACGACGCGAGCGATGCGCTCGCGCTGCACCGCTATATCTCGGCGTGCATCAACCCCGGCTTGCGGACAGAGAACGCCCCACTGCTCCTGCCCAAGAAGGGGCAGCGATGAGCGAGGCGGTCCCCGGTGCGGAGAAGGTCGGTCTTGAGGAAATCATCCAGACCGTTACGGACGAGTCGCTCCGTATTGAGGCGAGCCAGCGGGCGCTCGTGGCTGCGGGCATCCGCTCTGCGCCCTACCCGCGCGAGATGCGCAAGGCCGAGGTGCTGCGTCAGGCTGGGCTCTTTCTGGATCGGCTCAAGCCGCACATGGACGAGATCAGGGAGATCATTCGCGGGGGAGGCAGGCAATGGAAAAGCCGAAACCGCTGACCGCGCGCGAGAAGAAAGTGCTTGCGATGGTCTTGGAGGAAAGCCTGCCGCCGTCCGTCGTTGCGGAACGGATCAGGGCCACGCCAAATGCCATCCGCATCATGCTCTGCCGTCTCAGGCTATACCGGGGCATCGACGTGCCGGTCGCGGGCAACAGCAACCGCCGCACCGTGCGCTCTGTGCGCCTATCCGCGCGCGTCATGCGCAGGCTGGCAATCATCGCGAGCCGGAACAACGTCTCGAGCGGTCAGGTCGCGCGCTGGATATTTGCGGCGATTGATCGCGAGAACCTATTCGAGGAATTGATGGAGCGCGGTCGTGGCCGCGCGAAACCATGACCGCCCGTGATGAATGGATTGAGCGTGCCCGCGCCGTCTCGCTGACCGAGGCGGCGAAAATCGTTGGTGCCAAGCTCAAGGGGCGGGGTGAGGCAGTAGGCCCATGCCCGCGCTGCGGGGGCCGAGACCGGTTTTCAATCAACAATGCGAAAGGGGTCTGGAATTGCCGAGGGTCAGAGGGAGGGGCAGACCCTATAGGCCTCGTGATGCACTGCGAGGGCGTCGCGTTTCTACCTGCGTGCGAAATGCTTACGGGCGAGCCACCGCCCGGATCGAATACCAACCCCACGGCGCAGGATGTGCGCCGCGAACGTCGGGAGGAGCGACGGGAAATCATGATCGAGCAAACAGAACAGGAGCGCGCTGACAGAGCGCGCAAGATCAGCGGGGCCGCTGAGGTCTGGGGCCAGCGCCGCCCGTTTAGGGGCTCCCAAGCCGACGCCTATATGGCGCGGCGCGGCATCAAAATGACGGACGACGAGTCGATTGATTTCGGCTTTGTGCCAGCGCTCCTCTATCGGGGCTATGCGTCGGCGGATGCTGAGTCAGAGAGCAATCTTGGCGAGTACCCCTGCCTAGTGGCGGCGGTCCGCAATGTGGTCGGCGACCTGATCGCGGTGCACCGCACGTACCTAGACGCGAACAGGCCGATCAAGCTGGTTCCGCCCGGCGATATGGCGCGGAACAAGGCGAAGAAGATTGTCGGCAAGCCCAAAGGCGGGCTCATCCGCATCGGTTTCATCGGGCCGATCCTTGCGATTGGCGAGGGTATCGAGACGACGCTTTCATGGCACAGGCTGGCGCGCACGACGGACGACGTGTCCCTCGCTGCCGCCTACTCTCTGGGGAACATCGCAGGGGGCGCGACCGGCACGGTGCCGCACCCGTCTAATTCAAGCGCGACCGTCCGCAACGGCATCCCCGACATGGACGATCCGGGCGTGGTGCTCCCGCCCGAGGTCGAGGAGATCATTCTGCTAGGGGATGGGGACAGCGAGCCCGTCGCGACCCGGATGGCGCTGCTGACAGCGACGCGGCGCTGGAAGGCTGAGGGTCGTTTAGTGACTGTGGACATGGCCGACGCTGGAACTGACTTCAACGAGATGCTCGTCAAGCGCGAGGCGGTCTTGTGATCCAGTCGGCAGAAGACTTTGAGCGCGAGACGCTTGCGCTCGTCAAGCCACCATTCAAGAGCCGGTTTGGCGCTGTCAAATGGGCTGACCTAGACGCGGTCGGGCCGCAGCACGAGTACCTGATCAAGGGCGTCATTACGCGCGGCGAGGTCTGCATGCTGGCCGGCCCGTCTGGGTCGGGCAAGTCGTTCGCGGCCATCGACGCCGCGATGGCGGTCGCGCGCGGCCAGCCGTGGTTCGGCCGGAAGACCATTCAGGGGGGCGTGATCTATCAGGCGGGTGAGAGCGCCCGTGGCGTACGCCGCAAGCGCCTGCCAGCGTACCGCAGGCACCACGGGCTGAGGCCGGATGACAACGTGCCGTTCGTGCTCTTGCAGCGCCCGATTGATCTTTACGCCAGCGACGCCGACGCGACCGCGCTGGTCGCGGAGATAGAGCACTGGCGCGGCGAGCTCGACCACCGGCTTGAGCTTCTGGTCGTCGACACGTTCAGCGCGGCTATCCCCGGTGCCGACGAAAATCAGGCCAAGGACATCACGCCGGTTTTGCAGCGCTGCACCCGGATCGCGACGACGTGCAACATCGCCGTGCTGCTGGTTCACCACATGAACGCCGGGGGCGAGAAGGTCAGAGGATCGACGGCTATTCAGGCCAATCTGGACAGCGTGCTCCTCTGCACCAAGACCGACCACGCGCATTCAGACGGGCGGAAAATCCGTGAGATCAAGACCAAGAAAGCCAAGGACGAAAGCGACGAGGGCGCTCCGTTCCGGTTCGTCTTACCAGCGGTCGAGATCGGCACGGACGAGGACGGCGACCCGATCACATCATGCGTTGTGGTCGATCTGGCCCGCGCTGCGCCGCATCAGGCCGAGCCGAGCGCAGAGCCCGACCGCAGGGAGTTTTCGCCGTCGCAGGGCGAGATGGAGTTCCTGCAGGCGCTCCGCGATGCAATGGCAACGCACGGCACGCCACCGCCCCCTGATACGGACCTGCCTCCCCACGCGGCTCGCGTGGTCGCCAGCGAGCACGTCCGGGCGCTCTACATGCAGCGCCTTGAGGTCACGGAGCAGGGCGAGCCGGATCAGATCGAGGCCCGGCTTCGTCAGCGCTGGACGCGCGCCACAAAGTCGCTGATCCGGTTCGGCGTCATTGGCTCAATCAAGCCTTACATCTGGTTCCGGCGCACGGACATTAAGGGCTTGCCGCTGGGCAACCGGAGGCAGGGCACGGCCCCTGCCGAGGCGGGTGCGAGCAATCAATCAAACGACGACATCACCGATATGCTTTGAGGAGGCACCTTTGGCTAAAGACGATGCAGTAATTATGCGATGGAGACCGCCCGCAGGTATTCGGGATGAGGAGATGTGGCCTTTCGACGTGGTTAAGGGGCGGCTGCTTGAGGCAGCCCGCGTCATCGAGCGGACGACATCGCGGGTCGCGCCAAAAGGCTACGGCTCCTCAATGCCATCCTACCTTGTCGAGTGGACGGACCTTCTGGCGCAGGTCGAGAGCGACGACGCTGGCAAAGGCCGGAACCTTGTCCGCATCCAGACAACGCGGGACGAGATGACGCGGGCCGAGGAGGCGATGCTCTGGCCGTGGCGTTACCTGAGCCAGTACCCCGGACCGCGAGAGTGCCTGACCCGGTATCTGGCGTGCCGGGCGAAGCGGGGGTCGTTTGAGGCCGCGTGCAAGGCGTGGGACGAGAAGGGCGTTCGCAGCCGCCGCACCGCCTATAGGGAGTGCGACCGGGGCATTACGCTGATCGCGATGGGGCTGATCGACAATCGTGTGCCGATCCGGGTAGCGGGTCATTTCGGGGAAGATACCAGTCGTTAAGGGCGCTGGATTTCGTCCGCTTGGAAAAGCGGAAAATAGTCGGATGCCCGCTTGACATTTTTCAATTGCTCCCCGTTTACTTAGGCACGGACTAGGTGATCCGGGAGAAAAACAGATGCAGCTCATTCCCCAAGAAGTAATCGACCAGTGCATTGCCGTCGCCGTTGATGTCGCCAAGCTCGCTGTTCTGATCGGCGGCGTGGCTTGCCTTGCGCTCTTGCTGGTCGGGGCCGCTCGATGATCGTCCACACATTCAAGCCCGGCGATTATGTGCGGTGCGTCGACACTAAGGACTATATCGGCATTCTTTGGCGGGGCGGCATCTACCGCGTCGCAAGCGTTCAAGACGATTGGGATGGGGTTTGTCTCGTTGGAGCCTCCGACACTGATGGTCTTGCGTTCAAGGCATCTCGCTTCGAGCTCGTGACGGTGACGGACGGGCCTGCTGAGCCTGGGGTCTGGCTCGTGGTTGGCATCGATCCGCTCCCTCAGTTCTTTGAGAACTGCGATGCCGCGACCGCATACGCGCGATCTCGCTGCGCTCTGGTCCCGAACAAGCGGGCCTATGTCGCTAGCGTGCATGGCGTGGTCGTCGGGGTGGTCTCTGTTGATATGGCAGGCCCGTCATTCCCAAGCGATGAGGGCGGTCTGTGATTGTCATTCGCCGCCACCCCGGCGAGGGCCGTACTCGCTACCTGCGCCGCATTGCTACCACGCGCGCCCTTGAGGCCGCGATAGCTGCGCGCTCCGCTGATCCGGTCGATGCCGCTTTCGAGCGCCTCAACGACGAGATGCAGAAGACCGCCGCGATGACGGCAGGAGGCCGATGATGCAGAACCAGACAATCGAAATCGACCGTAAGGTCGTGGGAGTTGCCAGCAAGGTCGCGCGCGAAAGCGCCAGCGAAATTGTGCACTCCCTTTCCTCTCTCGCCCGCGAGGCTCTCAAGGCCAGCGGCAACGATACTGACGTTGCTGCGGAATGGCTGTCAGGGCGGCTTGAGGACCCGGCGATCCGCAAGGTGGTCGCTGCGGATATTGTCGCGATGGCGGCAGGCGCTGCTATTCGCGCCGTGCGCTCGTCTGATCGCGCATTGATTGATGATGACATGCGGCGGCGGCAGGCCGGCGAGGTCTTGGCAAGAGCGGGCGCTGTTGACCGCGCGCTGATGGACTATCCGCTGCCATTTGGCGGGGTTCTGGCTGACGCCACGCGAGCCGAGATCAGCCGGGCTGTGGAGCACTACCGGGTATCGAGCAAGACCGCTCTGATGCGGGCGGCGTGGCTTGAGCGCGTCGGGGCGAAGCTGCCTGATGACGCGACGCCGGTTCGCGCTGCTTTGACTGAGGCTGATTTGGCTGCCGAATGGGTGCAGCCGTGATTGCTGGAAAGAGTTTCGCCCGCGAGGGCGAGGTGGTGGGCCACGTTTGCAATGCGCTTTGTTGCGCCGAAGAAAAAACGCCTACCACCACACTTGCCGGGCGGGTGGCCGGGCGGCCTATGCGCGAAAGCGCCATTGATTGCATGCCCCCCCCCCCGTTTCCAATCCCCGTGAGGGGCGCTGGGCCATAATAGATGTGCGTGCAAGCGCCGACATATGTGTGCCCAGCGACAGCTTTGGTAGCGACGCCAAGCCTCTAATGCGCGAGAGCGCCGTAGTCTCTATGCGCGCTACCGTCTTCAATTCCAGCGGGGGCCAATGCACTCGTGCTTGCAAGAGCCATTCAACGAACGCCCCCTCTGGTTCCCTTTCCGACGAGGAGGCCATTCTTTGTATGCGCAAAAACGTCAATTCAATTCTGCCCCTCGTCGGTCCCAATTCGGGGAGCTGCCATTGTCGAGATGCGCGAAAGCGCCATGGCTTCAATGCCCTTCCCGATACCCTCTCACGCCACATAGGAGGCGGAAATGCTTAAAGAAACACACGAATTCCGTGATCAGGCCATCGGCGACATGCGCAAAAGCGCTATTCAGGATATGCCGATTACGGACACCAATGCTCGCGGTGAGGCCAGTCGACGAGTGCGCGAGAGCGCCATTCACCGCACGCCCACCGCGAGCGACCGAATTGATTGCGAGGCCAACGCTCATATGCGCGAAAGCGCCAATGACGCGATGCCCGCAATCAAACAAATCGATGATGAGGCCGGGCCCTTTATGCGCGAAAGCACCAGCCCCGCATTGCCCGTCATCGACCCCACCACCGCCGACCTCATGGACCTAGCCCGGACCCGGAACGTCTGGCAGCAGGCCAGAAACCGGCTCTATCTTCACGCCCTTTCCCTATGCCGCTCCGCATGCGCGGGCGACAAGGCTGAAGGGGTGAAGCTCTACAAGGCGACCGTATCCGGCGCTGACATCAGGCTCTACACCCTGATCGGCCCGTTCATTGAGGACATCGAGCGCTGGAACGACCGCATTGCGCCGCTTGAAAAGCGGATGACCAAGCTGGTTGCTGACCTGCCTATCGGCGCGCACGTCAAGGCCACGCACGGTCTGGGAGCGCTCTCCATCGCCACCATGATCGGGCACACGGGGCCGCTTTCTAACTACGACCGGGTCTCAAAAGTCTGGCGTCGCCTCGGCCTTGCTGTCTCTGACGACGGCAGCGAGCGGGCCTCCCTGATCGTCCCCGGCATTGCCGACATGCGCCCCCGTCGCGCTGCCGCCTACGTCATCGGGGCTGGGCTCATCAAGGCCGGGAACGAGCGGTTCAGGGCGATCTATGACCGTGAGAAAGCCAAGGCGCTCGGCAAGGAATGGACCAAAGCCCGAGCCCACAATCATGCGATGCGCGTCGGCACCAAGGACGCGGTCAAGCAGCTCTGGCGCGCTTGGCACGCTGCCACGCCGCGCTAGCCCTCTCCCCTACCTGACCGGCGCGCACTGCGCCACGGAGACTGACCATGCACATTCAGCCGACCCTTGACATCAACAGCACGCTCCTGCGGACCGTCGATCATATCCGGGCTCACGTTGCCCATCTGCGGCAGGAGGCCGCTCGCCTTGAGGCGCTTGCGGGCAGCATGACCGCGATGGCGCAGAACGGGCTGCCAAGCGTTGCTCCGGTCCCGCCCGTGCCTAGCCCCATGGGCTTTGACGTTGATGCGTTTGCCGCCGAGATCGAGCGTG
>JAIYAJ010000407.1 GCA_027489105.1 Zymomonas sp. | reverse complement strand
TGGCTGCGCAGCACCTGCTCCATGATCTGCGGACGGATCGTGTCGTCAGTCACCCGCTTGAGGATCTGGTTGAAGGTCGAAGGCCGGACGACTTGGCCCAGCGCGAATTCCATGTCGAAGGTCGCGAGATAGTCCTTGAGCGCGACCAGCTTCTCCCGGCTCGGCGGCTCATGGTCGCGGTACATCACCGGCGCCTTCTTAGCCTCGAGCGCCTTGGCCGCCGCGACATTGGCCGCGATCATATAATCCTCGACCAGCCGGTGCGCGTCGAGCCGCTCACGCGGTGCTACAGACAGGATACGGCCCTTCTCGTCGAGCACCACGCGCCGTTCGGGCAGATCGAGATCGAGCGGTTCGCGCTTGTCACGCGCAGCCGCCAGTGCCTTCCAGCAGGTCCAGAGCGGCTTGAGCACGGTATCGGTCAGGCTCTGGTCCCAGCCGCCCTCGATCGGATTGCCGTCGATCGCCGCCTGCGCATCCTCATAGGCGATGTTGGCAGCGAGCCGGACGACCGCCCGCGAGAAGCGCCAGCCGGCGAGAGTGCCGTCGGCCTTGACCGTGAGGTGGCAGACCATCGCCGCCCGGTCCTCGCCTGCCTTGAGCGAACAGATGCCCGCCGATAGCGCCTCGGGCAGCATCGGCACGACGCGATCGGGGAAATAGACGCTGTTGCCGCGCTTCTTCGCCTCGCGGTCGAGCGCGGAGCCGGGCCGGACGTAGAAGGACACGTCGGAGATGGCGACGATCGCCTTGAAGCCGCCGCGATTGGCGGGGTCGTCGTCAGGCGTCGCCCAGATCGCATCGTCATGGTCGCGCGCATCGGCGGGGTCGATCGCGACGATCGGCAGGTCGCGCAAATCCTCGCGCGCGCCACCCAGCCGCAACCGGCGGACCAGTTCGGCCTCTTCGATCACCGCTTCCGGCATCACATCGGGAATGCCGAACTTGTGGATAGCGACCAGACTGAAGGAGCGTGGCGCGAAGGGATCGCCCAGCCGCTCGGTGACCCGCGCGGTGATGCGCGGCGGACGGCCCGCCTTTTCCGCGAGCACCAGATCGCCCGGCTCCGCACCGCCCGCATCGGAAACGAGCGTGTCGCGCTTCTCGCGCTTGTCGACGGGGCGCAGCCAGAGTCGATCGCCATCGCGATGGAGCACGCCGAGGAGAAGCGCCTCGCCACGTTCGAGCTTCTTGAGCGGATGGGCGATCCAGCCGCGTCCGGCTTCCTCGGTCCTAGCCAGGATGCGATCACCGACGCCGAGCGCCGGACCCTTGCGACCGCGCGCTTCCTTCACCCGGAGCTGCGGCGGGGGGCCATGTTCGCCGTGCCAGGTCTCGGGCACCGCGAGCGGGACGCCCTCGTCGGTGACGTCGGTGATCCGCAACACGGTCATCTTGGGAATGCCGCCCATCTTGTGAAAGGCGCGCCCGCGACCGCTGTCGATCAGCCCCTCGTCCGCCATGTCCTTGAGCAGCGCCTTGAGCTCGATCTTGGCGGCACCATGAAGGCCGAAAGCCTTGGCGATCTCGCGCTTGCCGGCCGGCGTCTCGGACTTGACGATGAAATCGAGGATCTGGTCGCGGCTGGGCAGACCGGAGGTTTTTTGACGGGGCATCCGCCACCCATAGAGGGAGAGTGGCCCCGCGTCACGCATCGCGTAGGCAAGCCTTGATCCGAATCAAATGCTAATGCGATTGATTCTCACTATTTACTGTACTAGCGAGGGTGTTCTTCCGGGAGTGGGCAGGTGACGATGCACGCGACGCTCAGCAAGCAGGATGTCGAACGCGCCGAGGCACTGTTCTTCGACGCCGTCCCCGCGCGCGCTGCGCCATCCGCGTTGGAAGCGCTGCCGGATCGCTCGACCTATGGCGCCGACCGCCGGCCGAACTGGGCGGGAATCCTGACCATCCTCGCCCTCCACGCGATCGTCCTGTTCGCGCTCGTGAAGCTCGACGTGATCCCGATGGCCAAGGTCAAGCCCGTGCCGCTGGTCGTCGAACTCATCGCCGAACCGGCGCCCCCGCCCGCCATCGAGCAGCCCGAGCCGCAGCCGGCGGTCGAGCGGCCCGTGGAATCGCCCGTCGTTACCCCACCCCCGATCGTCCAGACGGCCATGGCCCCGCCGCCGACCGTCGTGACGTCGCCCGCTCCGCCGCCGCCGCGCCCGGCCGCCATCACCGCACCGCCGGCGGGGCCGGTCAGCGTCGCCAATCTCGATGAGCGGATGATCGAGGGCGAGCCGCCCCGCTATCCCACCGAATCGCGCCGCAAGAAGGAGCAGGGCACGGTCGTCCTCCGCCTGCTCATCGGCACCGACGGGCGCGTCCAGCAGGTCAGCGTCGCTGAAAGCAGCGGCTTCGAGCGGCTCGACAAGGCCGCGCTAGAGGCTGCGCGCCGCTGGCGCTGGCAGCCGATGCTGCGCGATGGGGCGCCCGTCGAAGTGCGCGGGCTGATGCCGATCCCCTTCGTCCTGCGCAGCTGACCCAGACATGATGATCGCCATTCCCGACCTGCTGTCGGGCGACAACCTCGCACAGGTCCGCAACCTCGTCGAACAGGCCGACTGGATCGACGGCAATGCCACTTCCGGACACCAGTCCGCTCTCGCCAAGCGCAACCGCCAGTTGCCCGAAGACAGCGAGGCCGCCCGGCAGGCCGGCGCGATCATATTGGACGCGCTAGGCACCTGTCCGCTGTTCGTTGCGGCTGCCCTGCCGCTGAAGGTCTATCCGCCGCTGTTCAACCGCTATGGCGAAGGCGAAGCCTTCGGGACGCATGTCGACAATGCGATCCGGATCAAGCGCGGCAGCGATTTCCGCATCCGGTCCGACCTGTCGGCCACGCTGTTCCTGGCAGACCCCGAGGACTATGACGGCGGCGAGCTGGTGGTCGAAGACACGCTGGGCACGCACAGCGTCAAGCTCGCGGCCGGCGACATGATCCTCTATCCGGCGTCGAGCCTGCACCGGGTCACCCCGGTGACGCGCGGGGAGCGGCTATGCTCCTTCTTCTGGATCCAGAGCATGGTGCGCGACGACGGCGCCCGGTCGACACTGTTCGACCTCGATTCGGCCATCCAGAACATCGCCGCCGAACGCGGCCAGGGCGATGATACGGTGATCCGGCTGACCGGCGTCTATCACAATCTGCTGCGGCGCTGGGCGGACGCCTGAGCGCCCGGCACGGCCGGTCAGGCGACCCGGCTGCGGCGCGCCTTGTCGAGCTTCTTCAGGATCATGTCGCGCTTCAGCCGGGACAGATGATCGATGAACAATATGCCCTCGAGATGGTCCATCTCATGCTGGAGACAGGTGGCCAGCAGCCCGTCCAGCCGCTCCTCATGCGCCTTGCCCTGTTCGTCGAGCCAGCGGGCATGGACGACCGCCGGCCGTTCGACGTCTGCGAACTGGTCGGGGACCGACAGGCAGCCCTCGGTATAGACGCCATAGTCGTCGGAGGGGTCGAACAATTCGGGGTTGATGAACACACGCGGGTTACGGACCGGCTTGCCCTCGGCGTCCTCTTCTTCCTGCAGGTCGATGACGAGGATCCGCTTCGGCACCCCGACCTGGATCGCGGCCAGGCCGATGCCGGGGGCGTCGTACATCGTCTCGAACATGTCCGCGATCAGCGCACGCACGTCGTCGTCAACGCTCTCCACGGGAAGCGAGATAGTGCGCAGCCGGGGGTCCGGCGTTTCGAGGATCGGAAGAATGGCCATAGCGCCGAGCTAGGTATGCGGGGCCGAATCGTCAAGGAAAAGGCCGCCCGCCGCTCATGGCGACGGGCGACCCAAATACCAGCCTACCGCCCGTCGGCGATCACCGCGCCGATCGCCACCCCGGCCAGTGCGCCGAGCAGCACGTCGCCACCACGATCGCGATCGCGGTAATAATAGCCGCGCGGGGGGCCCCAGCCACCGCCCCAGCCATAACGCGGCGGCGGTGTATAATAATAGCGGCGAGGCGGTCCCCGCCAATATCCACGGTCACGATAACCACGGTCCCACCGGTAGTGATCGCGCCCGCGATCCCAGTGACGACCATAGTCGCGATCATAGCCCCATCGGCCAGGGCGGGCCTCGGCAGGGACGGCCGCGGCGATCGAGCCGGTGAGCGCGAGCGCCGCTATCGCTTTCATGAAGACGCGTTTCATCCTGCTCTCCTTCAGCATGGCTGACCCGAGCTGGAGACAGGTCGCGATCATTTTTACGGAAGAAAGCTGAACGCTGTCCGAACGAATTTGAGAATATGGGCCGTCAGCTGACCGGCCGACGCGCGCGCAGCGCCTGCGCCAGCGTGCCTTCGTCGAGATAGTCGAGCTCGCCGCCGACCGGCAGGCCATGCGCGAGCTGGGTCAGCCGCACTGGATAGGTTTCGAGCCGATCGGCGATGTAATGCGCGGTCGTCTGCCCCTCCAGCGTCGCGTTCATGGCGAGCACGACTTCATCGACGCCCCCGGCCGCCACCCGCCCGATCAACAGGTCGATCGTCAGATCCTCTGGGCGAACCCCTTCGAGCGCGGAAAGCCGTCCGCCGAGAACATGATAGCGTCCGGGGAACAGGCGCGAGCGGTCGAGCGCCCAGAGATCGGCCACCTCCTCGACCACGCACAGCATCCGCGAATCGCGCCGGGTGTCCGTGCAGATGCCGCAGGGGTCGGTGGTGTCGACATTGCCGCAGATATGGCAATCGGTCAGCCGCGCATTGACCGAGTCGAGCGCGCGCAGCAGCGGCTCCAGCGCGATCTCGCGCTTCTTCAGCAGGTGCAGCACGGCACGCCTGGCCGAACGGGGCCCCAGGCCCGGCAGCCTGGCCAGCGCCTGTGTGAGCGCTTCTATTTCGGGAGACGACATTGCCCTTCGATATGGGCTTGCATGTTGCCAAGGCAAGCGTTTCAGAGGGGCATGCGCATTGCCTTCATGGGAACCCCGGACTTCGCAGTCCCCACGCTCGACGCCCTGGTGAACGCGGGCCACGACGTGGTCGCCGTCTATTGCCAGCCGCCACGCCCTGCCGGTCGGGGCAAGGGCCTCACGCCATCCCCGGTCCAGAAACGTGCCGAGGCGTTGGGGCTGGAGGTTCGCTACCCCATTTCCCTGCGCAACGATGAGGCCCAGGCGGACTTTGCCGCGCTCGACCTCGATGCCGCAGTGGTCGCGGCCTATGGCCTGATCCTGCCGCAGCCGATCCTCGACGCGCCGCGCCTCGGCTGCCTCAACGTCCATGGCTCGCTGCTGCCGCGCTGGCGCGGCGCGGCCCCCGTCCAGCGCGCGATCCTGGCCGGCGACGATGAGACCGGCGTCACCATCATGCAGATGGAACGCGGCCTCGACACAGGCCCGATGCTCGCGACCTTGCGGACCCCCATCGCGCAGAAGACGGCCGGCGATCTGACCGACGAGCTGGCCCGGTCCGGCGCCCTGCTGATGGTCGATGTGCTCGACAAGATCGAAGCCTATCCACCGATCGTGCAGCCCGAAGAAGGCGTCACCTATGCCGCCAAGATCGACAAGGCCGAATCGCGGATCGACTTCACCCGCCCGGCAATCGACGTCGAACGGCAGGTGCGCGCCTTCAATCCGGCGCCTGGCGCGTGGTTCGAGCTTGGCGGAGAGCGCATCCGGATCCTCGCCTGCTCGGTGAGCGCGGACATGCACGGCGCATGCGGGACCGTGCTCGACGAACGAATGACCATTGCCTGCGCCGAGGGCGCGATCCGGCCGACCCGCGTTCAGCGCGCGGGCAAGGCGGCGATGACCACGGAGGAGCTGCTGCGCGGCTTCGCCATTGCCGTCGGCACCGTCATCGCATGACCCGCTTCCGCCTGGCGATCGAGTTCGACGGGCGGCCCTTCATGGGCTGGCAGCGTCAGGCGCATGGGCCGAGCGTTCAGCAGGCGATCGAGGAGGCAGTCACCGCGACGACCGGCGAAACCCCGGCGGTCCACGCCGCAGGCCGAACCGACGCGGGTGTCCATGGACGTGCGATGGTCGCGCATGTCGACATCGAACGCCCGATCCCCGCCTTTCGCCTGGGCGAGGCACTCAATGCGCATCTGCGGCCGGATCCGGTGTCGATCCTTGCCGTCCAGGAGGTGCCGGGTGACTGGCACGCCCGCTTTTCCTGCATGGGCCGCCGCTACATCTATCGCATCGTCAACCGGCGCGCGCCGCTGACCTTCGACCGCGGACTGGCCTGGCAGCTGGCCACGCAGCTGGACGAACATGCGATGCATGCAGCGGCACAGTTGCTTGTCGGCCGGCACGATTTCACCACCTTCCGTTCGGCGCATTGTCAGTCGGATAGCCCGGTCAAGACGCTAGACCGGCTCGATGTCCGCCGCTTGGGCGAGACAGTCGAGATCGAGGCAGCGGCGCGCTCCTTCCTCCACCACCAGGTCCGCTCGATGGTCGGCTGCCTCGCGCTGGTCGGCCAGGGGCGCTGGTCGCAGGGCGATCTGGCAGATGCGCTGGCCGCTGCCGACCGCGCCCGGCTGGGCCTCAACGCGCCACCAGACGGGTTATACTTCGTCGAAGCGGTCTACCCCGGTTGATCCCCTGCTTGCCTTCGAGGACTGCCTGCGTCACGGAAGACCTCTACAGACTGTAGTCGTGAGATTTGCTTGACCCGTCCTCAGCCCTTGCCCACCCCGAAGGAGATGCATCAGCATTCCTATGCGCTGCGCAGGATCTCCAGCGAGATCGCGCTGCCCGATCTGCCGGCATGGGACGGTGCCGGAGAGAGCGATCTCGTGATACGCCTTGGCGCCGCACCATCACTCCATGACGTCGTCGCGAGAACTCAGGCCCTGCAGGTTGCACTGGACGGTCACTGCCGTCTTCATGTCGGGGGCACAGCCGCCTGGACCATAGCGCCCGATGGCCGGACGATCACGATCGAGCCGGAAACCAATCCCGATGATCCTGCGATCCGGACCTATTTGTACGGAACGGTCTTCGCGATTGCCGCGATGCGCTGGGGCCTCTTTCCCCTGCATTCTGCCTGTCTTCGATTCGGCAACGGCGTCGTCGCGTTCAGCGGCCGGTCGGGTGCCGGCAAGTCGACGCTCGCGGCCATGCTGATCGACCGGGGCCGGGCGATGCTAGCCGACGACGTGACGCTTCTCGACCTTTCCGAGGATGGCGCGCCTGTCGCCCTTCCCAGCTTTCCGCGGGTCAAGCTCTGGCAGGATGCGCTGGACCGTATGCAGATCGACGCGACCGGCCTGGAACGGGTCACCGGCGACGTCGAAAAGTTCAAACTGCCGGTGGCAGAGGCCTTTCATGCGCAGCCCTTGCCGCTGCATGCGATCGTGATGATCGACCCCGACACGGCCCATGACGGACGTCTGACACGGCTGCGCCCGACCGATCTGCTTCCATGGTCGAAGGACCTGATCTACCGGCCGGGAGCGATGCGCCGCATGGGCCTCACCCAATGGCAAATGCAGCATATGATGCGCCTCCTGTCGGTGCCGGCCTATCGGATCGGACGGGTCGCCGGCCCGGACCAGCTGGACGGACTGGTCGCGCAGCTCGACGACGCCTGCACCTGACTTTTCGGAGGCATTGGATCGTGGACCGTCATGACGCCTGCTCACCCATCCCGGTCCCTGCCGGCATCGCCACACAGACCGACGGCCTGATCTGGCATAGCGACCGGGTCGGGGAATCGGGATGCGAGGTGTACTGCCTCACCGATGCCGATCGGCGTCCGCTTCATTACCTGAAATACGGTCGGGGGCCGCAGGCGAACGACGTGATCGACGAGTATGCACGGCTGCACTGGTTGCAGACGCGTATCGAAGTACCGGCGATCACCGGCTTTCTTTCGACGGAGTCGGAATCTTGGCTGCTCACCGCCGCCGTGCCGGGGCTCACCGCCTATCAACTGCTCGAACGGGGCGACGAAGCCACCATCCATAGCGTCGTCGATAGTCTGGCCGACCATCTGCGCCGGTTGCATGCCATCCCGGCGCGCGACTGCCCCTTCGATGCGGGCCATGCGTTTCGCCTCGCTTGTGCTCAGAAGCGAATGGAACAAGGGCTGGTCGACGAAGACGACTTCGACGAGGATCGTCTCGGCCAGACGCCGGAGGCGTTGTGGGAGCGCCTGTCGACGTTGACACCCGACGGTTCTGATCTGGTGGTCACCCACGGCGACTATTCGCTCGACAACCTCATCCTGCCCCCGCATGGACCGCTTCACTGCATCGATGTGGGCCGGCTCGGCGTGGCCGACCGCTATCAGGACATCGCCATCGCCTGGAACTGTCTCGGCGAGTTCGGCGCCGATCTGCAGAAGGGCTTCCTCCAGCGTTATGGCATCGAAAAGCTGGACATGCGCCGGATCGAGTTCCACCTGACACTTGACGAGTTCTTCTAGGCAGTAGTGACATTTTAGTCATTTGAGCCAAAGCATGATGCTGGCGAGTTTGACGAAGCCGAGGAAGTTGGCGGCGAGTTTGTCGTAGCGGGTTGCAATACGGCGCCACTGTTTGAGCTTGGCGAAGAAGCCCTCGATGCCCCAACGCTGTTTGTAAGCGATGCGATCGTAGCGATGCTGATGCTTACGGTGTCGGCGAGGTGGGATGACCGGTTCGCTCCCTTGCTCGTAGATGAGGTCGTGCAAGCTATCGGCATCGTAAGCGCGATCGGCCAAAACTTTGTCGGCCGGAATGCCGCGGATCAGATCGCAGGCCGGCGCCATGTCGTTTTGCTGACCAGGGCCGAGGATGAAGCGGATTGGCAGACCAAGGGCGTCGACTATGGCGTGAATTTTGGTACCGAAACCACCTCTGGATCGACCGAGAGCCTGGGCTTGAGCGCCCCCCTTTTTACCCGTGCCCCGGCCGCTTGAGCCTGGGCACGGATCACCGTCGCGTCGATCGCGAGCCATTCGATGTCGGGATCATCCGACACAGCCTCGAAAATCTGATCGATGACGCCTTGCTCGACCCAGCGATAATAGCGCCGCTTGGCGGTCTGATAGGGGCCGAACTTCTCTGGCAGATCACGCCAGCGTCCACCCGAGCGCGCCAACCATAATAACGCATCCAGAAAACGACGGCCATCGCTGCGAGGGCCACGTCGACCCTTGCGGCCTCCCGGAACAAACTCCCGCAGCCGTTCCCATTGATCGTCCCGAAGTACCTCGCCTTCCACGCCAGCCTCCAAAAACCAGCGTTGAATCAGAACCCGCCACCAATGGGAATCCCTAAAATATCACTACAGCCTAGGCCGCCGACGGGGGACGCCGGCTATTTGCATAAGACCCTTGGCGAACGTCGACCACCTGGCTTATTCGGGTCGCGTGTATTGCCCACCTGCCTTCCGGGAAGATCGACTCCCAGTCCTGCACGGCGCCATTCGTGCGCACCCCCTAGCGACCCTTGTGACCAGCGGATCTTCTGGGCTCATTGCCAATCTGGTACCGTTCTCGCTTCAGGTCGGTGCACGTGGCGCTGTCCTGCGAGCGCATATCGCGAAAGCCAATGATCAACTGTCGGATCTGCGGCAAGCGCCACCGACGCTGGTGATCTTTCAAGGCCCTCAAGCCTATGTCAGCCCATCCTGGTATGCGACGAAGCATGAGCATGGAAGGGTGGTACCCACTTGGAACTACATCGTGGTTCAAGTCCGTGGCCAGCCGGTCGTGATCGATGACGACCAGTGGTTGAGCGCTCAGCTGGACGAACTTACGTCCGAGCATGAGCAGGGCCGCGCGGAACCGTGGAGTCCAAGTGACGCCCCGGCAGATTTCATTGCCGGTCAACTGAAGGGTATAGTGGGGCTGGAAATTGCGATCGAGCATATCGATGGTAAATGGAAGGCGAGCCAGAACCAGCCCATGCTCAACCGTATCGGCGTCGAGCAAGGCCTTAGAAATGATGGCGCGGATCGCATGGCCGACATCGTCGCAGCCACGGCGAACAAAAATTAAGCTGGTAGAAGAGCTTATTGCTTACTCCAATGTTCGCCACAGCCTGACGAAATAGGATCCACATTTGTGATGCGTCGCCTTCTGCCGCTTCTGTTCCTATGCGCTGACCTCGCCCCGACCGCCCAAGCCCTTGCCCAGCCGGTCGACGCCGCCGAGATTTTTCGGGGTGAGGATCTGGAAACCGGGACCGGTGCCGAGGCGCGCAAGGGAAAAACGCTCACCGTCCATTACACCGGCTGGTTCTACGATCAGCCGAAGGATGAGCGCGGGCGGAAGTTCGACTCTTCACATGGCGGTACGCCGCTCAGCTTCCGGCTCGGCGACGGTCTGGTCATCAGGGGTTGGGATGACGGGCTCGTCGGGATGCGGGTCGGCGGTGTGCGTACGCTGATCGTCCCGCCCGCCCAAGCCTATGGGCGCAAGGGCAAGGGCCCGGTGCCGCCCGACAGCTGGTTGATGTTCGAGATCGAATTGCTCGACGTCAAATAGCCACGCGGCCCGATCAGCCGATACCGAACAGCCGCGTCAGTGAGCGATCGAGCATCAGCAACTGCCACAGCAGCCGCCCATGATCGACCCGGCCGCCTTTGTGTTCGGTCACGATACGGTCGAGCGCGGCGACGTCGAACCAGCCCGTTTCGATCAGCGCCGACCCTTGCGCAATCCGCTGCGCCTCGGCGGCAAGCGGCCCGCGAAACCAGGCACTGATCGGGGTGGAAAAGCCCATTTTCCGGCGATAGAGGATCTCGTCGGGCAAATAGCGGCGCATCGCCTGCTTCATCAGCCATTTGCCCGTCCTTCCCCGAACCCGCATCGCTTGCGGCAGACGCGCGCCGAATTCGATCAGGCGATAATCGAGCAGCGGCTCGCGCGCTTCCAGGCTCACCGCCATGCTGGCGCGATCGACCTTGGTCAGGATATCGCCCGGCAGCCAGATCTTGAGGTCGGCATATTGGGCCCGGTCGAGCGGATCGCGCGCCGGCGCGTCGCGCATCGCCTTGATGTAGCGATCCTCCGCGCGATGCCCCTGCAGGTCGCGCACTGCCCGATCGGTGTAAAGGGCTAGGCGGGCCTCGCGCGCCGTCACGCCGACCGCCCCGGCATAGGCCTCTTCGCTCGACAGGCCGAGTTCGGCGAAGGTCGATCGCGCGCGCAGAAATTGCGGTGCCCAGTCGAGCTTGGGATAGAGGCGGCCGAGCGTGCCGAACAGGCCGGTGCGCAGGCGGGCCGGCATCACCGAACGCACGCGTTCCTCGTTCCGGAAGAAGACATAGCGCCGATAACCGGCAAAAGCCTCGTCTGCACCATCTCCCGACAACGCCACGGTCACCTGCTCGCGCGCCAGTTCGGACACCCGATAGGTCGGCAGCGCCGAGGCGTCGGCAAAGGGCTCGTCGAACGCCTCGACCAGCCGGTCGATCAGCCCATAATCCTCCGAGGATACGATCCGCGTCCGATGATCGGTGGCGAAGCGCTCGGCCACCTGCGCCGCATAGCGGGTTTCGTCATAATCGGGATGATCGAAGCCGATCGAACAGGTCTTCACCGCCTGCGGGCTCGCCTCTGCCATCAGCGCTACGACCGAGGAACTGTCGACCCCGCCGGACAGAAAGGCGCCGAGGGGCACGTCCGACACCATCCGATCAGTGACAGCGGAGCGCATCAGCGCGGTGAGCTCGTCCGATAGCGACGCAGCCGATCCGCGCGCGCGATCGGCGAAGCTGACGTCCCACCAGGCAATCGGCGCGGGCAGCCCCTGCCCCCGGCGCAGCATCAGATAATGGCCGGCCGGCAGCTTGCGCACACCGGCGAGGATGCAGGCATCGTCGGGCACATAACCCAGCCCGAGATAATCGTCGATCGCGCTGAAGTCGGGAGCACGCCGGAAGAGGGGATGCGCGAGCAGCGCCTTGAGCTCGGATCCGAACACCACGCTGCCGTCGGACAGCTCGGCATAATGAAGCGGCTTCACCCCGAGCCGGTCTCGCGCAAGGAACAGACAGCCGCGCTCGCGATCATGGATCGCAAAGGCGAACATCCCGTTCAGGCGCGACAGGCAGTCGGGTCCCCATTGGCGCCACGCCTCGACGATGACCTCGGTATCGCTGTTGGTCCGGAACTGGCGCCCGCAGGCCTGCAGCGCGGCGCGGACCTCGCGATAATTATAGACCTCGCCATTATAGGTGACGACAGCCTGTCCGTCGGCCGATTGCATCGGCTGTGCGCCGCCGGCCAGATCGATGATCGCGAGGCGTCGATGCCCGAGCCCTACGCCGGGCGCCACCCAGAGATCGGCGCCGTCGGGACCGCGATGGGCGATCGCATCGGTCATCGCACGGACGCGTGCCGCATCGACGGGCTTGGCCGTCTGCAGATGATAGATGCCCGCAATACCGCACATAGAATGTTCAGCCGATCCCCAGCAGGCCGTCGAGCGCCGCGAGCTGCGCATCCCAGTCATAGCGATTTATGATCTGTTGGCGAGCCGCCCGCCCCATCGCAGCCGCCTCGTCGGGGTGAGTCAGCATATGGCTGACGGCATTCGCCATCTCATAGCCATGGGCGACGATCAGATGCTTGCCCGGTTCGGCGTCGATCCCCTCGAACGCGGCAGGAGAGGCGACCACCGGGCGCGCCATCGCCATCGCCTCGAGCACCTTGTTCTGCACGCCTCGGGCGATATCGAGCGGCGCGACGACGACCGAAGCCGCAGCGAGCCAGGGTCGCACGTCGGGCACTTCGCCGGTGACGATGACATTTTTCAGCTTGGCGAGTTCGCGCACGGCAGGCGTCGGGTTGCGTCCGACGACCGCGAACAGCGTGGCCGGATGCTTGGCGCGGATGGCAGGGAAGGTGCGCCGCGCGAAATAGCACACCGCGTCGACATTGGGCCGGTAATCCATCTGTCCGGTGAAGACGAGCATCGGCTCGGCACCCTCCACCCGCGGGAAACCGTCGGGTGCGAATTTCCGATGATCGATCCCATTGTCGAGCGCACGGACATGGCTGGTCGACAGACCCGCCCGCTTGCGGAACAGCGCGGCTTCGGCCTCGCTGACGAACAGGCTGACGTCCGCCCAGCGGCCGACGCTGTCCTCATATTCGGCAAGCAGGCGCCCCTCGCGCCGGTTGATCCAGGCCAGCGGCCCCCGGCCGGCCTTTCCGTATGCGGCGAATTTCTCCGAATCGACGTCGACGAAGTCCATCACGAAGCGGCGGCCGATCCGGTCGTCGGGCACATATTGCGCCATCTGGCCCGAATAGGCGAAGATCGTGCCGATCGGCCGTTCGGCGAGCAGATGGTCCACCATGCGCATGATGCGGCGCGACCCGAACGCCGCGATCGACACCGGCTCGCCGAGCACCAGCGCTTCCAGCCCGGCGCGCAGACGTGATTTTCTGCGGATCTCGATGTGGAGCGACGCCAGCATCGGCAGCAATTCCTTCGCCCGCCGGCGATCCTCCTCATTGTCCACGAAGCCGAGCAAATGAACCGGGCGCCGCGCCGCGATATGGCGCAGCATGTGAAAACTGCGAATCCTGTCGCCGCGATCGGGCGGGAAGGGGATGCGGTGGGCGAGGAACAGGATTTCGCCGGTCATCCCAGCCCCCGCGCGATCCAGGGCCCGATGCGGTTGGCGACCGCCAGCGGCAGCCGCTGCCACAGCGCGATCTGCAGCCGATATTTGGGGTTCAGCGGGTTGACCTGCCGGGGTGCCTGCCCGTCGGCCG
>JAIYAJ010000425.1 GCA_027489105.1 Zymomonas sp. | reverse complement strand
TCGGAGCAATATCCGCTGGCCATTTTCCACGGCGATGTCGGCACGGGCAAGACGGCGATGGCGGAGTGTATCGCCAATCGCCTGGTGGCCGAGGCACGCAGCTCCGACTCTATCCTGTTTAAGCTGTCGAACCGGGTTCGAGGCAACGGCATGGTCGGTGAGATGGGGACCTTGATCGCCGAAGCTTTTCGAAAGGTCATACTGTCAGCCGGTAAAACCCGCCGCGCGATCCTGATCATCGACGAGGCCGACAGCCTTGGCGCATCGCGCGCGCAGACTCATAGCCACCACGAAGACAAGGTCGCGGTGAACACGCTGATCCAGGGCGTTGATGACCTACGGCAGTATGGCGGGCGGATTGTCGTGATCCTCTGCACCAACCGCCTGTCGGTTCTCGATCCAGCTTTGCGCCGACGTGCTGCCATCACCGAAGAGTTCAAGCGGCCTTCCGATTCGGAGAGGCAGCAGCTATTCCAGATGGATCTCGCTGGGCTCACGCTCGCCCCCTCGCAGATCGCCGAGTTGACGCGCCTGACAAGCGCGCGGGCGAACCATCCGTCCTGGACCTACTCCGATATCCGCACCCGACTTTACCCAGCGGCCCTCGCCAAAGCGTATCCCAACCGAGGCGTGAGCTTCGCAGATCTGACGGCGGTGGCGTCGAGCCTGCACGCATCTCCCGTCATGGAGGACAAATAATGGCTCGGTCTCCCTTGTTCGGGCGCAGAATCCACATTTCCGGCAGCGTCGCGAACGATCTGACGATCGCGCCGACCGCCGACGTTGAAGCGGCAAGAGAGTTGATCGCCACGCTCGTAAAAGGGCTGGTGAAGCGCGGCGCCAACTTCGTCATTCCCGTGGATGCCGAACCGCGCAGGAGCGTGGACGGACAGCCGGTCTGCTTCGACTGGTTGGTCTGGAACGCGGTGAAGGATAACCTCATCCATCGGCCGCAAAATGCTCCCGGGCCCTTCGTGGTCGCCGTGCAGCATCACAAGACCGAGGAGCAGATTCCCGACGAATATCTCGATATGTGGGACGCGCTACGCGCCTCGCAGCTGATCAAGATCGAGAGCGCAGCGCACTGGAACATGAATAGCAAGCGAATGGAGGCGCAAGCTCGCTTCGGTGATGTGCTAATCGCGCTCGGCGGTGACGAAGGCGTCTTGTATCTCGCGAACCTCTATCACGACGCCGGCAAACCCATCGTGCCACTCAACCTTTCTCTTTGCGGCGAGACGAAGGGCGCACGCCGGCTCTATGCTTTCGGCCTTGCGAGCAGCCAGACTCGGCGCCTCTTCCAAATCGCCGATGGCGGGGACGCGCACGACTGGATTAACCGCATCGGCTTCCCGAAGCGGCAAACCGTTCCAGATCGGGTTTCGGCGCTCATCGATTTGCTGGAGTCGCTAGAGCGTCCGCGGGCATTCGCGGTGCGTCTGCTGAATCCCAATCACGACGACTACGCGAGTGTTCAGGATTTCTTCGACGTGGTTGCGAAGCCTGTGATCGAAGATGAGCTGGGGTATCGCCTGACTGTCATCGACGGCCGGCAGACCTTCGAGCATGCGCGCATTGATCAGGAGATTTTTGCCAAGCTCCATCGCAGCAGTATGGTTCTAGCCGATATCACCGGCGCACGGCCGAATTGCTTCCTGGAGCTGGGGTACGCGCTCGGACGCGGTCTACCGACGATGGTGACGGCCCGGGAAGGAGCGAATCTCCCGTTCGACATAACGACCTTCGCCGGTCACCATTGGAAGACCGGCGGCAGCGCCGACGAACGCCGACGGGTGTTACTTGAACATTGGAGCGCCATTCGCAATCGTCCGACCCTCGTGCCCACGGAGCCCCTGATTTCATGACGGAGCCACGCGAGATATTCGTCTCGGTCGATGTCGAAACATCGGGACCTGTTCCCGGCGAATATAGCCTGCTGTCGATTGGCGCCTGCTCGGCCTTCGATCCGAGCAATAGCTTCGCCTGCGAGATCAAGCCGACCAGCGACAGGTTCGACCCAAAGGCGCTGGAGGTGACGGGTCTTTCAATGCGCGACTTGAAAGAGCGCGGCCTTGAGCCCGAGGCGGCCATGAAGGCCTTCGCCGACTGGCTCTCAGCCCAGATCGGCGCGGACGACATGCTCGTCTTCGTTGGGTTCAACGCCCCTTTCGATTGGTCCTTCATAAACTACTATTTCCACCGCTTTATGGGCGAGAACCCGTTCGGATTTACCGCTCTGGACATCAAGGCGCTCTACATGGGCGCGACGGGTTGCTCCTGGCGGGATACACGATCCAGCAAAATCGCCGAGCATCTGAAGCCGACGCTATCCGGCACCCACAACGCTTTGCGCGACGCCCAGTACCAGGCGGAGATCTTTCGACTGGTCCACTCTGGGGCCCAGCGCAGGGCTCAGCAGACCTGACGCCCCGGTCAGGCACGGCCCCCCGAGCCAGCGCGCCAGCCACTGCTTCGCGACGGAAGAAAGATAGAGCATGGGCGATATCAATCTCAGCCAGACCGAAAAGGACGCCCTCAAATCCATCGATCCACGACAGCTCGATGCATCGATCGACCGCGCACTCGACGGAGGGCCGCTGGGCGAGCTTCACTGCCTTCGCCTGCACGATTGCGGGTTCTACGTCGCGAACAAACTGCGCGAATTTGAGGATGCGGTCCGACAGTATCGCGACGCGAAATCGTCTCGAAAGGTGGCGGACGCACACGACAGGGCCCAGCGCGCCGGACATCGGCTATCCCACGCCTTCGGGGCAATGAAGCAGCGGATGGAGGAAGAGGAGCAGGAAGGTGAGCTTTTCCGCATCGAAGACCACATCTTCCCTCCCTTTCGATTTTACGCCGAAATGGATGTCCGGGTCTCTTATCGATGGAGAAAATCTGTCGCGGACGATTGGGCGTTCGGAAGCATTACCTTCACCCACGTTTATAGGCATCAGCCGGCCTACTGGGAGCCGACCCCGAAGAGGAAGCCCAGCGCGGCCAAGCAAGCGGCTGCGCTGCAGGACAAAATGGCGGGAACCTGGGAGCACCTTCGCCTGACTGCGCTTTGCACCGTCAGGGACTATTTTCGGGAAGGCGGGGACGGAAACAGGATTCCTGAGACGTTTCGAGCTTTGCCGGACTCCCAAGGGCATCTGAACAACTTCAGCGCTCGATTCTGGCAGGGGAAGCCTTCGGATTGATCTTAGACTCTACTCCTTGCTGCCCGAACGCTGTCAAACGACTCCGAACAGACGATCCGCCACGGATCTGCTGTGCCCGCCCGACGACGTGCGTGCTGACAATGAACCTGTCGTGCGCGGGAACGCAGATCCACTTCCGCCCTACTGCATCTCCGAAACTTGAGCCTGCGCCTCGTTGGCGTAGGCCATCATGGCCTCGAGCTTCGCTCCGACATCCATCCCAGACACCCGCCCCGTCCGATCCCCGCCGGGAACGTTCCCCGAGTACCCTCCCCTTGCCGCATTCACTGGAGCGCGAGCCGCCCCTATTCTGGATATGCCCGAGAAGCGTGCCTACCGC
>JAIYAJ010000430.1 GCA_027489105.1 Zymomonas sp. | reverse complement strand
AGCTCGACGGCCGCCTGGTGCGCGCCCCCGGAGAGAACGTCGGCCGCTACACGATCGACGCCAGCGGGCTGGCCAATGGCAACTACCTGATCACCGTCCAGAACGGCGCGCTGACCATCCGCGAGAGCACCGCCTACAACGCGGCCGTCGCTGCCCTGGGGGGTGCCACCAGCGGGGTGACGACGCAGGCCAGCGCAACCCGCACGACCAGCACCAACCGCGGCGATCCACCGCCCTCACTCGCCCTGCCAGGCAACTCGCGCGGCGAGAGCCTCTCCCGCGTGACGGTGCTGCGAGGCGGCATCAACCTGGGCCTGACCGCAGCCAGCTCCGACGACGCCGCCGAGGCCACACGATGAGGGCCGTCGTCACCACCCTGGCGGGCTGGGCGATCGGTGTGGTCAGCTTCGCCCCCCAGCCCTATGATCTCGGCGCGATCGGGGACACCGCCTTCAAGCTCGACTTGCCCGGCCTGTTCGGCGGCCATGGGCTGGGCCTGCTCGAGATCATCTTCGTCTTCCTGTTCGTCGACCTGTTCGACAATGTCGGAACACTGGTCGCCGTCACCCGCCGCGCCGGGCTGATCGGCGAGGACGGCCGCATCCCCCGGCTCAACCGCATCCTGCTCGCTGACGCGACCGCGACGATGGTCGGGTCGGTCGCGGGGACGAGCACGGTCACCTCCTATGTCGAAAGCGCCGCCGGGGTTCAGGCGGGCGGGCGGACCGGGCTGACGGCGGTCGTCACCGGCCTGCTGTTCCTCCTGGCGATGCTCGCGGCGCCCTATGCGCAGCTGATTCCGCTGGCGGCGACCGCCCCCGCGCTGATCCTGGTCGGCGCGCTGATGATGGCGCCGCTGGCGGAGGTGCCCTGGGACGAACCCGATATCGCCATTCCCGCCTTTCTGACTCTGGTCATGATCCCCTTGAGCTTCTCGATCGCCAATGGCCTCGCCTTCGGCATCACCGCCCATGCGCTGATGAAGATGCTCAAGGGCGAGGCCCGCATGCGTGATTGGCTGCTGTTCCTGCTCGCCGGGCTGTTCGTGATCCGCTTCATCTGGCTGGCGGCGGGCTGATCATCGTGTACTGCTGTCGCCCATGACCGATCTCGACTCCTTCGTGACGGGCCTGCCCAAGGCCGAACTCCATCTGCACATCGAGGGCAGCCTGGAGCCCGAGCAGATGTTCGAACTGGCGCGGCGCAACCGCATCGCCATCCCGTTCAGGAGCGTGGAGGAGCTGCGCGGCGCCTACAGCTTCTCGCGCCTGCAGGATTTTCTCGACATCTATTATCAGGGCGCCGACGTGCTGCGCACCGAAGAGGATTTCCGCGACCTCGCCCTCGCCTATTTCGACCGCGCGGCGGCCGACAATGTCCGCCATGCCGAGATCTTCTTCGATCCGCAGACCCACACCGATCGCGGCATTCCCTTCGGCGTCGTCGCCGATGGCCTGCTCGCCGGCATGGAAGAGGCCGAGCGCCGCCACGGGGTGACCAGCAAGCTCATCCTCTGCTTCCTGCGCCATCTGGACGAGGAAGCCGCACTGGCGACGCTCGCTGCTGCCGATCCCTGGCTGGGCCGCATCGTGGGCGTGGGGCTGGATTCGTCCGAAGTCGGCCATCCGCCGTCGAAGTTCGCCCGCGTGTTCGCCCGCGCCGGGGAGATGGGGCTGCTCCGGGTCGCCCATGCCGGCGAGGAAGGCCCGCCGACCTATGTCCATGAGGCGCTCGACATGCTCCATGTCGACCGGCTCGACCATGGCAATCGCGCGCTGGAGGATGCCGATCTGGTGACCCGGCTCGCGCGGTCGGCGATGACGCTGACGGTCTGCCCGCTGTCGAACCTCAAGCTGTGCGTGGTCGACGACATCGCCGCCCATCCGATCGAGGCGATGCTCCGCCTGGGCATCAGGGCCACGATCAACTCGGACGATCCGGCCTATTTCGGCGGCTATGTGAACGATAATTATCGCGCGCTGATCCCCGCCGGCCGGCTGGATGCGCGCGACTTCGCGACACTTGCCCGCAACAGCTTCCTGGGGTCGTTCCTCGACGACGGCGCGATCACGCGCCACCTCGCCGAACTCGACGCCTATATCGCCACCGCCCATTGATCCGAGGACGCCGATGCCGACCCTGACTCCCGTCGACCAGCCCGAGTTTCTGACTGCGGTCCATTATGTCGCAGCACGGATCCGCGAGAGCGGCTGGCAGCCCGACTTCATCATCGGCGTCGGGCGCGGCGGCCTGACCCCGGCGGTCTATCTGAGCCATGCGACGGGCGTCCCCATGCTGTCGGTCGATCACAGCTCGCAGCTGCCCGATTTCTCCGCCGAACTGCTGGTCAAGCTGGCGGCGCGCAGCGCGACCGACCGGCTGCTGTTCGTCGATGATATCAACGACAGCGGATCGACTATCACGCATATTCGCGCGGCAGTCGCTGCGGCGGGCGGCACGCTCGATAATGTCCGCTTCGCGACGCTGATCGACAATGTCGTCTCGACCGAGCGGGTCGACTATCGCTTCCGCACGATCGACCGCACCGTCAACAAGGACTGGTTCGTCTTTCCCTGGGAGCAGATGTCCCCGGTCGACAAGGTGCTCGAGGATTCCGAGATATTGCCCCAGCGGCTGGCCTGATCGCGCTCGTACGCTCAACCGGGGTCGATCGTCCCGGCGGGAAGATGCAGGCGTCGCCCGATCCCGATCGCGTCGAGAAAGGCCTCGTCATGGCTGACGACGAGGAGCGCCCCGTCATAGGCGGAGAGCCCGGACTCGACCGCCTCGATCGCCTCCAGATCGAGATGGTTGGTCGGCTCGTCGAGCAATAGCAGTGGCGGCGGACTTCCTCCGCCCAGCACGCAGGCCAGCCCGGCGCGGAGCATCTGACCGCCGCTCAGCGTCCCCACAATCTGGTCCGCCGCCTCGGCACGGAAGCGAAAGCGCGCGAGTGCCGCGCGGCAGGCGTTCCGGGTGGCGCCCGGATGGCGCACAGCAAAGTTGTCCGCGATCGAGAGAGAGCGATCGAGCAGCGACACCTGCTGGTCGAGCAGCACCGCTCCGAGCGGACATCGCACCGTTCCCCCCAGCGGCGGCAATTGCCCGGCAATGGTGGCGAGCAGCGTGCTCTTGCCCGACCCATTGGGCCCCACGATCGCGAAGCGTTCCGGTCCACGCACCAGCAGATCGAGCGGCGTCGCCAGCGGCGAGGCAGGCTCAAAGCCGAAGAGCAACTCCTCCAGCGCAAGAACGACCCGGTCGGAGGCGAGCCCGGTCGAGGGCATCGTGATGCGGATCGGCTCGATGATCTCCAGCCGCGCGCGCGCCGCTGCCACCGCCTCGCCGGCCTCTGCGCGCAGCCGCTCGGCATTGCGCTGGTGCGCGCCCCCGCTCTCCTCGGCCTGCTGCCGCCGCTTGCCGAGGAGGATCTTCGGCATATCGCCCCGCCCCGCCTTGCGCCGGCCACCGGCATCGCGGCGAGCCTGCCGCTCGCTGGCGACCTGCGCCTTGCGTCCGACCTCGT
>JAIYAJ010000393.1 GCA_027489105.1 Zymomonas sp. | reverse complement strand
GTTCGAGGTCGAGCTGACCGAACTCGCCAACGGCACCTACGATCCCTGCTCGGGCCCGACGCCGTTCGCGACCTTCGCACAGTGCGCCAACACCGGTGTGACTGCCGCGCAATATGGTAACATCGTCGACAATCCCGCCGGCCAGTTCAACGCGATTATCGGTGGTAACGAGAATCTGAAGCCGGAGAAGGCCGACACCTGGTCGTTCGGTGCGGTGTTCGAGCCGAGCTTCGTGCCCCGCCTCACCATCTCGGTCGACTATTTCAACATCCGCGTGAAGGACCTGATCGGCAGCGTCAATCCGAACCTGGCGCTCAAGAACTGCCTGTACAATGCCGATCCGCAATCGTGCGCCGCGATCAACCGTGGTCCGGGCGGTACGCTGTTCCTGACCAATGACGGCTTCTTCGAGCGTTTCAACGTCAACACCGGTTCGCTGCGCACCAGCGGTATCGACCTTACCGTCGACTATCGCGTCCCGCTCGACACGATGGGTTCGCTGAGCTTCAACCTCGTCGGCACCTATCTCGACAGCTACAAGACCAAGCCGCTGCCGACCTCGCCGGCCGACGACATCTACGAGTGCTCGGGTCTCTATGGCGGCCTGTGCGGTCGTCCGCGTCCGGAATGGCGCCACAAGCTGCTCACCAGCTGGGCGACGCCCTTCGGTCTCGATGTCGGTCTGACCTGGCGCTATATCTCTGCGGTGAAGATCTCGCAGACGAGCAGCCAGGCTGCGCTCACGGGCAGCTTCGCGGAGATCAACCGCAAGCTCAACAGCCGCAGCTATTTCGACCTGTCGCTTGGTTACGACCTGTTCGACAATGCGCGACTGACCGTCGGCATCAACAACATCCTCGACAAGAACCCGCCGCTCACCACGACGGCAGCGATCGAGGATGGCGGCAACGGCAACACCTACCCGCAGTTCTACGACGCGACGGGCCGTTATGGTTTTGCCAGCGTATCGTTTAAGTTCTGATCGCTCGCGTGGCCGTGTCTTCGGGTGCGGCCACGCCCGTTCGGAGGATTGAAGTGAAGCTTTCCCACATCTCCGCCATCGCGATGTCTGCGATGCTTGCCGCCCAGCCGCTTTTGGCTGCATCGACGCCCTCGAAGCCGTGGCACGCCACGGCGGCGGACCAGCAGAGCGCCCGCGCGCTGCTGGAGGAGATCGTGGCCATTCCCACGGCCAAGGGGCGCGCTGGCGTCCCGAAGCTGGTGGACGTTCTGGCGGCCCGCCTGACCGAGGCGGGCTTTGCCTCCACCGATATCATTCGCGTCCCCGTCACCATCGACGGCGAGGAGACGATGGGGCTGATCGTGCGGTACGCCGGTCGCAATCCGAAGCGCCGGCCGGTCGCGATGCTCGCCCATATGGACGTGGTCGATGCGCTGCCCTCCTATTGGTCGACCGATCCCTATAAGCCGGTCGAGAAGGATGGCTGGCTCTATGGCCGCGGCACCCATGACAACAAGTTCGGCGTCGCCGTCCTGGTGTCGACTTTCGCGCGCCTGAAGAAGGCGGGCTATGTTCCCGACCGCGACCTGCTGCTGGCTTTCTCGGGCGACGAGGAGACGGGCATGTTCTCCACGCGCAAGGTGATCGCCAATCCGCTGGTCGCCAAGGCCGAGTTCGCGCTGAACGCGGACGCCGGTGGCGGCACGATCACCGCCGAGGGCAAGCCGATCGACTTCGGCATGCAGGCCGCCGAAAAGACCAACGCGACCTTCGAACTGACCGCCACCAACAAGGGCGGGCATAGTTCGATGCCGCGCGACGACAACGCCATTTACGATCTGGCCGACGCGCTGGTGAAGCTGCGTGATCTGAAATTCCCCGTGATCTTCAATCCGATCACACGCCTGATGACCGAGAAGGCCGCTGCCGGAGCAAGTGGCGAGCTCGCCACGGCGCTGCGCACGTTGCTCGACAATCCGGCCGATCCCGCCGCAATCAAGGTCGCGCGCGCGCATCCGGATGTCGGGACGGTGCTATGGACGACCTGTGTTTCGACCATGCTCAAGGCCGGTAATGCACCCAACGCGCTCGCTCAGGCGGCGACGGCGACGGTCAATTGCCGCATCCTTCCTGGAACGCCGGTTGCCGAGGTGCAGAAGACGATCGCTGATACGGTCGCCAATCCCGCCATCACGGTGAAGCTCGTCGGCGAGGCTGTCGATAGCCCGGCCTCGCCGCTGCGCCCCGACGTGACCGCCATGCTGCAGCGCGCAGTGGATGTCAGCTGGCCGGGTGCAAAGCTGTCGCCGAACATGTCGTCGGGCGGCACCGAGGGCCGCGAATATCGCCGGGTCGGAATACCGACCTACGGTGCCGGCAGCCTTGCGATGCAGCCTGGCGAGATGCGGGCCCATGGCACCGACGAGCGCATCCCGCTGGCCTCCTTCTACAAGGAGCTCGACTATTGGGATGTGCTGATCCGGCAGCTGGGCGCGCGCGCCAAGCGCTGAATGGTGCCCTTCCGCCTCTCCCTTCCTCGTCCGGGGTTCGAGACATGACTGCCTTCCGTCGCCTGCTGCTCGCTCTGGCGCTGACATCGTCCTTGTCGGGCGTCGTCACCGCTCAGCCGGCGTCGTCTCCCGTTGCGGCTGTGAATGCGCTGTCGTCGATCGATGCCCTCTATGCCGAGACGAGCATCATCGGCACCTCGCCCGAGGGCTTCGCCTGGGCGGCGGATTCCAGTCGCCTGCTGTTCCTTTGGAACGAGGGCGGCACCGGGCGGCGTGACCTCTGGTCCTATGATCCGGCCACGCGCCGCAAGGTCAGGCTGACGCGCTTCGGTGACGAGGGCAAGAGCGTTTCCGACGCAGTCTGGCTGTCATCGGGACGGATCGCGCTGGTTGAAGGCGGGAGGCTGATGCTCCGCGAGTTGAATGGCCGGCTCTCGGCGGTCGATGCCCCGAAGGGGGCGTCGCGTCTGGCCGCATCCCCTGATGGCAAGACGCTGGCCTTCGTCGCGGAGCGCGGGCTGTATGTCCTGCCGTCCGAGGGTGGGCCGGCTCGTCGGGTGGTAGAGGGGCAGCCGAAGCTGGGTATCGACAGCTACAGCTGGAGCC
>JAIYAJ010000524.1 GCA_027489105.1 Zymomonas sp. | reverse complement strand
TTCGGCGGTCGCGACATCGTGGCGCACAGCCTCCAATTCAGCGCTCTTCTGCGCCCGATAGTCGGACCAGTTGCCCCCATAACGAACCGCGCCGAGCGTCGACAGTTCGACGATGGCGTCCATATGGTCGAGCAGTTCGCGGTCATGGCTGACGACGATCGCGCCATTTCGCCAACGCATCAGAAGGTCGATCACAGCCTGCCGCCCCTCACGGTCGAGATTGTTGGTCGGCTCGTCGAACAGCAGGAAATCGGGCGCGTCGAAGGCGGCAGCCGCAAGCGCCGCGCGCGTGCGCTGCCCGCCGGACAGCGACGCCAGCGGCGTATCGGGCGGGACCGGCACGCCCATTTCGGCCAGCGCCTCCTCCAGCCGCGCTTCGAGCGTCCAGTCCGCCTCGGCCATCTCATCGACGGAGGCGTCGCCGGCCAGGGCACGCGCGAGCAGGGCCAGCGATTCCCGCCGCCCGAACAGATCGGCGACAGTGAGGCCGGGCGGGGGTTCGACGAGCTGACGCAGCACAGCGATGCTGCCATCGACGACGAGCTTGCCCGAACGCGGCGCGATCTCGCCCGCGATCAGCCGCAGCAGGGTCGATTTGCCGACGCCGTTGCGGCCGACGAGGCCACAGCGCTCACGCCCGAAATGGAGGTCGAGATCGTCGAAAAGGGCCCGCCCGTCAGGGTTGGACCAGGACAGCCGGGAGAGATGGATCGAAGGAGACATGATGAACGACCTTGCTGACGAAGCTTATGGGCTTTGCTGTCAGGGGGAGGTTCATCGGATCGATCCTTCGCAGACCGTCGGCACTGCGCCGACCCGCCACATATAGGCCCGACACCCTGTTCCGCCAAATTCGCCGCAGCTCGCGGGTTCAAATGCGCGCGGACATCTGGTCTACAATGCTGTCATGACGATGATCCGATTCGCCCTTTCCGCCCTGCTCTGTCTGTCGGCCATGCCGGCCGTCGCGCAGGATGCTCCCGCCGCTGCGCCCGCCCCGGCCGCCGCACCCGCGCCGGCCCCAGCGCCCAAGCCGGCGACGGTGCAGGTCAGCATCCTCACCAGCGAAGGGCCGATCCTGCTCGAACTGGAGAAGGAGCGCGCGCCGATCACGACCAATAATTTCCTGCGCTATGTCGACAGCAAGCGGTTCGACAATTCCACCTTCTACCGCGCGGTCGCGGTGCCCGGCGCACCCGAACTCGGCCTCGTCCAGGGCGGGATCAAGTTCGATCCGAAGAAGGTCTTCCCGACGATCGCGCATGAGCCGACGACCAAGACCGGGCTCAAGCATGTCGACGGCACCATCTCGATGGGCCGCAACGCGCCGGGTACGGCGGCGGGCGACTTCTTCATCGTCGTCGGCGACATGAGCTATATGGACGCCAATCCCTCGGCGCCCGGCGACAATGTCGGCTATGCCGCCTTCGGCCATGTCGTCCAGGGCATGGACGTGGTGAAGAAGATCCTCGCCGCCCCGCGCAGCCCCACGCTCGGCGAAGGGGTGATGAAGGGGCAGATGCTCGCCCCCGCGATCAAGATCATCAGCGTCCGGCGCGTCGCCGTTCCGCCCAAGGCGCCCTGACGGATTAGCCGGAGAGCAGGGCGCGATGCTCCTCGCGGAGCAGCGCCTTCTGCACCTTGCCCATCGCATTCTTGGGAAGCGCCTCGACGAACAGGATCCCGCGCGGCTGCTTGTAGCGCGCCAGCCGGTCAGCAAGCCCGGCGCGGATCGCCTCGGCATCGGCGAAGCCCTTGTCGCGCGGCACGACGACCGCGACCGGCGCCTCGCCCAGCTCGCGGTGCGGCACGGCGATCACGGCGGATTCATGGACCTGCGGCAGCTCGTCGAGCGCCGTTTCGACCTCAGCCGGATAGACGTTGTAGCCGCCGGAAATGATCAGATCCTTGGCGCGCCCGACGAGCGTGACATAGCCGCGTTCGTCGATGAAACCGAGATCGCCCGAGATGAAATGGCCGTCGCGAAACTCGGCAGCGGTCTTTTCCGGCATCCGCCAATAGCCCTTGAAGACATTGGGGCCGGCGATCTCGACCACCCCGACCTGGCCGACCGGCAGCACCGCACCGGTGTCGGGATCGGCGATGCGGATCGATACACCCGGCAGCGGCAGACCTACGGTGCCCGCGATCCGCTCGCCGTCATAGGGGTTCGAAATGTTCATGTTGGTTTCGGTCATGCCATAGCGTTCGAGGATCGCATGGCCGGTGCGCTCGCGGAACTCGCGATGGATGTCCGCCGACAATGGCGCCGAGCCCGAGACGAACAGCCGCATATGGCGGGTCAGGGCCCGGTCGAAGCGAGGATCGTCGAGCAACCGGATGTAGAAGGTCGGCACCCCCATCATCGTCGTTGCCGAAGGCAGCCGGGCGATGACTTCACCCGCATCGAAGCGCGGCAGGAAGATCATCGAGGCCCCGGCGGCGAGAACGATGTTGGTCGCGACGAACAGCCCGTGCGTGTGGAAGATCGGCAGCGCGTGGAGCAGCACGTCTTCGGCGGTGAAGCGCCACTCCTCACGCAGCATGAAGGCGTTGGAGCCGAGATTGTCGTGACTCAGCATCGCGCCCTTGGACCGGCCGGTCGTGCCCGAGGTGTAGAGGATCGCGGCGAGATCGTCGTCCTCGCGGGGCACATCTTCGAAAGTCGTCGCGTCGGCGTCTGCCAGACCCGACAGACTGCCCTCGCGTCCGGGCCCCAGCGTTTCGACCCGCGGCACGCCGACGTCGCGGGCCAAGGCCTCGGCCGCCTCGCGCATGGCCGGATCGCAGACGAACAGCGCGGGTCCGGCGTCACGGAGGAAATGGTCGAGTTCGCCGGCGGTATAGGCGGTGTTGAGCGGCAGGAAGACCGCCCCCGCCCGCAGCGCGCCCAGATAGAGCATCAGCATGTCGACGCTCTTTTCGGCCTGCACCGCGACCCGATCTCCGATGCCGACGCCGCAGGACCGCAGGACGTTGGCGAAGGCGGCCGATCGCTTTTCCAGATCGCCATAGGTGACGGTCGCGCCGTCGACGAGGTGAAGGAAGGGTGTGGCCCGATCGGGAAAGCCTGCGGCGAGGCGCGCGTAGAGGTTGCTCATGGCCAGGCTCTTTAGGCGCTAACGCTGCGCGGTGCAGCCCCCTGCGATGCCGCCCGGCCCAGCAGGAATCGCATCAGCAGCGATGCGGCGACCGTCGCCCCGGCCGCCCCGATCGGCCCGGCGAGATACACGCCAGCAACGAGCAGCACGACGAAGAGCAGCGCCCCGAGCAGGCGGATGTGCAGCACCCTTCCCGCCTCCCCTCGCGCCACCAGCAGCGGTTCGAGCGTGAACCCCGACAGATCGACGGCCACGCCGAGCGCGAGCAGCGCCAGCATCCAGCGGGCAAAGCCGAACTCTTCCCCCGCCAGCAACCGGATCAGCAGCGGGCCGCACAGCGTGCCGAGCAGCAGCGCCAGCACACCGAGCAACAGCCCCAGCCGTGCCACGCGGGAGCCGACCAGATCGAAGGTGGCGCGGTCCTCATGCGCGTGCAGCCGGGCCAGTTCCGGATAGACGATGCGCGCGGCGATCTGGATCGGGCGGGCCAGTGCGCGCGCGATCTTGGCCGCAATGCGGAAGCCACCGGCGGCGGTCGCCCCCGCCATGCCCCCCACCGCCAGCGTCGCCAGCTGCTCGGACAGGAGCCCGATCGTCCCCGCCGCATTGGTCGTCAGCATGAAATGCCAGATCCCGGGATTTTCGGTGCGGCTCCGCGACAGGCTTTCCCGCGACAGCCGGATCGGCAGGTCGGTGCAGAGCAGCGCAAGGCTCCAGGTCGCTAGGTGCTGGAGCAGCGCCGCAGCCGCCCAGGCGACCAGGAATTGTTCGACCCCGCCGCCCCGCACCCAGATGAGCGCCGCCCCGGCCAGCCGCACCAGCGGCCCCACCGCTTGCGCATAGGCAATCAGTTCGAAGCGATCGACCAGCCGCAACATACCCGTCGGCGTCGCGCCGATCGACAGCAGCAGGGCGACACCGAACCAGGCTGCACGCCCCTGCTCATGATCCGCCCAGCCGAGGAAGGAGGCGACCAGCGGCACTGCGAGCAGCGCAACGGCAGCCCCCAGCAGCGCGCCGGCCATGTCGAGTACCATGGTGAAAGCGAGCAGGCGCCCCAGCCGGTCGCGGGCAGCGGCGGCAATGTGGAGCGTCCCGTAGCGGATCACCGTCTGCCAGGACTGGAGTTGCGCGACATTGGCGATCGCCTGCCCATAAGCGAGTATGAGCGAGAATTCGCCGAAGCCGGCCGGACCCAGCGCGCGGGCGGCGATCCCGAGATAGGCGATGCTGGCCACCGCCTGGAATCCGCGTCCGCCGAGCAGCCAGGCGAGGTTGCGCCCCATGCGCGAGAAGATGGCGGGGCCGGACGGTGCCGTCTTGGCGAGCGTCATGCAGCGTGGCGGAAGCCGTCGCGGCGGCGCGCCATCACCTCCTGCGCCAGACGCAGATAGGTGGGGGACGGGAGACCGAAGTCGCGTGCCCGGTTCCCGGGCCGGACGGCGTCGCCCGACAACTGGCGCGCGATCGCTGCAGCCAGTTCCTCCGGATCCTCACCCCCGACGAGCAGCCCGTGTCGTCCTTCGCCGAGCACGACGGCAGCATCGCCGGCCTTGCAGCTCGCGATCACCGGGGTACCGACCGCCATCGCCTCGAGCAGGG
>JAIYAJ010000308.1 GCA_027489105.1 Zymomonas sp. | reverse complement strand
CCGGCATCAGTCTGAACTATCAGGCGATCGATTCGGGCGGCGGGATCAAGAAGATCAAGTCGCGGACGGTCGACTTCGGCGCATCCGACAAGCCGCTGAAGCCCGAAGAACTGGCAGCAGCCGGCCTCTATCAGTTCCCGACGATAATGGGTGGTGTGGTTCCCGTGGTGAATCTCCCCGGCGTCCAGCCGGGTCAGCTGAAGCTGTCGGGCGCGCTGCTCGCCGACATCTTCATGGGCCGCGTTCTTAAGTGGAATGATCCGCGCATCGCCGCCCTCAACAAGGGCGTCAAACTGCCGCCGCTTCCGATCACCGTCGTGCATCGCTCGGACGGTTCGGGCACCTCTTTCCTCTTCACCACCTATCTCGCGATGAAGAGCCCGGCCTGGGCCTCGACGGTCGGCGCCAGTGACGCGGTCTCCTGGCCGACCGGGATCGGCGGCAAGGGCAATGACGGCGTTTCGGCCTTCGTCAAGCAGACCATGGGCTCGATCGGCTATGTCGAATATGCCTATGCCAAACAGAATAAGGCGACCTTCGTCCTGTTGCAGAACAAGGCGGGCAAGTTCGTCGCGCCTGCCGCCGCGAACTTCGCCGCTGCTGCAGCCGGCGCGAAATGGTCGGCGGCGCCGGGCAATTATGTCCTGCTGCTCGATCAGCCCGGAGCGTCGAGCTGGCCGATCACCGGCGCGAGCTTCATCCTCGTCTACCGCAGCCAGGCCGATGCGGCGACCGGCGCCAGCGTGCTGAAATTCTTCGACTGGGCGTACAAATCGGGAGATGCGACGGCGGCTCAGCTGGACTATGTGCCGCTGCCGGCTCCGGTGAAGGCGCTGGTCCGGAAGCAATGGCTTGCCAATGTGAAGGCGGGCGGTAAGCCGGTCTACGTAGCACGCTGATCGGAACGTCAACCCGAGAAGGCAAGGGGGTAGGCGAGGTGCGTTTGAACCTCGCCGCTTTACGGGAACAGGACCATGGCCAGCGCCGTAACTGACACTGCACGCTTCGGACCATCGCGTTCGACCGGCGAGGCCATTTTCCAGGCGGCCTGCCTGGGCGCGGCAACGATGCTGCTCGTCACTCTGGGCGGCGTCGTCATCAGCCTCGCCATCGGCGGCTGGCCTGCCTTCGCCGAGTTCGGGCTGGGATTTCTCACCTCGAGCGAATGGAATCCGGTCACCGAAGTCTATGGTGCTGCGGGCCCGATCGTCGGCACGCTGGTCACCGCCTTCCTTGCTTTGGTCATGGCGCTGCCGCTGGCGCTGGGCGTGGCCGTCTTTCTGGTCGAATTCTGCCCCCGCACCATTGCGCAGCCGGTGGCGATCGCGGTCGAGCTGCTCGCCGGCATCCCGTCGATCGTCTATGGCATGTGGGGCCTGTTCGTGCTCGCGCCCTGGTTCGCCGAGCATGTTCAGCTCCCGCTGATTATGGAGGCCGAGCCCGGCTCTTGGCAGGAGTCGGTATTTTCCGGCATTCCGAACGGCGCCAACATCTTCACCGCATCGGTCATCCTCGCGATCATGATCCTGCCCTATATGGCAGCGGTCTTCCGCGAGCTGTTCATGACCGTTCCGGCGCAGTTGCGCGAGGCCGCTTATGGCCTGGGTTGCACCCCCTTCGAGGTGGTCCGCTCGGTGATCATTCCCTATGTCCGGCGCGGTGTCGTCGGCGTGGTCATGCTCGGCCTCGGCCGCGCGCTCGGCGAGACGATGGCCGTCACCTTCATCATCGGTAATGCCCACGGCTTCCCCGACTCCATCTTCGCCTCGGGCTCGACCATCGCCTCGACGATCGCCAACGAGTTCGCCGAGGCCACCAGCGACATGCACAGTGCGGCGCTCGTCGCGCTCGGCCTGGTGCTGTTCTTCATCACCTTCGGCGTCCTCGCCATCGCCCGGGCTCTGCTCGGCGGCCAGAAATATTGAGGCCCTCGCCATGGATCGCGCCCTCTACCGCCGTCTCTCCAACTATTTGTTCGTCGGGCTCACGGCGATCGCGACGCTGATCGCCCTGACCGCGCTCGTCCTGATCCTGTGGTCGCTGCTGAGCAAGGGCTTGGGCGGCATAGACGCCAAGATCTTCACCATGACGCAGCCCGCTCCCGGCTCCGAGGGGGGGCTGTCCAACGCGATCATGGGCTCGATCATGATGTGCGGCATGGGCCTGCTGATCGCCGTGGTCATCGGCGTGCTGGCCGGTACCTGGCTGTCGGAATATGGCGGCAGCTCCCCTTATGGTGCCGCCGTCCGCTTTCTCAACGACGTGCTGCTGTCGGCGCCGTCGATCCTGATCGGCCTGTTCGTCTACGAGATACTGGTCCGCCCCTTTCATGGCTTCTCGGCCATTGCCGGTGCCGTGGCGCTGGCGATCATCGCCATGCCGATCGTGACCCGGACGACCGAGGACATATTGAGCCTGCAGCCGAGCGCCTTGCGCGAAGCCGGTATGGCGCTGGGAGCCAGCCGCGCCTTCGTCATCCGCAAGGTGGTGTGGAAGTCCGCCCGCGCAGGCCTGATCACCGGCGCGCTGCTCGGCTTCGCCCGCATCAGCGGCGAAACCGCGCCTCTGCTGTTCACCGCGCTCGGCAACCAGTTCTTCTCGGTCGATCCGACCCAACCCATGGCCAGTCTGCCCACGACCATCTTCCAGTTCGCCCTGTCCGCCTATGAGGACTGGCAGCGTCTGGCCTGGGTCGGGGCGCTGCTGATCGCCGTCGCCGTCTTGTCCATCAACATCATCGGGCGCGTCGTCGCCCGGGAGGCCCGCCGCTAATGACCGACCTTCCTTCGCATCTGTCCGAAGAGGTCCATCTGGCCTTCCCGCCGAGCGACCGGCTCGCGATCGAAGCGCGCAAGCTGGACTTCTTCTATGGCAAAACCCAGGCGTTGTTCGGCGTCGACCTGCCGGTCGAGCGCAACAAGATCACCGCGCTGATCGGCCCGTCGGGCTGCGGCAAGTCGACCCTGCTGCGCGCGCTTAACCGGATCTACGATCTCTATCCGCGTCAGCATGCGGTCGGCCGCATCCTTCTCGACGGTCATGACGTGCTCGCCGACCGCAAGAGCCTCCAGCGCCTGCGCGAGCGCGAGGGCACGATCGACGAGGCGACGATGGTCCGTTCGCCGGTCGACGTCGCGGGCCTGCGCGCGCGCGTCGGCATGGTGTTTCAGAAGCCGACGCCTTTCCCGATGTCGATCTACGACAATGTCGCTTTCGGTGTGCGCCTCTACCAGCGCAAGAGCCGGGCCGAGATGGACGTGATCGTCGAGAAGTCGTTGCGCCGCGCCGCGTTGTGGGACGAGGTCAAGGACAAGCTGCACAGTTCGGGCCTCGGCCTGTCGGGCGGGCAGCAGCAGCGCCTCTGCGTGGCACGTGGCATCGCGGTGGAGCCGGATGTCCTCCTGCTCGACGAACCCGCCTCGGCGCTCGATCCGGTTTCCACCGCGAAGCTGGAAGAGACGTTGATCGAACTGCGCGAGGATTTCACGATCGTAATCGTGACGCACAACCTCCAGCAGGCGGCGCGTATCTCCAACTATACCGGCTTCATGTATCTTGGCCGGATGATGGAGTTTCAGCCGACCGAGGAGCTGTTCGCCAATCCGCGCGGCCAGCGCACGCGCGATTATGTGACAGGCCGCTTCGGCTGATCCGGTCCGGGCGGCGCGCCGCTCAGTCCGGCTGGGCCGGCACGCGCAATTCGCAGCGCGTCCCATGATCGATCGTCGAGCCCGCACTGATGTCCAGCGTGGCGCGGAGCGAACGGGCGAGCAATTGCATCAGGCTCGCTCCGCTGCCATGGCCTTTTTCCGATGGCGCGTCCGCCCGCCCGACGCCATTGTCCTCGATCGTCACCACCAGCCCGTCGCCTTCGCGCCGGACCCATAGGGCGATCTCTCCGAGACCATCGGGAAAGGCATGTTTGGCGGCATTGGTGATCGCCTCGTTGACGATCAGCGCGATCGCCACGGCTGTCTTCGCCGCTACCTGCATCGGTTCGGCATCGAGGCTCAGCGTGATGCCGGGGGGCAGCATAGCCTCCCGAATCCGGTCACAGACATCGCGCAAATGGTCGTGCAGCAGGACATTGGTCAGGTCGGCGCTGCTGAGCGCCAGGTTGGAATAGACGGCGGCGAGCGACTGCAGCCGGCCTGCCGCTGCGCGGAGCTCGTCCTGCACGTCGGGATCGGCGTGGGACATTGCGCGAGATACCAGAAGCGAGGCCGCGATCTGGAAATTGTTGCGCGTCCGGTGGTCCACCTCGCGCAAGGCGAGAGAGAGAAACTCGATATGACGGCGTTCCTCCTCGCGCAGACGCAGGGCCGTGGAGCGGAAGGCGGAGATTACGGCCACCGCAAGGACGAGAGAGAATGCGGCGACGAGAAGACCGATGAGCTGCGTCGCAGTGATCTCGAAGGAGCGAGCCGGGGGAATGACGAAATACCAGATGAGGATCAGGCAGATGCTTGCCGCGATCAGTCCCGCCCGTGCGCCGGCGACCAGGCTCGCCAATATGATGAAGGGGAAGACGAAGGCGAAGGGCGCCACACCCGGCGCAAAAATGTCGACGATCAGTCGTCCGGCGGCTGCAAGGCCGATCGCGGCCGCAGCTACCAGCAGGTCCGCCCCCAGATCGGGCTTTCGGCCGGCAAGGCGGAGGGAGATGTCGACGACGGTGTTCATGGGGCCATCCCTGCGTCTGCATCCGATGGTCGATGCGATATCGTTGCACGGCTGTAACGCCGACCGCCGAAGCGGGATAGCGCTAAATCACTGGTTCACAGATCCGGTGCGAGGCCGATCAGTCGGAGATCCTTTGCAATTTTCCGTCGCGTTTCTGGCGAATAACCGAGTTGATCGAGATAGGCGCGGGGTGCCGGAGCGACGGCGTTGTCCAGCCTCTCGAGCTGTTTCCAGGCTGCGCGCCCCTTTTCCCGGTCGCCCAGCATGCCATAGCCCGCGGCTGCCATGATGTAGAAGCCGCGCGGCCGCCCGATCACCGGCGGTGCCATCTGCGACAGGGCCTCACGGGCAAGAGCATGATCGTCGCGGATGATGGCGAGCATCAGCAGCGGGACATGATAACGGCCGGAGGGGTCATCGCCAACCGCGATCGCGCGGCGGATCACGGCTTCGGCGTGAGGGTCCCGGCAATCGGCCAGATAGACCCCTACATCGGCGAGCAAGTTCGGTTCATAAGGTTGCAGGGCGACGGCGCGCTGTGCGAAATTGGATGACTGAGAGCAGGAGCCGCGGGCCAGCGCAATGCGGGCCTGGGTGGCGTTGGTCCAGCCATTATAAGGGTCGAGTACACGTGCCAGCTGCGCGTGGCGCCGTGCGATGAGAAGATATCCGGCCTTCGAACTCGGATCGACGCCGGGATCGTACATCTTCTCCGCAGCCAGTTGTGCCGCAGCCGCCTGCAGCGTGGCATCGTCGGGATTGCGCGCCAGGCTGCGGTCGACGCAGGTCTCGACATGGAGGCGGTCCTCGGGCGATCGCTGCTTGCGATAGCGATGGTAAAGCAGCAGGCAGCTATAGCCGATCGCTTCCTGCCCGGCGCTGCGCTGGAGTTCGTGGATGGCAATCAACCCGTCCACCTTGCCGATGGTCGCGATGACGGACGCCAGTCGCTGGTCCAGAGCTGCCGCGTCGCTGCGCACGGTGGGCGGCAGCGTGACGTCGCCGGACCAGAGGAGCTTGTTGGGATATAGCTGGGTCAGGCGGAGGAAGAGGCGGGGCGATGGGCCATCGATCAGGTCCGCTCCCAGACGATAGCGCGCGGGGGGCGCGTCTCTCGACGGCGTTTGCACGGACGGCGACAGCGGAAGCGGGCGCAGGTCGAACGCAAGACTGCGACCGAGGCCGTTTATCAATACGGTGCGAATGCGCGAACCCAGCGGGCTCTGTCGCGCCATGTTCGTGCCGGCGACCTCAAGGATCGGGCGCTCATCGGCGGCGCGCGAGGTGCCCATGGGCAACAGAAGCGCCACAGCCGTGCCCAGGCCGACCACGAGCACCAGGGTCAGCAGCAGCGAGATCCCGAAGGACAGCCGCGATGGCCCCGACGAGGGCATATGTTCCGCAAGGGCGGGCGGCAGCGGCTCCGTTGAACCTTCCGGCGCGATCGTCGGCAGTTCGAGCACCACCTTGTACCGGCCGCTCGGTATGCTCAGTCGGGCTCCATATTGAGCGCCGGACAGCCGATAATGATTGTCGAGCATCTTGCGCAGACGGCCGACCTGCACCCGGGGGTAGCTGTCTGCGCGCGCATCATAATCGGGTGCGCGGCCAAGACCGTCGACCGCTACCGAATAGGCCTTCAGCTGGTCGCCTCTCCCGGCGACAGTTTCTTCCACCAGAAAGCAGAGCAACCGCTTCATGATCGGTGCGCGTGAAAAATCGGGTGAAGTCAGGATCGAGTCGAGTTCCATACGGATCAACGCAGCCTGCTCGGACGCCGCTCCCTGTGGTTCCTGGCGTGCGGCATCGGCGTCACTGCCTCCCGCTCCGGTTTGGTGCCCGCTCATCGGGCGTAACGATAAACGCTTCGAAACAGCGAGTCATGAACATTATCGAGCCTCGATGTAACGGTAACAGAGACGCAGAGAAACTGCCGCTACAGACGGCAATGCGCTGTTTTCGGCTGGCAGCCTGGCTGCGTGTTCGATGGGTCAAGCCTTCGCGCACGCCGGCGCAGTCCGGCGACTTCGGATCCTACCCCCAACGGGATCCTGGCCGCTGGCGCTTCGGCATGATTGGCCGACCGTCCATTTGGCCCCCACCGATGGACGGTCGGCCTTATCAATCGAGGCCGGGTGACCCAAAGCCGGGCATTCTCGCTGCGTCCGCTTCGACATCTTCCGCGTCGATCTCTCGATCGGGCGCCACCAAGGCCACGGCTTTTGCAAGGACCCGGAGCAATTCCAGGTGGCTATTCCGGCCGCCGATCCGCAGGTCGGGCTTTACGCCTCGGTCGTCGTCCTGGTCTGGACACGAGACCTGTTGCCCGGAGTGCTCGCCGGAGTGATCCTCTCGGGCATCTTCCTCGCCGCGAAAGTGCGGCGCATGTTCTCGGTCGAACGCTTCACCCGCTGCTTTCAGCCGGAATAGCCGGGGAAGGAGGTGCGCATCGACCTGTCGGCAGCGCATTTCTGGGACATCTCGGCCGCGGCAGCGCTCGACAAGATCGTGCTTCGGTTGCGGCGCGAGGGTAACGCCGTGGAGGTCGTCGGCTATAACCGGGCGAGCGCGGATATCGTCGACCGCTATGCGCTGCACGACAGCATCGGTTTGCAGACGGGCCTGATCCCGTACGGAGCGCGGTCAGTCGAACGGGCTCGGCGGATCCGTGAAATAGTCCGGCTCCGCGTCGATGGCTTCGACGGCAGGGGGCAGTGCGGGAAGGACGGGCACCGTTCCGTCGAGCGACAGGCGGATGAAGGCGGTGGTGCCTGCAATGCCCTGGAAGATGGCGGGTACGCCTTCGCCCTGCTTCAGCAGGCGCGCGATGAGGGGTGCCCGTTCCGCCGGCACATAGCCGAGGGGCACATCGCGCGCCGACAGGATGAGGACCGCGTTCGGGTCGACCGGATTGCCGGGTTCGGCGACCAGCCTGACCGGCTCGCCGGGTCGGCAGGTGGCGAGTTCGAAGCGGCGCGATATATTGCCATGCAACCGCGCGTCCCGGTTGGGGAAGTCGACCCCCTTCACAGGGAGAGTGATTTGTCGCGCCATCGACGGCCCTGCCTTTCTCGCTCAACGGCGCGGGGGCGCCAGCCTGGCTAAGTCCATGGCTTCACGGTCGCGATGGCGCAATCCTCCGCCAAGGCTGACGAGTTGAGCGGAGGTCGCGCGCGATGTAGGGAGGGGCATGATCGATCAGGACGAGTCTGCAGCCATTCCGATCGGCGCAATCATATTGGCGGTTGCCGCCGTCGTGGTTCCGCTCGTCCTGTTGTTCTGGCTGATGAGTCTGTACGGCTGAGCGCGCAGGCAGGGTTGGGTTGCGGGGCTGGGGCTACCCCGTGATCGGACCGCCCGGAAGAGTCGGAACAATTTTTCGATAAGACGGTTAACGGCGCATGGGGGCCAACTCTGGTCTTGCATGTCTTTGGGGGACAATGCGCAATTTGCGATCATCGGGTAGCGCCGTTCGTCACGATTGGTGCTGAGCGAGTGCAGGACTTCGAAGGTCCGGGCGCTGGCGCAACGGCGACCACAGGCGCGCTGCACGATGCCCACCATGGCGAGGCGGACCGGCTGACGCCTTATGCGGTCGAAGGGCTGTTCGACGATCCGGAGCTTCAAGGGATAACGCGCTTCGCTGCGCGGTTATGCGAATGTCCCATCGCCCTCGTGAGCCTGGTCGAAGAAGAGCGTCAGCGTTTCGTTGCGCGGACCGGCCTTGCGGCGGTGGAAACGCCCCGGAGCCTGTCCTTCTGCGCCCATGCCATGATGGGTCATGCGATGATGGAGGTTCCCGACGCCCGGGAGGATCCCAGATTTCGCGACAACGCGTTGGTTACGGGCGCGCCGCATATCCGCTTCTATGCAGGCGCACCGCTCCGCTCCTCGCAGGGCGCTCCCCTTGGGTCGCTCTGCGTCATCTCGTCCGAGCCGCGCGCGGGACTGAGCGAAGCGCAGCGCGAAGGGCTCGAGGTCCTTGCCCGCTCGGTGATGCGCTTTCTGGAGGATCGTCGCGAAAAGCTGGCGCGTCATGCCTGGGAGTTGGCGGCCGAAGCCGAGCTCGCGGCAAGCGAAGAGCGATTTCGTGTGCTGGCGGATGCCATGCCGCAGATGGTATGGTCGACCCGCCCCGATGGCTATCATGATTATTACAACGCCCGCTGGTATGCGTTCACCGGAGCGACTGCCGGAGAAACCGCCGGCAATGGCTGGAACGGCCAATTCCACCCCGACGATCAGGAGCGCGCCTGGACGATCTGGCGCCACTCGCTCGAAACCGGCGAGCCTTATGAGATCGAATATCGCCTGCGCCGCTTCGATGGCGAATATCGCTGGACGCTCGGGCGTGCGCTCCCGCTGCTCGACGAGCAGGGCGCGATCCGCCGCTGGTTCGGAACCTGCACCGACATTCACGACCAACGGATGATGCGGGAGCAGCAGGATCTGCTCTCGCGCGAGCTCGGCCACCGCATCAAGAACATCTTCACCGTCGTGGCGTCGCTGCTGCGGCTGTCGAGCCGCAACGATCCCGGCCTGAAGCACTATGCGGTGCGTCTCAGCGAACAGATCGCTGCGCTGGGCCGCGCCTATGACTATGTCCGGCCTCAGGACGGCACGTCGGCTTTCACCCTGCAAGGCATGCTGCGCGAATTGTTTGCCGCGTATAATTTCGATGGCGCTGCGCGAATCCGCGTCACCGGCGAGGACGTCATTTTGTCCGAGAAACATATGACGCCGCTCGCGCTCACCTTTCACGAACTCGCGACGAACGCCGTCAAATATGGAGCATTGGCGGGCCCGAAGGGAATGGTGGAGCTATCGATCGCCCGGCATGACGGGCAGTTGCAGCTCGACTGGGTAGAGCGGGGCGGCGAGGTGCAGAAAGCAAGCAGCCACCAGGGCTTCGGCTCCGAACTCGTCAAGGCCAGTATCGAGCGTCAGTTGCGCGGTACGTTCACCCGCGACTGGTTGCCGACAGGGCTCCACGCAAAGGCTTCGATCCCGTTCAGCGAGTGATGCCTGGCAGCGTAATCCGCCGCCCGATGGTCGAGCCGTAACGCTTATCGGTCGTTCGATGTCCACAAGGGCACCGAGCGCCACGGCAGGACGGCAGCCTGGGGCACGGGCCACCGCGCCGTGCCATAGGTGCGCAGCTCGGTCGCGGTTTCGGCATAGGCCTGTGCCAGATCGTGAAATTGCTGCCGGCTGATCGGATCGGTGGTCAGTGCGGCGTCCGACAAGGCGCGCTTGCGCAGTTGCTCGAGCATCCTGGTGTCGCATTTATCATGGGTCATCGCTGTCTCCGTGCGCTGATTGCCGAAGCAAGGGTGCAGATATGGCGATCATTCTTGGTAAAATAAGGAAAATATGATCGGACCCGTAACAAAATTGAAAATAAACTTATAATATCGGAAATCAAAACATGCTGTATATGGAATCCATGGCCCGATCGAATCCGATGAGTCAGGAAAAGATAAAATATCATGTGGACCATTATGTTTTGCCTTGCCGGTTTGCATAAAAGGGAAAGGCTTTCCCTCTATTACGCCAACCAATGCTGGCATGCAAATTGCCAGGGATGCGGAAGGCCGATGCTTAGAATGGAAGGAAAATGGCAGATTGATCGTCGCCTGATCAAGGAGTGACGGCTTCGAGCCTCGTTGCGGTGCAGATGGACGGCTTGCCCCGCATAGGTCTCCAGCTTGTTTTCCTCCTGATCATCCCCATATCCCAAGTACCGCGGCACGTCTTCGCACGCTACGGCTGAGAGACAATTTTGGGCTCCCGCACCGAGGAGCGCCAGATGACCTATCCCTCCAGAACCTGTCCTGCCGGCGAAGCCGGGGCCGAGGCGAGTGATCCTCCCGTCGACCTGAACATGCAGCTTGCGCGCGAGCAAGCGGCGATCATGCGGTCCGAGGTCGCTACTGACGTCGAAAGCCGCACCGTCCACAGGAACATGGCGCGCGACGCCCGGCGCCTCATCGAGGAAACCGCCTTTCCGCTGCGCGCGCCGCATGATTTCGAAGTGGGGCCCGCCGTCGGCGGGCCGGCGCGGACAGCGGCCCTCGATATGACAAGCCGGATGGCAAGGCGTCTGTACGATGGCTTTGCCGGAGGTTTCGTCAGCCCCAAGGGTTTTGCGCACAGGAGCAGGGTGCTCAGGCAGGCGATCGCACGCTGCGGCTGACGATCTGCGGCGAGCTTTGTCCTCACCCACAGGAGACGTTCGATGTCAGTGCCCGATGAAAGCGACGAAGTTGTTCTGATGGCACAGCACGGCATCCGCAAGATGCTGGTGCCTCGCTATCTCTACCGCGACTATCGATATCATCTGCTGTCGGACGCCGTCGCTATGGCGTTGCGCGACGAAGCGCGCGATCCCGCAGTCCGCTAGCCGGATATGGGATCAGCCGATGGGGCGACGAGTATGGCTTTCTTATCCTTCTCTGAACGGGGCGCGCATCATGGGGCCGAGTTACTTTAGAATGAGAATGGAAGCGTCCTATGCCGCAGCAGCGGCGGCAACGCATCCGTCTGCGCGCAGCGCTCATCTTCGCCTCGCCAAGGCGTACGGAAAGCTGCTTGGCACCGAGGGGACCATCGACCGGGCGCCGACATGGCCCCCCGCCCGCGTCACAAGAAAAGAGGAGCGTCTCGCCGGATTGGACTGCTGGGAGAATGAAGGCGGGCCCGCCGGCGCAAACGGGGCCTGAGGCGCGAAGTACCCGCTTAGCCTTCTCGCCCGCGGCGAATGTGACATGCCATTTCTGTATCGAGAAGGTGGAGGCCCGAGCCGCCTTCGGAATTGCGAAACGATGTCACTGTAAACATTAGATTTCCCCCATTTGATATTTTCTCGGTGTCCCCACCGATGTCCCCAGATCCGCGATCAAGAGGGGGGCGGAACTTCTTCTTCGCGCAGGAAGCGCATGACCTCGGAGAGCCACCAGAGGCGGCGGCCGCTGCGCAGCTGTCCTCTGGGAAAGGTGCCGGCCGCGAGAGCGCGGTAGATGGTCGGGCGCGATCGGCCGGTGCGGAGTACGACCTCCCTCAAGCCGATCAGGCGATCGTCGATCGCGGAGATCTCGCCGGCTCGGGAATCGAGCCGCGCAGGGGTGCTAGCCATGACTGGCCTCCTCTCTTGCAAGACGGATGATGCGGAAGATCTCGAGCGCCTCGTCGAGCGAGGCGATCGGTTCGAGATGGGATGCGACGTACCAGGTGCGCTCGGTGGTACCCGCCTTGTCGCCGTTTCGGCGCGAGCGCTTGTAGCTGGTCGAGCTGAAGGTCAGGCCGATCGGTTCGCCGGTGCGGCCATCGACTATGCGGTAAGTCCAATGGTGCTGGTCACCCATGTTGAGGTGGCAGACCAACTCCGTGCGGCTGTGTGCCTTGAGCCAGTCGCGATCGAGGCGCTCCGGAGTAGAGCGGGGGCACGGGTCGGATGGCGGTTGGAGTCGCATCATCGGCGCGGCCCGGGCCCATCACGAGCGCAGTCATAATCGCATGACCCGCCGGTCTGGACAGCGCAAAGCCGGTGATGCGGGATCGACTGGCGGTGCGCGTTCGGCACGACTGAAAGGTCGCGCGGATCGGCTTCCGTTTCGAGCACGTGGTCTAGAGACCTACGCGCGGGCCGCATCAGTATCATGGCCTGAAGGCGGTGGATGCCCTGCCGAAAGTCTCGCTCGTCATCGGGGTGTTCGAGCGGCAGCTGCACGAACGCATTCCAGGCCGCGATGAGCGCCGCGAAGGCGGCCGTCTCATCGGGCAGCAAGTCATAGGGCGACGTGTCATTAGCCGACATCGGTTGAACCCTCCAGACGATGGGTTTGCGAAAGAGCGTGCTCGAGGATGACGCGGGCATTGTGTGTCGGCGATCGGGCTGGGCTGCCGTTCTGGCGCTCGAGCAGGATGTCGATCGCCAGCTGCATCTTCTCGCGGAGGCGTTCGGCCTCCTGCGCGCTGGTGGAGGCGGCGGGCGGGGCAACGCCCGCCGCCTCCCCACCGATCGCCGTCGCGGGGCGGTCGGTGGTTTCCGGTTGATATCGGGTGCCGCAGAAGGGGCAGAAGGTCGCGCAAATGGATGATGCGCGGCCGCGCCGGCGCTCGACCTTGCCCGTTTCGCGGCGGATGATGTTGGAGAAGGCGCGGGCGACCAGTTGGCCGTCGACAAGCGAGATCAGGATATCAACCCGGTTGTCGGCCGGCAGGAGCGCGTCGAGATCCGCGATGCAGCTGCAGGTCATCGTGCGCGCTCCTGCAGGCGGTAGATGAGGGGCAGGGGCCAGATCACCAGGACGATGACGATGACGGCGACGCGGCTGCCCAGGATGGCACCCATGACCGGATTGCCCGCCAGGCGCGCCTCGGCGCGGGCCGATCGGCAGACCGTCGCGAAGTCCGAGCCTTCCCGCCAGATACGGGTCAGCTCATAGGCCATGACGCAGGCGCCCGCGGCCGCCCATAATGTGAGGAAGATCGACATCAGATCATCCCCAGCGCGGCGAGATAGGTTTCGAGGATCATGTTTTCTTCCTCGAACTCGCCCTTCCGCTTCTTGCGGATGCCGAGCAGCCGACGGACGATCTTCGTGTCGTATCCCCGGCTTTTCATCTCGGACATGACATCCTTGATGTCGTCGGCGATGCCCCGCTTTTCCTCCTCGAGGCGCTCGACGCGCTCGACGAAGAGGCGCAGCTCCTGCGCCGCGATGCTGCCTTTGTCCTCGGTGGGATCGGCTTCAGCCATGGACGTGTTCCTGAGAAAAGCGGGTGCGGAGAGCGCTGGCGGTGTGGCGACAGCCCAGATCGCGGCGGGTGCCGCAGCGGGGGCAGGGATCGCGATCCACGGCGAAGAAGGCGCCGGCGGGCAGCACGTCGATTCGCATGCGGGACGCAGAGTTCCGCATCGGCCTGGGTGACGGGCAGATTGTCGGATCTGCCGTCGACTTGCCGGTCTCGACGATCGTCACGATACGGACCTTGGCGGAGCTGTGGACCCTAATGAGGCCCATCTTCTCGAGCTTG
>JAIYAJ010000457.1 GCA_027489105.1 Zymomonas sp. | reverse complement strand
GCTCGCGTCGTCAGCGTCGCCGCACTTGAACTGCTTCCAGAACACCACGGTGGTCGAGCTCTCGCCCTTGCGGACCTGCGCGCCCGCAGCGGCGAACTGCCGGTACGTGCCCCAGATACCCGAACCATAGCCGGACTTCATGGCGGCAACCCAGAGCGCCAGGATGTTGATGCCGCGATAGCTCTTCTGTGATGCCAGGTTCAGCGGACGCGCAATGGCGCTGCCGTCGTGATGCCAGGGGAGCTTCCAGCCGCGAGCCGTTGTCCCGGCTTCGATGGCAGCCACGATCTCCTGGGTGATGCGCGTGTAGATGTCGGCGCGCTCTGCTGCGCCTCGCGTACATTGATGCCGGTCCATGTCGGGGGTCTCCGCGACGGGCCGGGCAAGCTGCTCTCGCCCTCTGGAACCCGTCGCGGATGCGCGACCGCCCTCTTCCTCTCAGCTGGACACGCTCGCACGTGCAGCATGGTCATCGTCCTGGCCAATGCCGTGGTCGCGCCACAACTCCCCGTTCGCTGCGCCGCACCATCGGACATTCGAGAGGCCAATGAGCAGACATTGACATGGTGCAAGAGTGCCGGGGAGGTGAGATCTCGGCCTTCGCCACTTCAGCGCCTCCGCGCAAACTCAACACACGCGTCCTCACCCGCCAAACCTCCAGACTGGAATCCCGAGCTTGCGGGCCTTGTCGGCGAGATTGTCCTGGATGCCTGAGCCCGGCAGCACGATGACGCCGATCGGGAGCACCTCGAGCATCGCGTCGTTTCGCTTGAAGGGCGCCCCCTTGGCGTGGCGGGCCCAGTCCGGCTTGAAGGCGATCTGAGGCACCTTGCGGGTTTCGGCCCATTTGGCCGCGATCAGCTCGGCCCCACGATCCGAACCGCCATGCAGCAGCACCATGTCGGGATGGCGGGCCTGGACCTGGTCGAGCTTGGCCCAGATCAGCACGTGGTCGTTGAAGGCGGTCCCGCCGGTCAGAGCCACCTTTGGGCCAGGCGGCAGCAGAATCTCGGCCGCAGCGCGGCGGCGGGCCATCAGGAACTCGCGGCTGTCGATGACGGAAGCCGTCATGGCCCGGTGATTGATCAGCGAGCCATGGCGGGGACGCCAGCTCTGCCGGGTCTGGCGCTCGAACTGGACAATGGCCTGGTCGCGCATCAGCTCCAGTGCATCACGGCGTTCGATCAGGCGCTGGCCCGAGGCGATCAGGCGTTCCAGCTCGACAGACGCCACTTCCGATCCATCTTGTTCCCGCTGACTCGACCGCTGATCCTGCTCGTTGGTGTCGAGCAACCGCTCAACGCGCTCGGCTCCCCGATGGAACAGATGCACCGCTCCCCAGAGCAGGCCTTCGAGATCCGGCTCTGCGCGCGTATCGTCGAGACTGGTGATGAGCGCATCGAAGATGTCGGCGACGGCGCCGGTCATGCGGTCGTCGTCCGGCAAGGGCCGTGGATCATCGCCATCATCGAAGGACGGGCGACCGTGCAGGCGCAGTTCACTGAGGATGGCTGCGGTGGGTGACGAGGAGGTGGTGTCGGATATATCGAAGTCGGCGACGTCGCGTTCAGAACCGTGGTTCATGGCGATCTCTCCACTGGGCGAGCCCCGCGACCATCGCCGGGCCTTCGCGGGTGTCCTTGCGCCCGGACGATCTGGTCTTGCACCCAAAGGGCCGAAGCGCAGCGGAGGACGGCTCGCCCGTTGCAAGGCCAGATCGTCCGGGTGATACGCCCGCCCCTCGAAGGCACGTATGGCCGTGGCTCTCGGGTTGGAGAGATGGGGCCAGGTGATGGGCAAGCGGGGCAGGCTGCTCGCTGCGCAACCGGCACCTTTCGCGTTCAGGCGTTCCGCTTGCAGCCTCAGTCCTGCAGCAACAGGAACCGTACGACGTCCTGCGGGGCAAGCTGGGGCCTGAGTTGTTGGACGAGCGCATGCTGACCGAACCGCCGCAGATCGCCGTTGAAATCATCCAGCATCGGCGCGAGCATGATGGCCTCGATGCCAGCCGCCTCGGCGCGAGCCACCAGCTTGGCCGCAGCGGCATGTCCTGCGGGATCATTGTCACGCGCGATGTACAGCCGCCCGAGTGCTGGCGGGAACTGGATCGCAGCCAGATGCGCGGCAGACAGGGCCGCGATCATCGGCAGTCTCGGCAGACACATGCGCAGCGACAGCATGGTCTCGATGCCCTCGCCTGCCGCGATCACATCTGCGGTCTGGTCCAAGCCTGCTGGTCCGATCCGCACGCCATGACCGAGCAGATCGCCCAGAGCGCGGCGCGGCGACGATACCGGGGCTTTGCCGAGCAGGATGCCAAGCGGCGCATCCGCGGTCAGGGCCTGTGCATCGAGATAGGTTCGTTGGATAGCGGTCAGGGTATCATCGAGGTCCGTCACAGCGGCAATGAGCGCCGGAAAAGTGAATTTAGCAGCCGGCACAACGCCATCATGCGGAACGTCGTGCTGGTCGCACACGGCATCCGTGCTCCGGCTCGGAGGCCGATCGCTGTCCCTGCGGTCCATGCGGTAAAAGCAGCGCGGGTGGAAACGCAAGGCGTCGGTGCCGGCAAGATCGGTGATGCCGCGCCGAAGCAGATAGGCTTCGGCAAAGGTCCCGGCGATGGGCCGCGAGGCCGCGAACAGACGGCGCGCCGCTTCGACGGCATCATAGGGTTCAGGTTTGTCGTCTGGCGAACAGTCAACGTGAGGTGCGGCATCCTGGGGCTGGAGATCAGCATAGACCTTCGCCGAGCGAGGACGGATCTGTTCATGCGGCAACCCAAGGAACCGCCGCGCCTCCGCAACCGCGTCCGGAAATGTCTTTAGCCCGCAGGTCTCGCGGATGATGTCGAGCAGATCGCCATGGTCTTCCGTGGCGGCGTCTGTCCACTTGCCGGCTGCGCCCTTGCTGTTGGCCTTGAGGCGGACATAAAGCGAGCGTCCCGGAGCATTGCCGAGATCGCCCACCATCCAGTAGTTCCCCTCGCGCCGACCGTTCGAGAGGTAGTGCCGACAGACAGCTTCGGCATGGCGGGCGAGGTCACCGACCAGATCGGCGATCTCGGCCGCCGTGAACAATGATGTCCGCACAGCTCGTTGCGGTGTGCGCGACCGAGGGGATCGCCTTTCGTTGGATGCGGTCATTTCCGCGCTGTGCCGATGCTCGGTCACCGTTCTCATGACACCGCCTCCCGGCTTAGGATGCGGGTCAGCGGATGACGCTCCAGAACTTTAGCCAGCACGGCAGGTCCGCTCGAGGCATTCGGCACGAACAGGCGCAGCTTCCAGGCGATGATCTCGGAGAACAGGCCGTCGGCCTTCAGGCGCTCGCGGTGGCTGTCGTCGAAGCCGGTCAGCTCGATGCGCATCGCGTGCATCACCCGCGCTGACCTAAGCTGCAGCCCGCCGTCCAGCTCCAGCACGGTTTTGCCGTCGCGCAAGGCGGCAAAGGCATCGTCGGGCGACAGCACGGGCTTGTCCGTGGTGATGGCTGCAGCGGCCCAGGCGGCCGGCACCTTGCGACCGATGATGCGCTCGGCTGGTGTTGATCCAACTTGGTCGGTCTGAAGCCGGTAGACCCGCGCCGTCTCGTTCGGCAGCTTCGTCCAGATCGGCAAGAGCAGACCTGTCACCATATGGATCGTGCTGTCGGTGAACTCAGGCGTCTCAACGAGTTCCCGCTGCCACGCCGCCGCAAATGTCACCTGATCCGCCTCCCTCCACAGCGTCTCGGCCATGGCAGCGAGCGCATAGGGCATGGTTTCCATCGGACGGATCAGGCGCACCCGCTGTTCGATGCTGCCATCATCCAGCATGATGCTGATCGACGGCACCTGCAGCGCGGCACGACCCGAACGCTCGTTGACCAGCAGCTTGGCATGAGCTTCCTCGCTTCGGCGCATCACCTCATCAAGCTGAATGGGCCTGTTACGTGTTCGCTGTTGGATGGTGAGCAATGTGGTTTCGGCGCCGGTGCCCTCGTGGACATGGATGAACTTGCGGTCCAGCACGGCGAAACGCTCGGCCCGCAGGGTTTCCAGCCCGATGTCGTAGGCGCCCGATGCGATGGCGCCGTCGATGCGGGCCTGCAGCAGTCCCTCGAAGGCGTCGAACAGAATACCCTGAAGATCGATGGTCAGCGCCAGCAGCCGGTTCAGGAAGGTCGTGATCGGCGGCAGCTCGTCCTTGAGCCCGTTGGCATCGGTGATGCTGAGCCCTGTCGCATCCTCGAACGCTTCAAGCGAACACCCCTCGACTGTGCCATTGGCGATCAGACGGTAGAGCTGGCGAAGCGCATCGCGGCTGTACTGGCTTTCGAGATTGTCCTCAGCCCGGAACAGCCCCTGCCCGCCGGTCTGGCGCTGTCCGCGCGTGATCGCGCCGAGCGAGTCCAGCCGCCGTGCGATGGTCGAGAGGAAGCGCTTCTCGGCCTTGACGTCCGTGGCGATGGGCCGGAACAGCGGCGGTTGTTTCTGGTTGGTGCGGTTGGTGCGTCCCAGGCCCTGGATCGCCGCATCCGCCTTCCAGCCCGGCTCGAGCAGATAATGGACGCGCAGCCGCTGGTTCTTAGCGCCAAGATCGGCATGGTAGGACCGTCCCGTGCCGCCAGCTTCCGAAAACACCAGAACGCGCTTGACGTCATCCATGAAGGCTTGGGCCTCGGCAAGATTGGCGCTGCCTGCCCTGCCCTCCACAGTGAGACGGTCAACACCATCGCTGCCACGCTTCCTGATGATCCTGCGGCTGCGGCCCGTCACCTCCGCGACCTGATCGGTGCCGAAGCGCTGCACGATCTGGTCGAGCGCGCCCGGCACGGGGGCGAGGCTTGCCAGATGCTCGATCAGGTTGTCGCGCCGCTTGACCGCTTCGCGGCAGAACACGGGCTGCCCATCACGACTGACGGGACGCGAGCGCAGATTGCCGTCACTGTCAGTGAAGGGCTCGTGCAGCTGCACCGGGAAGGAATGGGCGAGGTAATCGAGCACGTATTCGCGCGGCGTCAGATCGACCTGGACATCGTTCCATTCGGCTGTCGGGATCAGGCTGAGCCGCCGCTCCATCAGCGCTTCGCCTGTCGAGACGATCTGGATGACGGCGGCATGTCCGGCCGC
>JAIYAJ010000135.1 GCA_027489105.1 Zymomonas sp. | reverse complement strand
GTCGCACCGGAAGGCAATCTGTTCCATGCCATCTATCCGGTGGCGACCTTCACCCAATGGGTGTCGCACCTCGCCCTCGAACTCGTCTATCGCGCGCTGGGGCAAGGCATGCCCGACCGGATCGCGGCCTGATCGGGCGGTGACATCATGGGCTTCATGATGATCGGCAAGGAGCCGGCGACCGGCAAGATCTATGCGGTCTCGAACAACGATCCCGTCGGCTGGGGCGGCACCGCGCAGCATGACGGCATCAACGCGACCAACCACATCTCCGGCAGCCTCGTCCGCAATACGCCGATCGAGGTGCTCGAGATGCGTACCGGCATGTTCATGGAGCGCTGCGAACTGCGGCCCGACAGCGGCGGCGCCGGACGGCATCGCGGTGGTCTCGGCCTCGTCCGCGACATAAGCTTCGTCACCGACGGCGAGTTTCTGTCTGTCACCAAGCGCAGCAAGGAGAAGCCCTGGGCGATGCTCGGGGGCGAGCGGCCCGACGCCAATTGCGTCGAGCTGTTCCCCGAGACCGAGCGGGCAAAGCGCGTGGGAACCTATCGCACCAAGGTCAAGGCGGGCGACCGCATCCGCGTCCTCAGCGCTGGCGGCGCCGGCTATGGTCCCGTGACCGAACGCGATCCGGCCAAGGTGAGGGAGGATGTCCGCGACGGTTATGTCAGCGCGGATGCAGCCACCCGCATCTACGCCGTCGAAGCGAACGACTGACGACGCGGATCGCAGGGAGACAGGGATGGCGATCCCCAGCCACAAGCTCCAATATCTGTACGAGACGTACAAGCGCGGCTCGATGCGCAGCGCGAGCGAGCATCTGGGCGTCGCGGTGTCGTCGATCAGCCGGCAAATTTCGCAAGTCGAGGCCGAACTGGGCATTCCGCTGATCGAACATGGCCGCCGCTCGGTCAAACTGACCGAGGCGGGCAAGCTGGCGATCGACTATTACCGCAACACGGCGGTTCACCAGTTCCAGTTCGTCGAACAGCTGCGCGATCTGAAGGATTCCCGCACCGGCCGGATCGACCTGGCGGTAGGCGAAGGCTTCGTGACCCAGGCGCTGTCCGAAACGCTCGCGCTGTTCAATGCCCGTTTCCCGACGCTGACCCTGTCGGTCCAGGTCGGCGGGACGAACAGCATCGCCGAGCGGGTGGCGGATGACGAGGCGCACATCGGGCTGGTGTTCGACGGCAAGCCGCACGACCGGCTCACCGCGCGCATCACCCTGCCCCAGCCGCTCTATTGCGTCGTGTCGGTGCGGCACAAACTGGCCATGCGGTCGAGCGTCGCCATGTCCGAGCTGGCCGAGCATTCGCTGTGTCTGCTCAACGACCGTTTCCGCATCCGGCAGCTCCTGTCGGAAGCCGAAGCGGAGGCCGGCCTGTTGCTGACGCCCGCCATGGTCACCGATTCGATCGCGCTGGTGAAGTCCAGCGTCGTAACCGGGAAGTTCGCGACGCTGATGCCGACCTTGCCGATCAGCGCCGAGGTCAGCGACGGACTGCTCGTTGCCGTCCCGATCGAGAGCCAGACGCTCACCCGCACCACGGTAAGCGTGGTGACGCGTGCCGGGCGTCAGCTGCCGAAATCGGTGCTGGCTTTGCTCACCATGATCGAAGGCGCGCTGAAGCGCTGGACTGCGCTCGATGCGGGCGCGCTCGCGCGTGAGGACGCCGACTGACCGAAGGGACCAAGGGATGAGCGACGCCGGCAACGGCCTGCTGGAAGGCAATGCGGCCCAGCAGGTGAGAAGCGAGGACTTCCGGCGGTGGACCTTCTTCGCCGCGATCCAGATCGGCACCGCCATCTGCGTTCCGATGTTCGCGCTGGGCGGCGATCTCGGCAGCCACAGCCGCTTCCTCGACCTGCCAATCCCCGTTCTGATCGCCTCGACGCTCGTGGCCCTCATGTCGATGGCTACCGGCTATGTCGGGATGACGGCACGCCTGCCGACATCGGTCTTTACCCGGACGACTTTCGGCGTGGTGGGCGCGAAGCTGCTGGCCGCGGTGCTGATCCTTACCTTGCTCGGCTGGTTCGGCATCCAGATCGAAATGCTGGCGCGGGCGGTCGTCGGCCTGCTCGACAGCCAGTTCGGCATCACCGCGCCGCTCGGCGCAGTGATCGTAGCCTCGGGCCTGCTCGTCAGCACCACCGGCATCATCGGGGTCAAGGCGCTGGGCAAGCTCGCGACCTTCACCGTGCCCTTCCTGCTGGCGGTGATCACGGTTCCGCTGTGGGTCGCCTTCGGCCGGATCGACGTCGCCGGACGGCTCGCGGCGCAACCGCTGCTCCCAGCCTATGATGCGGGTACCATTATTTCCATCATCGCCGGCGGCTATATGACCGGTATAGCCGTGACGCCCGACGTCTCGCGCTTCCTCGCCACCCGCCGCGACATGGTGCTCGGACCGCTGGTCGCGCTGGGGCTTGTTCTCCCCTTCCTCATCCTGCTGTCGGCATCGCTGGCGGTCATCTATGGCACCGGCGACCTGATCGGTATCATGATGCGGGCGGGCCTTGCCGCCCCCGCGCTTGTCATCCTCATCCTAGCCACCTGGTCGAGCAACGACAAGAATCTCTACGAGTCTGCCCTGTCGCTCTCGGCGCTCGTTCCGGGCGTTTCGCGCTGGATGCTCGCGAGCGGCGCCGCGGCGATAGGCATCGCCTTTGCGGCACTCGGTATCTTCGGCCATTTCATCGGCTTCCTGATCATGCTCGGCATCGTCATCGCACCGGTCGCGGGCCTCTACACCGTCGACTTCGCCCTGCGCCCCGATCGCTATGCGCCCGACGCACCCGCCGAGACGCGGGCGATCCGGCCGCTGCCTTTCCTGGTGTGGGCTTTGGCCTCAGCGTTCGGCTGGTCGACGCTTCCGGCTG
>JAIYAJ010000161.1 GCA_027489105.1 Zymomonas sp. | reverse complement strand
TGTTTCGAAAACTGCGTTCCGTTTCCGGATTGTCAACAAAAATGGAGATTGCAAGTGCCTGATAGTTCAAAGATTGAGAACAATACTGGCCTCCCTGAAACGGCAACGGGCAAGGCTCTAGCGGAATTGCTGGGGATCACTGATCGGCAGGTACGAAATCTCGCTGACGAAGGGATTGTGAAGCGTGCAGGCCGTGGCCGGTACCTGCTCGCGGAGAGCATCCGCGCTGTCGTCGCCCAGGCCGAAAAGAAGGCGTCATCGGCTGTCGATGCGGAGAAGGCGAGCCTCATCGCGGCGCGTCGCAGGGCGATCGAAATCCAGAACGCGAGGAACGATGGCCTGCTCGTCCCCGTCGAGGAGGTTGATTTCACCCTCGCCACGGTGCTCGGCGGCATCAAGTCAGACCTGCTCGGCCTCGCCGCCCGTGTCACGCGGGACATGAGCTTGCGACGGGCCATAGACGCGGAAGTCATCCGCATCCTCAACGCTTCCGCCAAACGGGCGAAAGACCATGCCGCGACAGCAGAGGCGGCGCTCGCGGACGCTGACGATGAAACCTAATCCCCCCTCAGAAAAGGACATTGCGATGACCGATTTCCAGCTTTCGAGTTCCAAGTTCACCAATCGGGCTGCGGTGGCCGCTGCGTTGCGGCACGCTGCCGATATCCTGGCCGCTCCCCTCGAATTCCCGGCGGACGACGAGGCAGCCGACAAGCCCGAGGGCGAGAGCCAGGCCGAGGAGGATCGCGCCTGATGGCACTGCCGGAAACTCGCAGGGAGTGGCTGTGTAAGCTGCTCGCAGACGGTAGGCTGACGGCCCACTTCGCCCGCGTCGGCGTTGCGGTCATGCAGGCGGTCCCGATGAGCGGTCGGGCAACTGTCCGGCTCGATAGCCTGATGGCGGCAACGGGAACCTCGGAGCCGACTGTCCGGCATGCCATCGCCCGGCTCGACCAACTCGGGTACATCACGGCCCGACAGGGCGTCCTCACATGGGGCGTGCAGCTCTTGCTCGCCCCGAAGCCCGCCAAGGCATCGCGGCGGGCTGCATAGGGACAATTTCGCCCGACGTTGGCGCGTGGCGGGCACAAGCCCGCCAGCGCCGCCCGACAGCATCCACGAGCACAAATCGCGCCTGCGGCCCGCTCTGTGAATTTCCGGCAAGTGCTCGATTGGTTGCCGAATGCTCGGAAGCGGATTTCGCTCGTGGCAGGCAAGTCGCGGATGGGCTATAAGAAATCACTCGGTTCTTCCATGCCGGGTTCTCCGAGAAGCGACTGTGTTGGAGCGGTTTCTTCTCACCGAGAGGTGCCGGGTTGAAGCGGCTAACCTCTCGATGATTGTCAGGTTGCACTGATAATCAACTGGGGCGGGGGGCTGTAGACCCCGCCCCATTCCAATTTCAGGAGCTTCCCTTTGCTGTCTCATCTCATTGCCGCATCCGCCTTCGCCCTGTTCTCATCCTCCGCCTTCGCTGATCCTGTCGTCATAGGTCGCGCCTCCGTCATCGACGGCGACACGATCGAGATCGACAGTGAGCGCATCCGTCTCGACGGGATCGACAGCCCCGAGAGCCGCCAGGCGTGCAACGATGCGGCCGGGCAGTCCTATCGCTGCGGCAAGACCGCCGCTGACGCCCTCGACGCCTTCCTCGCTGCCTCTCGTCCTACCCGATGCCAGTCGAAGGACCGCGATCGCTACGGCCGCCTTGTCGCCGTCTGCTTTCGCGCTGACGGGCAGGAGGTGAATGCCTGGCTCGTCCGATCCGGCCACGCATTGGACTGGCCGAGATATTCGAAGGGCCGATATGCGGCCGATCAGGACGCGGCAGAGAATTCCGGGCTTAGCATATGGGCGGGGAGCTTCGAGCTGCCCTGTGAATGGCGGGCGGCAAAGAGCGGGCGCAAGCCGAGCTGTTGAAATCGGCTGTCTATCGAAGAATTGTCACACGGATCGCCATTGCCTTTCCCTCGCTCATCTTGCAGCTTGCCTAAGCGCTGATTTGCCCGCCGCTCAATCAGCGCCCCCTCTTAGAAATTGACCCGTCTGGTTCCTCGTGCCAGGCGGGTTTTTCTTTGGAATGCAGCGCTGCACTCTTGAGCGCCGTCGCGAATACGGCGACAAAGCTTCATCCCGAACAAGATGGAGTGCCGCGCCGATGGACGATCTCGCCGCCGATATCTGGACACCGAAGCTCGTCGGTGACGAACTCCTCGATGCTGTCAGGTGGATCAATCGGAGCAGCGGGCCGGTTGGCCCGGCCCGGATGCGCACCGCCTGGCCGGAGGTTGCCCGCATGGCCGATCCCGATTTCGATGGCTGGCCGCCGCTGGCCGAGGGGGATGCTCGGCCTCTCCGCATCCAGCTCCCGCCCCGGCGCATCTCCCAGATGGAGCGCGTTCTCTCATGGCAGGGGCGGTATCTCCTCGATCAGCCGGGCGCAGGGCGCGTGCTCAAGGTCTGGATCAGATCGCGGCTCACTCGGAAGATGTCATTCGACCGCGCTTGCCAGCGCGTCGGATGGTCGAGGGCGACGGCGTACCGAGCCCGGGACAAGGCCCTCGCGACGATCGCAATCGGACTGACCGCCGAAGGGATCGGGTTCGGGAGCCATTGAGGGCCGCCCGCCGTCAGGGCGGGGCGGACCCCCACGATCAGAATGCCCGTATTGTTCGCCAATTTGGACCCTACAGCGCGTTTCTCACCCTTCCCGCTACCACCCCAGCCGAAATCTATCCGTCGCGCTGGAAGGGCCTCCTATGCGCCTCCGCATCGGAAGGCGACGGCTTCGGATCGTCATCGATCGGAAGGCGGCTCGATGGCCTGACTGCAAGTGGAATAAATCCAACTGACAAGCCCAACGTTCATTGAAAATTCCCCCTTTCAGGGGTATATCCCGGCCATGGTTTTTTCACTTGACAACGAGAAGGCGGATGAACCGCTCGCGTGTCTCGCCCGTTTCCTGGTGAAAGCGTGTCGCTGATTTCGCCGTGTGATCTGATTTTGCCGGGCTGGCCGCTGACTGATTGGGAGGATGCACTATGACTGCGAACGACGTCGCAAACTACATCCTCCAAGCTCGTGGACCGATGTCCGCGATGAAGCTTCAGAAGCTCGTGTATTATTCCCAGGCGTGGTCCCTCGTTTGGGACGATCGCCCCATGTTCGGCGATCGGATCGAGGCATGGGCCAACGGCCCCGTCTGCGTTTCGCTCTACAACAGCCATCGCGGCCGCTTTACAGTCGAGCCGGGATCGATCCCCGGGGATGCCGGAGCGTTGGACCAAGACGCTCGGGAGACGGTGGATGCCGTTCTCGAGTTCTATGGCAGCAAGTCGGCTCAATGGCTGAGCGATCTGACGCACCTCGAAGACCCTTGGAAGAAGACGCGAGAGAAGGCCGGGGTTCGGGACGGCGATCTGTGCTCCGCCGAGATCACTCTCGACGCGATGGCGGAATACTACCTGTCACTCGGTCCCGACGCAGCTAAGTGATCTGCCTGCCCGATGGTGTCGCGGAAACAGGCCCGGGCGGATCGCAAGCTTGCCAAGGAACTCGACAGAGCCGAAAAACAAGCTCGGCTCCGGGAGCGCGTCATTGAGGCTGAGGAGCCGAGGGCCGCTTTCAATCCGGCAAAATCGGTCAGACAAGGCGCTGACCCCTCTTCCATCATGCAGATGATCATGACCTTCGATGCGCACGGGAGTGCGGATCGAGAGGGCGCATGGACTTGGGGGCAGCATCGGAATTGGTGCGCCTCGCACGAGTGCCAGAACGGCGGGGCCTGCGAGGTCAGTTCGACCATGATGGCTATGTCTGCTCTGAAATGGTCCGAAATCCTTCAACAAAGGTCCGGCGGCCATCAGAAGCACCATGACCAAGAGCTGTCCTCGATAGTGCAAGAGGCACAGGATCGGTGGATCAACGATCTGGGCCGCGAGGAGGATATGCTCTTCCGGTTCCGAACGACTGGAAAAGGCCGCATCTGGGGCTATCGGAATGGCCCGCATTTCAGCGTCGTTTGGTGGGACGCTGAGCATCAGGTCTACCCGGTCGAGAAGAAAAACACCTGACGCTGCGAGCAGCTCCGATCAGGCGTCCTTCACGTTCGCGAAGCGCTCTGCAAGCCAATCTGTCAGATCGCGACCGGCAGGCTCCTCGAAGCCGTAAGCCGTCCAAAGGGCGGCAGCGAACTCGACAACGGGCCGCGAGGCGTAACCGGGATCAACAGTTGAGCCGTCAATGTCGCGAGTGATCTCGATCCAAATCTCGCGAACGGCACGGACGAAGTTGCGCTCGAAAACATTGAAGTTTCCGCCTGACCCCTTCAATTGCTCGCTACGGCTCTCTACGAGCCTTTCGAGATTTTCGATCGCCTGATCTAACCCCTCAACGGTTTCCACGATCATTTCGAGTTCGTGCTCGACCAAAGCGACCCGCCCAATCTTCCGCTGGTCTTCGACCCTCTCGATCACTTCAAGGGCGAACTCGTGGCGCATCGCCTTGAGCCTTTCGAGTTGCGCTTCGCGCCTCCGGTTCGTTTCCCGGCCTTCATTCACCTGCTCGCGGAGGACGCCCTCCGCGCCGGTCATCAGCGACGCGACGATCATCTTCGCTGTGATGATGATCGCAACGGCCTCGTCATCGATCCCGATCCGGCCAAGAGAACCGGCGCGGGCGCAGGCGATAGCCTCGTCCAAGGATGGACCATTGTGCCCGGAGCCAATCTTCGAAAGGACCGTTGCGAGGCGAATGCACGCGACCGAAACCAGCGACCTCTTCTCCATGCTACGAGCGATCGTCATGCAGCCCCTCCTTTGCGCATCGGGACCACATTCTCAGACGTTCCGGCCATGGCTCCCGCGATCACTCCGGCCGCCCGCTCAGCGGCGGCTCTGACGGGATCATCGGCCAGATGAGCATAGCGGGCCGTCGTCTGCGCCTGACTGTGACCGAGGAGCTTGCCGATCATCGGCAGGGACGCACCGCCGCTCACGGCGACGCTGGCGAAGCTGTGGCGGAGATCGTGAATGCGAACGTCATCCAGACCGGCGAGCTTGCAGACCGCTGCCCACGGGCGAGCGAGATCGGCTTTCGGCTTTGCGGGATCGGTGGACGCAATGATGTATTCCCCGGCGCGTTCAAGGCCATTGATGATCTCAAGGGCAGGGGCGGGGAGAACGATATGCCGCCGCCCCGTCTTCCCGAATACCGTCAGGAGCCCGCGACGGAAATCGATGTCCGTCCATTTGGCGTGCAGGATTTCGCGCAGGCGAGCGCCGGAGAAGATCAGGAGCCTGAGAGCGGCGGCGCTGTAGGCATCGATCACGTAGGGCGGAAGAGCCTTCGGAATATGCTTCGCCTTCTTGCCCGGCGTCGGCTCCGGCGGCGAATAGGGGAGGCCGTCCGTCTCTGCGGTCCTGATCGCCTCGCCGAGGCGGGCCAGCTCGTCGGGCGAGAGAAACCGCTCTCGCTTCCGTTCCTTGTTCGCGGTGATGCCGCTTGCCGGATTGGTCCCCTTCGGAACGTGGCGGGCGATGACTGCTTGCCTGTAGATCGTCCCGATCAGTTCAAGGCAGCGGTTCGCCGTGGCGGGCTTCTCCTTGCTGATCGCCTTGTGAAGCCGCTCGACATCGTCGCTATCGATCTTGTCGAGCGTCCGCTTCCCGAGGGCAGGGCCGATGTGGACATTGAGAAGCGATCGATAGGAGCGGATTGATCCCGTCCTAAGCTTCGCGCTTTCGGGATGGGAAGTCGCGATCTCCTCGCACTCATTGAGATAGCCGGTCGCGAAATCGATCAGCCGGGGGATGCCCTTTTCCTTGGCCTTCTCCGCCGCAGGGTCTTTCCCGCCAGCGACGGCGACGGCGTGATCCTTTGCGATCTTGCGGGCCTCATCAGGTGTCAGGGAGCCATAGCGCCCGATAGCGATCCGCTTGACCGGAGCGGCCCGACCGCTTCCGGCGCGATACTCGAAGGCGAACGTCACGCCTGAGGAAATGCGCCTGGCCTGAAAGCCCTTGAGATCGTCGTCCCTCAAAACCGAGCCGATCGCCTGGCTCATCAATGCGTCTACAGTTCTCTTCGTGATCTTCGCCATCTGCCCCACCCTGGTGACGACTGGCTCCGAAAATCGTCACCGCGTCGTCACCGAAATTCAAACTCTGTGATACTGTGTGGTTCTAGATAGGGGGCAAACGACTGCAAAACAAGATGAAAAACGATTGCAGTCTACTCAGAGCAACTCGGTAGAACTGCGACTTTGAAGCTCATAACCTGAAGG
>JAIYAJ010000429.1 GCA_027489105.1 Zymomonas sp. | reverse complement strand
GCACGCATCTCAATTTCTCCGCCTTCTATTATGACTATCAGGACTATCAGGCGTTCGAGCTGGTCGGCATCGCGCTCGCGGTCCGCAACAAGGATGCGACCATCAAGGGTCTTGAAGCCGAGTTTAACACGCGCCCCGTCGACGGCCTCTTTCTCTCGGCCTTCGGAACGTATCTCGACAGCAAGGTTAAGGGCGTGAATCTCCCGGGTGGCCGCGTGGCCGATACGCGCATGCCGCAGGCGCCGAAACTCAGCCTGGGTGGCCTCGTTCGCTATGAGATTCCGCTGGCGGACTGGACCCTCGCCTTCCAGACCGACTGGAAATATGACAGCGCTCAATATTTTTCGACCTTCAATGCGCCGGTCGACCGGCAGGCGGGACGCATCGTCGGCAACGCGCGCATCAGCTACGCGTCCGATGACAAGAGGTGGGACCTGGCAGCCTTCGTCTCCAACCTCACGGATAAGCGCTACAAGCTCTACAATCTCGATCTGTCGGGACCGTTTGGATTCACCCAGCAGACCTATGCCCGCCCGCGCTGGTTCGGCGCGAGCGTCACGCGGCATATCTGATCTGATCCATCCGGCATGAAAAAGGGCGGCCCGCCCGGGTCGCCCTTTTTCGCAGGTCGCGCTGACCCGCCTCGTCAATGCTGTGACCGCTCCGTCAGCTTGTCGAAGAAGGTCATGCCCACATTCGCCACCAGCGACCCGCCGTCGACCGCGAGCACCGCGCCGTTGACGAAGGACGCTGCGGGCGAGAGCAGCCAGGCGATCGCCTCGGCGGCCTCGTTCGAATTGCCGGCGCGGCGAGCAGGAACATGCTCGCTGACCTTGGCATAGGCGCCCTCGAGATCGTCGGCGATGTGCATCGTCTCCATCTCCTCATCGCCCATTTCGGTGCGGATCCAGCCGGGAGCGACGATATTGGCGCGCAGCCCGTCGCGGGCATGTTCATAAGCGAGGGCCTGGGTCATCAACTGGAGTCCGGCCTTGGATGCCGAATAGGCGGCGAGGCCCGGCCCCGTCTGCAGTCCACCGACTGAGGTGATCGAAACGACCGCACCCTTGGTGGCGAGCAGGTGGGGAAGGGCGGCCTGCGTCATTACAAAGGGGCCCGTCAGATTGATCGCGATCTGCTGGTTCCAGGCGTCCAGGCTTATTTCCCCATATGGTGCATTTATCAGAATGCCGGCGTTGAGCACGAGGCCGTCGAGGCGTCCGAAGCGTGCGACGATATCCGCGATGATCCCCGCAGCGGCGGTTGGATCACCGACGTCGGCGGTGAAGACCGCCGCGCCCGTTTCTACGGCGACCGCCTCCAGTGGCTCACGCCGCCGACCGCAAATGACCACTTGCCAGTCCTTGGCCAGCCGGCGGGCGGCCGCGGCGCCGATGCCACTGCCGCCGCCCGTCACCAGAACCACCGGCTTGACCGACTCGATTCCCATGCCCTTCTCCAAAACAGAATATAGTCGGCTTAAAATAGCCTGATTGAACGATTCTGACGAATATCTATTGAATAATCCAGTTTTAATTGGACCTTGGTACAAATGACCTTATCGTCATCCGCGACTCATGGGGTGAGGGGCGGAAATGCGTTGGGTAGATATTGCGCCGCTGACGGGCGGCACCTTTCTGGGCATGTACCCGATGATGACCACGCCGATCCTGATCGGGGGTGCGATGGACGGTGCGGCACTGTCCTCCGAACAAGCGGGCTGGATCGGTACGATCTCGGTTGGCGCCGTCGCTGCAGCGTCGATGCTGTTGCCCGGCCTGCTGCACCGCTTTCGGGGACGGGCGCCGCTCTGTCTGTTCGCGGCACTGCTCGTTGCGGGCTATGCAGGTTTCGCCGTTGCCGGGGATTTCTACGCCTTCGCGCTCTTCGCGCTGGTCAGCGGGATCGGATCGGGCGGACTGCTCGCGGGCATGGCGATGCGGATTGCCGGCATGACCGATCCCGACCGGATCTATGGCAGCATCTATGCGGCAGCCACGATCGCCTTCGCGATGCTGTTGTTCGCAGTGCCGATCATCGGTGGCGAACATGGCATCGGCGCTGCCTTCCTGGCGCTCGCGATGATGGCGCTGCTCGTCTCACCGGCGCTGCTGTTCGTCGGTGACCATGTCGTCGATGAAGCAGCGGGGGCAGCCGGTTCGAAGACGCCCTGGGGGATGGTCGCGATCGTGATGCTGGCGATGGCGATCGCCTTCCCGCTCTACGGCGGCGTTTACTCCTTTTGCGAGCGGCGCGCGGTCGCGGTCGGATTATCCCCGGCGGGGGTCGGGGCGGTGCTGGGCGCGACCACCCTCATGACGGTGATTGGCTCCACCCTGGTCGCCTGGATCGGAACGCGGCCGGGTCGGACCATCCCGACGATGGTGACGATGGCGATCGCGTCGATCGCCTATGCGCTGGCCCTGGGCGGCGGCAGCGCGCGGATGTTCGTCATCGGTATGTTGGCTTTTGGCCTGATCCAGATGGCGCTCAACAGCTATTTCTTCGGGCTCGCATCGATGCTCGATCCCGGCGGGCGCGTCGCGGCTTTCCTCCAGGGCTTCTCGCTGATTCCCTATGCCTTCGGAGCGGCCTTGTTCGGCACGCTCGGCAACCTCCCCCGGCTGGCCCTGCCCGCCCTGGCGATCAACCTCGTCGCAGCGCTGATCCTGCTGCCCGTTCTGACGCGGCTCGACCGCACGGCGCGCGCGGTGCGGCCATGACGGCCGTCCGCGCGCGCCTCGGCTGGTCCCATGTCGCTGGCCTTGGCGTGGCCCTGGTCGTTGCGGGCCAGTTTTCGGGCTGGAACTATGGGCTGGCCGCTTCGGGCTGGGGCAATATGGTCGCGGCCACGCTGCTGATGGCGCTGCTCTGTTTCGGGCTCGGGCTGTGCCTTGCCGAACTCTCCGCCGCGCGTCCGCATGCAGGCGGGCTCTATGTCTATTGCGCGGATGCGTTCGGGCCACTGGTCGGATCGGCCGTCGGCTGCGCGGTTTTCGTGGCACTGTCGATTGGAACGGGGGCAGCGGCCGAGTTCGTATCGGCCTATGCCAGCCATGTCCTGGGCTTCGGCGGCTGGCCGCTGAAGCTTGTGCTCTTCGCTGCAATCCTGACTCTGCATCTGCGCGGCGCAGGAGAGGCGATGCGGATGATGATGGCGGCGGGCGCGCTCGCTGTGGCGGGGCTCCTGCTGTTCGACGTGGCGATGATGCCGCACTTCGACTCCGCCAATCTGGTCCGTGCGGGAGAGCGGTTGCACGTCGATCCGGCGGGCATATTCGCCTGCATCCCCTACGCGATCTGGCTGTTCATCTCGGTCGAGCAGTCGGCTGCAGCGTCCGAAGACGTCGACGATCCCGCGCGCAACATGCCCCGGGGCATCATCGCCGCAGTCGCGACCCTGCTGATCTCGGGGCTGGGCGTGCTCGTTCTTGGCGCCGGGGCTGGTGGCATCGAGCGGATCGGGGCCGCAGCCGACCCGCTTTATGCCGCGCTGGCGGGGGTGCCGGCGGGAGTACCGCACTGGGTGATCGTCGGCGTCGGACTGAGCGGGATACTGGGCCTGATCGCGACGCTGTTCTCGCTGATCTACGCCGCATCGCGCCAGCTGTTCGCACTGGCCCGAGACGGCTTCATGATCGCACCGCTTGCCCGCACCAACAGGTTCGGGTCGCCGCACCTGGCGTTGCTCCTGGTCGGCTCGATCGGGCTCGCCGCCTCGGCGGTGCCACCCGACCGCATTCTGCTCGCGGTCGTGCTGTCGCTCAGCGCTTCCTACATCGTCCTGCTGGCAGCGTTCGTCCGGCTGCGCCGGACACGCCCCGACCTCGCTCGCCCGTTTCGTGCCTGGGGCGGCGTCGGATTGGCGGGCCTGTGTCTGGCGCTCGCCATCACCCTGTTCCTCGCCTGTTTTCGCGCCGATCCGCGCGTGCTGATCGGCCTGGGCCTGCTGATCGGCTGTGCCGCCGGCACGCATCTTCTGCGCCGCCATCGCGCGGTCAATACCTTCGAAAGGACCGTCGATGTCGTCTGAACAAGCGCTGCTCGAGCGCCGCTATCGCGTCTTGGGCCGCAACGCCCCACTTTTCTACGAACGGCCGGTTCACCTCGTGAAGGGACGCGGGGTCTGGCTGACCGACATCGACGGTCGCGACTATCTCGATGTTTACAACAACGTCCCGCACGTTGGCCATTGCCACCCCCATGTCGTCGATGCGATCGCGCGGCAGGCGGCCACGCTCAATATTCACACGCGTTATCTTCATGAAAATGTCGTCGCCTATGCCGAGCGGTTGACGACGACCTTCGCTCCGAGCCTGTCGAGCGCGGTGTTGACCTGTTCGGGTACCGAGGCGAACGAGCTGGCTTTGCGGATGGCGCGCTACCGCAGCGGCGGCACCGGCGTGATCGTGAGTGACTTCAGCTATCACGGCAATTCGGAAACGCTGGCTGCGGTGACGACCTGCTTCCCGGTGCCCGAATCCTTCCCGAGGTTTGCGCGCAAGGTGGCGATCCCGGATCCCTGGCGCGACCGGCAGGGGCGGAG
>JAIYAJ010000312.1 GCA_027489105.1 Zymomonas sp. | reverse complement strand
GCGCTTATGCACCGGTGGGCGGGCATGAGGAATTGTTGCCCTATCTGGTCCGCCGCCTGCTGGAGAATGGTGCGAATACCAGCTTCGTCCACGCGCTGCTCGACGAGCAGGTGCCCGCCGATCTGGTCGTCGCCGATCCGATCGCCGCCGTCGCAGCGCAGCCCGATCGCCACCCGCGCATTTCGGTCCCGGCCGACATCTACGGCGCCGGCCGCGCCAACCCGCTGGGGCGTGACTATTCGCTGGTCGAAGCACGCAACATCGCCGAACGCGCCATGCAACTGACCGCCGGCGAGCGCGAGACTGCCGGCGCGATCGTCGAGGGGCGGCTGGTCGCGGCGGCATCCGAGCCGGTGACCAGTCCGGCCGATCGCAGCCGGGTGATCGGCTATGTCTCGACTGCCACCCCGGCCGATGTCGACCGCGCGATCGAGGCGGCGCGCCGGGCGCAGCCGCGCTGGAACCGCCTGGGGGGCAATGGTCGCGCGCCGGTCCTGCGCGCCATGGCCGATGCGATGGAGGCCGAGATGGACGGCTTCATCGCGCTGCTGTCGCTGGAAGCGGGCAAGACGCTGAACGATGGCGTGGCCGAGGTGCGCGAGGCGATCGACTTCTGCCGCTATTATGCCGAGCTGGCCGAGCGCCAGTTCGGCGCGCCGACGATTCTGGCCGGGCCGGTGGGCGAGACCAACCAGCTCGAACTGGGCGGACGCGGCGTCTTCGCCTGCATCAGCCCATGGAATTTCCCGCTCGCCATTTTCACCGGGCAGATCGCGGCGGCGCTGGCCGCCGGCAATGCGGTGCTCGCCAAGCCCGCCGAGCAGACGCCGCTGGTGGCGGCGCGCGCGGTGCGGCTGTTCCACAAGGCCGGCCTCGATCCCGCGCTGCTCGCGCTGTTGCCGGGCGATGGCGCTACGGTGGGCGGTGCGATCGTCAACCACAGGGGTATCGACGGCGTTGCCTTCACCGGCGGGACCGAGACCGCCTGGGCGATCAACCGCCAGCTGGCGGCGCGCAACGGCCCGATCATCCCCTTCATCGCGGAGACGGGCGGCCTCAACGGCATGTTCGTCGACACCACCGCCCTCAAGGAGCAGGTGGTCGACGACGTCATCCTGTCGGCCTTCGGTTCGGCCGGCCAGCGCTGCTCGGCGCTGCGCCTGCTGTTCGTACCGCACGACAGCGCGGACGAACTGATCGACACGATCCGGGGCGCGATGGACGCGCTGGTGATCGGCGACCCGTCATCGCCCTCGACCGATGTCGGCCCGGTGATCGATGCCGATGCGCGGATGGCGTTGGAGGCGCATCGCGAACGCCTGTCGCGCGAGGCGACGATCCTTCACACCTGCGAGGCCCCCTCGGGCGGCGATTTCTTCGCGCCGCTGATGGCCGAAATTCCTAGCGCGGACTTTCTGGAGCGCGAGGTGTTCGGTCCGATCCTGCACGTCGTCCGCTACGATCCTGCCGACCTCGCCAAGGTCGCGGGCCGGCTCGCCTCGCGCGGCTATGGCCTGACGCTGGGCATCCACAGCCGGATCGAGCGCTTCGCCGCCGAGGTCCGCGAACTCGTGCCTGCAGGCAATGTCTATGTGAACCGCTCGATCATCGGCGCGGTGGTGGGTGTGCAGCCTTTCGGCGGCGAAGGCCTGTCGGGCACCGGACCGAAGGCCGGTGGTCCGCACGCGCTGCTGCGTTATGCAACCGAGCGAGCGCTGTCGGTGAACATCACCGCGCAGGGCGGCGATCCGGCGTTGCTCAACCTCTGACCGGAAGCCAGGTTCGCGGCGCGGGCGTTCCGCGTCGCGAACATCAGGAAGCGGCCGAGCAGGCTGCACTGGCAACTACCGACATTACGCATCACGACACCCCTGTCGAATTCGGCCCTATCGAATCTGTCTCCCCTATTGCATGAGCAGGTGACGGGGCCATGACAGCCACAGATCGGATGCTGCGACGATGCTGACACTGCTGGGCGCCGTGCTGGGGCTGGTCTTCGGCAGCTTCATCGGAGCGCTTGTCATCCGCTGGCCACAGGATCGGTCGGTCTCTGCTGGGCGGTCCGTGTGCGACCATTGCGGCGCCCAATTGCGCGCCCGCGATCTGGTACCGCTCGCCAGCTATGCGCTGCGCCGGGGCCGGGCGGCCTGTTGCGGCGCCCGGATCGAGCCTGTGCATCCGCTGGCCGAGGCGGGCGGGCTGATCGTTGGCCTGCTATCGGCGCTCGTCGCCAACTCCCCGGCGGAAGCGCTCTGCGCGGCGGTAATGGGTTGGCTCCTGCTGGCGCTGGCGTTGCTCGACCTGCGACATTTCTGGCTGCCCGATCGACTGGTCGCAGCGCTGGCGGTCGCGGCGCTGCTGCCGCTTGCCATGGGCCTGCCGCCATCTGTCGGCGATCGCCTGATCGGCGGCCTGTCCGCCTGGCTCGCTTTCATGGCGATACGCGTCCTCTACCGCCGCCTGCGCAGCCGCGAAGGCATGGGGGCAGGGGATGCGAAACTCTTCGGTGCGCTGGGCCTGTGGCTCGGCTGGCGCCTGCTGCCGTTGCTGCTGCTGCTGGCGGCACTCGGCGGCTTGGCAGTCGCGCTGGCGCTCGCGATCGGACGCGGTGGCGTCGATCGGTCGAGCCGCCTGCCCTTCGGCCTGTTTCTCGCGCTGGCGGCCTGGCCGCTGGAGGTGCTGCTGCTGGCCGGGTGGCTGGCATCGGAGGGGGCGCGCTGATCGATCAGGATGGGCCGATGCGGGTGCGGCGGTCGATCTGACATTACCCAATGGCCTATGCACTGATCCGCAACGCGGGGCTGGCGATCGGAAAGACGGACTATTTGCTGCCTATGGAACGCCAAAAAGTTCCTACCGCGCATCAATGGTCGCAAGCCTGACCCAGGCGCCGCCGCACGTGAAGCTACACGTCGTGGCTATGTGCCGGAAGTGCGCGGGACCAGGTCGAGGTGGGCGACATAGCCGATATGGTCCGAGAGCATCGAGCCGTCGCGGTCGTGTCCGAAGGGGACCGAGATCGCCCGCACTGCCAAGGCGGTATGTTCGCCGGGGAAGAGAAAGTGCCGGTCCTTGCCGCGCCGAAGGGTGGCGACCGCATCCCCTGCGCTCGCGCCCCCGCAGATGTCGGGTGTCGCGATACAGCGGGACAGGGCGTCGGCGATCCCGCGCTGGCCGCGCGATGGCAGAGCGCTGGTGATCGCTGCCCGGCGCAGCATGCTGCGTCCGATGTTGAAGTCGCCCGCCACCACCAGCGGCTTGACGCGATCGGTCGCAGCCAGGAAGCGCTGTAGCGCCGATGCCTGCCGGCGATAGACCGCATTGGCCCGGTCGATCGCCACGCCGGAGGCCTTGCGCGCGTTGAGGTGGAGATTGACGATGGTGACGGCCCCCTGGGCGCCCGGCAGCTCGACCTCTGCCGCCATCGCCGCCTTGTTCGCGAGGCAGTCGAAACCGGCGCAGGCCTCTCCGAAGGTCATGCTGCGCACGCGTCCGATCGGATAGTCGGACAGGATGACGAGCCCGCTGTCGAGCAGCTTGCCGATACCTTCTCCGCGCAGGCGATCGGGAGCGTGCACCGAATCCACAATGTCATGTGGCGTATCGCCCGGAGCGCCGGCGGAAGGGCCGAAGGCGATGAAGGCATAGCCTGCCGATCGGGCCATGGCGCGGGCGTCGTCCGAAAAGACTTCCTGAAGCAGGACGACATGAGGCTGCCGGCCTGCGGCGCGCAGGGCGCGCAAGCGGTTCGCCATATGCAGCAGCGACGCGCGACGATTGATTCGGGCGGGCCAGGGCAGGCCTTCGACATTATAGGTCATGATCGAGAGCGGCGCAGCGACCGGCTGCGACAGCGGATCGAATGCATCCTTGTCGCCGGCGACGCCCCGTGCGCCCGCGAAGATCAGCCCGCAACCGAGAAGCGCGGCGGCGATCCGGCTGCGTTTCGAGGTCATCCAGGGCGCGAACATGGCTCAGCCTATGCCGCTGGTTGATGGCGTCCTTCTGACCGCCCGATGGCGCTTTTCTTGGAGAATGGCGTCAGTTCGGAGACGCCGCATTTCTTGGGAGAGGGGTCGAGGGAGATAGCACGAAAATGGACCCAATCCCGCTTGCGCGAGCGGTGACGGTGCGGGACATCGGGTGCAGGGGGACGTTATGCGACGCAACATCATCGTTTTTCTGTTCGGCGCCGTATCG
>JAIYAJ010000319.1 GCA_027489105.1 Zymomonas sp. | reverse complement strand
TGATCCGGTTATGCGCCCATTGCAGCGCCTCGCCGTCGATATTTTCCTTGAGCAGCCCCTCGCGCATCATCAGGCCGAGCGACTTGCGCGCGCGGCGCCAGGGCTCATCGGCCTTCTTGTAGACGATGTGGCGCAGATCGTTGAGACGACCCGGCGCCGGCGGGCGTCCTGCCGCCAGCCAGGATTCGCGCGACTGCCCGCCCTTCCAGGCGCGCGTCGTGAAGCCGAGGATCTCTGTCTTGACCGCGCAGCGCTCGAGCGTGCGGGCGAGGATGTCGGCGCAGATCGCGGCGATCGAGATCGGCCGCCCGCGCATCGAGCCCGAATTGTCGATCAACAGGGTGACGATCGTGTCGCGGAAATCGGTGTCGCGTTCGATCTTGTAGCTCAACGAATGGGTCGGGTTGACGACGACGCGGGCCAGGCGCGCTGCATCGAGCAGCCCCTCTTCCTGGTCGAAGTCCCAGCTGCGGTTCTGCTGGGCCATCAGGCGCCGCTGGAGCCGGTTGGCGAGCTTGGTCACCGCACCCTGCAGATGAACGAGCTGCTGGTCGAGATAGGCGCGCAGGCGGGTCAGCTCCTCCTCGTCACACAATTCGGTGGCGGCGATCTCTTCGTCGAAGCGGGTCGTATAGGCGTGATAGTCGAAGCTCGGCGGCAGATCCGACAGCGGGCGGTTCGGTCGGACGGGCATCATCCCTTCCTCACCGTCGTCGCCGACCTCACCCTCCATATCGGTAGGCGCGTCGTCGTCCATCTGACGCTGTTCGCCCTCCTCGTCGCCGCCCTGCGACTGTTCGCTGCGGGTCTCGACCTGCGAGTCGCTCGACCCGCCCGAGTCGTCGCCTTCGTCCTGCTGCTCCTCGCCCTCGCTCTGCTCGTCCTGGCTGTCGTCCTCACCCTGATCGGGATCGGTCTCGGGAACGTCGCTTGCGTCGATCAGCTCGAGATCCTCGAGCAGGCGACTGACGAGCTTCGCGAAGGCGGCCTGGTCGTCAAAGGCGAGTTCGAGCGCGTCGAGATCCTTGCCTGCCTTGCTCTCGATCCATTCGCGCACCAGGCCCAGTCCGGGCTGGGCCATGGCCGGCACAGGCTGACCGGTCAGGCGCTCGCGCACCATCAGCCCGATCGCGGTCGACAAAGGAACCTCGTCGCGCGTGCGGGCACGCACCAGCGGGTCTGACCGCAGACGAACATCGAGGGCGTGATTCAGATTGTCGCGGACGCCCGCCATGGCGCGCGAGCCGATCGCCTCGATCCGCGCCTGTTCGACCGCATCGTGGACCGCGCGCGCAACCGGCTCTCCCGGCGCGATGCGCTCGTGCAGCGCCTGGTCGTGGTGGCGCATCTTCAGCGCGAAACCGTCGGCAAAGCCGCGCGCCTCGGCGACCGCCTGGGCGGGCAGATTGCGCGACGGCATCGGCACACGGATCTGCTTGTAGCTGGCCGACGGGGTTTCGGCGGTGAAGCTGAGCTCGATCTCCGGCTCATGCGCCATGGCGCGGGCGGTACCGCCCAGGACCTGACGAAAGCTCTCGATGGGCGATTGTTCGGCCATCAGTCCAGCACCCCTTCCCGGATCATGCCCTGCGCCCGATCGTCGACGCCGATCGCGGCCAGATAGGCATCTAAGCCGCCATGATCGCGATCGAGGCTGTCATACATCGCCTCGAGATAGTCGGCATCCGCCGCGAGCAGCGGACGCAACACCTGCGGATCGACCGAGCCATATTGCTCATAGCCGCCGCGCGACGCGTCGAACAGCCGACTGAAATCGGCAAAGCGGTTGGTCAGCAGATAATCGTCGAACACCGTCTCGCGCGGCACGCCCAGCATCGACAGGATCAGCGCCGCAGCGACCCCGGTGCGGTCCTTGCCCGCCGAGCAGTTGAACAGCAGCGGCACATGGCCCTCCGCCAGCCGCGCGAACAGGAAGCGGTAGGAGGGCGCATGATCGACCAGCAGCTCGGTATAGAGGTGCAGCATCTTGGCGCGGACCGCCGCCGCGTTGGGCAGCGCACCGCGCAGAAGCTCGCCGAGCACGCCGCTGCTCTCGGCATAGTCGCGCGACCAGTAATGAACGCCCGCCCGCTCGCACCAGCTCGACGGGTGGCGTTTCCGCTCACCACGCCGCCGCAGGTCGCAGACCGTCGCGATGCCGAGCGACGCCAGATGGCGCTCGTCGGCCTCGCTCAGATAGGACATTACCCCCGAACGGTAGAGCAGCCCGCGCCGGACGGTACGTCCGTCGACGGTCGCATAGCCCCCCATGTCGCGCAGGTTGAACCCGCCTTCGAGCGGCAGCAGCGGCGAGAGATCGAGCGTGGCCGTCATGCCTTGCCGACGACGCTCTCCGGCAGATCCTTACCGAACACCCGCTGATAATATTCGGCGACCAGCGGTCGCTCGCTCTCGTCGCACTTGTTGAGGAAGGACAGGCGGAAAGCGAAGCCGACATCGTTGAAGATGAGCGTGTTCTGCGCCCAGCTGATCACGGTGCGCGGGCTCATCACGGTCGAGATATCGCCGGCCATGAAGCCCTGGCGGGTCATGTCGGCAACCTTGACCATGTCCTCGACGGTCTTCTTGCCGTCGGGCTTGTCATACTCGCCCGACTTGGCGAGCACGATCTGCGCCTCGGTCGCAGCCGGCAGATAGTTGAGCGTCACGACGATGTTCCAGCGGTCCATCTGGCCCTGGTTGATCTGCTGGGTGCCATGATAGAGGCCGGTGGTGTCGCCGAGCCCGACCGTGTTCGCGGTTGCGAACAGACGGAACCAGGGATTGGGCCGGATCACCCTGTTCTGGTCGAGCAGCGTCAGCTTGCCCTCGGTCTCCAGAACGCGCTGGATCACGAACATCACGTCCGGGCGGCC
>JAIYAJ010000080.1 GCA_027489105.1 Zymomonas sp. | reverse complement strand
TGCCGCGAGGCCCAGAGCGTCACCTCCTCGGCGAGCCGCGACAGGTCCGTCGCCGTCATCGCGGCCACGAACAGGAACTCGGCCACATGGTCGCGCGCGCCGACCGCGTCGACGGAGTTATCGAAGGCGCCGTCATAGCCCAGCATCCGCGCGCTGCCTTCGGTGTCGAGCACGAGCGCCGAGCCCACGAGCGCGGCAGCTCCCAGCGGCGAAAGCCCAGCCCTCGCCCGCCAATCGGCAAAGCGCTCGGCATCGCGCGCCAGCGCCTGGCCATGCGCCATCAGCCAATGGCCGAAGGTGACGGGCTGCGCGCTCTGCAGATGCGTGAATCCGGGGCAGATCGAGCCGGCGTGAAGCTCCGCCTGATCGGTGAGCGCGTCCATCAGCCTGGCCAGTTCGAGCACGAGCGCGGCCGCCTCGTCCCTGAGGTAGAGCTTGAGGTTGTTGGCGGCCTGATCGTTGCGCGAGCGCCCCGCGCGCAGCTTGGATGCCACCTCGCCCAACCGCTCGGTCAGCACACGCTCCACGAAGCTGTGGATGTCCTCGTCAGAGGCGGATGGTGCCACCAGCCCGCGCTCGACGTCCTCTGCGAGTGAACCCAGCGCCGCGTTCAGGGCGTCGTGCTCTCCGGCGCTCAGCAGGCCGGCGGCGAGCAGGGCCGAGGCGTGGGCGCGCGAGCCGGCGATATCCTGCGGGATCAGCCGCGCATGTTCGATGGCCGCGCTGGAGAGCCGCATCAGCGCGGCGTCCGGAGCCTTGCGGAAACGCCCGCCCCATAATCTGGTCGTCTGGTTCATGAACCCCGCCGGATGAAGCACCTTTCCCGGCGCCGCTGAAACAAGACTGGACCTTGACGGGAAGGCCGGCAAACGAAACGATTTCGCATGGCCTAGTCGCCGGAGGACTACCCCATGCAGAGCCCCTGGCCGTCCCCGCCGATCCAGTCGCTCCGCACCTTCATCGCCATCGCGAAAGCCGGTTCGACCGCCAGGGCAGCCTCGATCGTCAACCTGACCCAGAGCGCGGTGTCCAAGCAGCTTCAGGGGCTGGAGGTGAGCCTTCGCGTCAAGCTGTTCGACCGCCAACCCCAGGGGCTCCGGCTGACCGAGGCCGGCGCGATCTACCTGCCCTATGCCGAGGCCGCGCTGGAGCAACTGGCGCGCGGCGCCCGACGGCTGGCCGAGCGCTCGGACAAGCCGAAGCCGCTCAGGCTGCATATGCCGGCCATCGTCGCGGAGCGGTGGCTGATCCCGATCTTCCCAGCCTTCGCGGCGCTGCATCCCGGCATCGACGTCCAGTTCACCCACTATGTCAGCGAACGCGAGAGCGAGGCGCCCGATCTCGACATTATCCACGGCCCCGCCCCCGAGCCTGACCTGCCCGTGGGAAGCGAGGCGGGCGACGGCAGCGTCCCCGCCAGCTATCTCTTCGGCCGCGACATCGCGCTCGTCATGGCGCCCGCCCTGATCGACCGGATGGGCGGCTTCACGAGCCCGGACGACATCCACCGCACGACGCTGCTGCAGCATTTCCAGATGCCGGCCTTCTGGGCGGAATTCACCGAAGCGCACGGGCTGCGCGGCGCTGTCCCGGCCCACACGATCCGTTACGGCTACCTGTCCGTCGTCATCCGCGCGGCGACCATGGGCCTCGGCGTCGCTCTGGTGCCGCGCTGCTTCGTCGGGGACGAACTGGCCTCGGGCGAGCTCGTCAACCCGCTCGCGCTCGGCCACCGCAGCGCGGCCGCCTACCACATCGCCCGCGCTCCGGCCGAACCCAGCCCGTCCCTTGCCGTCCTCAAGGACTGGCTGGTGGCCGCCGCCCGCCGCTTCGACGACAACGGGCACGATGCCGTTCCGAGCTGACGGCGAAAGCTTCGATGAGGCGAACACGGGCCGTTTGCCGCCCGCCTCGCATCGGCGGCAAAACTGAACAGGCGTGTTGCAAGCAAAAATTGGTCGGAGTGGCAGGATTTGAACCTGCGACCCCTACGTCCCGAACAATTCGATCTCCCACAAAATGTTACTTTTCATATACTTGGTTTGACCGCCCGTAACCGTTCTTGACCCTTTTTACTGCTTTTGACAGCTGATGCTGTGCGGAAGCTGTGCGGAAAACGCACTCGTCGGATTCGATATTGCCGACTGATACACTTTAGCTGCAATGGAGCCAAATTGTCTTCGTGTTCCAAAATGCCCGACGAGCGCCATACGGTTGTACTGACCATGCATGCGGCCACGCTGCCAATGACTCCCCATTGATCCATCCACAAATGGAAGGACCACGCTCTCACCGAGCGGGCTGCCGCAGACGAACATTTTTCGATCTGTGCCGCCTGTTCGATCATCCGACGTCGGCCGAGGATGACCCCACGGGCGAACGATTCACTTTCGAGAAGGGCAGTGATCTTCCAAACTGCCCGTTCCACACTCCGTGAAATGCATGACGCTCGATCTCACTCTCTTCATGACTGGTAGGCAGCTTCGCGACCATTTACGGTTGTTCGGTGCTGTGTGGTAGATAACCGAAACCAGCTATACTTTATCCCTTGAATACTCGGGCCATTCCGAGACAGAGGTTCGCAACACGAAAATCAGAAGATCTATACAATTCAATGGCCCTGAAGCAGCATTCTGTCGATGTTGGTTTTACTGCCTGCTTATCTGGCAAAGAAATTCAATCGCGCTCTGCGTCAAGAATTTTGCGCAAAGCGGCGAGCCGCGGGATGAGCTCCGAGATCTCTCTTGGATCGCATTTCAGGAGCAGATCTTGAGCCCAGGGGCTTGTCGCGGAAATGCAGGCCTCACGCATCGCGCGGCCCGCCTCTGTGATATGAACGATTTTCGAACGACCGTCCCGGGGATCGGAGTGGATAAGGATCAGACCTTTCTGCTCCAATCGGTGCAGGGTGCTAGTCATCGTCCCTTTCGTCACCTGAAAGGCGCGTGCGAGTGCGGCAGGAGATTTCCCATCCGAGACGCGTACGCAATGATTGAGCACCGTGAACTGCGCGAGAGTCATTCCAGCTGGCATCAGGCGCTCGAACTGCGTCTGGGACAACTGCGCAAGGATGCCAATTTCGGTAAAGAATGCGAAGAAGGCATCCGGATTGCTCATGCGCGGATCAGCTTTGCCTCCAAGGGCCAACGTGGTGTTGGCGCAACTGAATCTGCGTAGCCGAGGCGAGCAAGCATTTGAAGCGTCTCACCCGGTTCGATTTTACATAACTGGCGCGCCTCGGCAAAATGAGGTGCCATTTCCGGGTACTCCTGCAAGGCTTGACTGATTGGGTGTAGACCAAGCCCAAGGTGTGTTGTGAGAAGATTGAGCCGAAGATAGCTCCTGCCCGCCGCGAGCTGGTGGGTGCGGCTGTTTCCGAGCCCCGTCAGCCAAACAAAACTCGGCGTCTGCGCGAAGATCTGCCGGTAACGCGCGATCTGGCGGGTTGTCGTCTCGGACTGGACGTCCATCGCGTCCGCGCGCACTTTGTCAGTGCCCAGAAAACTCAGAGCCTCGAACAACGGACCGCGCAGGGATATTCCATCCGGATTTGCGTCGATCTCGCTTGCCCCAACCCGCAGCACATCAATGCTCTCGCGCAGCGTATGAGGTGTGCGCATTTCACACTCCAAGGCGGCCGAGGCCATCACGATCAGGGCCTTCGCCTCTCTGTCTGCCCTTGTGTAATCGATGCGGATGAGATCTGACCCTGCGGCTTCGAGCGCAGTGAAGCTTTCGGGCGGCACCGGACGCGTGAGATCGAACGGAATCTTGGCCGAACGGCGATCGCGGATAAAACCGCCCAACGGATCAGCGGCCAATCCCGGATCGGCGACAAAGCGCAAGCGAGCAACGGGGCGGGCATCCAGCCGTTCTTCTCCCGCGCCTTCCGGAAACGCCTCGACCTTGATCGTCAGGCCGCGACGCGATGCAGCTATACTCGCAAGCTCAATAAAGCAGCCAAAGCCAATGACGATCTGCCGATCAAATGGATCAGTATGCGGCAGCCGGCGCGCCAGATCGCAGGAGATCTCCGCCTGATCGGTGCCGATAAGGCGGATGAGCCAAGGCTGCATGTTATGCGGATTTGGTGCTAGGATCGCGTGACGGAATGCCTCAAGCCGCGGATCGAGCTCAGCTCCGCCCGCTTGTGCCCAAGGCTGATCAGCCTTCTGCGGAACGCGTGTCACACGCCAGGCGGCGCCAGCGCCAACCAGCGCGAGCATTCCACCCACCCCAAGAATGAGATTGCGACGATTAACCATTGTCTTCTCCATTGGTTCGCGACCAACCTATTTAGTTTGATATCAAACTATATGAACAGGCGCAAGCCCCCTGAGGTGCGGCTTGCCCGATCGAAGCTGTACGGAAGCCGCTTTCCCCACGAATAGGGTCAGGCCAACTGACTGGAGTTATTGGGAGAAAATGGTCGGAGTGGCAGGATTTGAACCTGCGACCCCTACGTCCCGAACGTAGTGCTCTACCAGGCTGAGCCACACTCCGACGCCGCCCGAAGGCGATCCGCTTTGACGGGTTTTGAGCGGATGCGGGTGTATATCCAGCCCTTCGGCATGGCGCAACAGGAAATCGGCCTCGCCACCGGCCGCGATTGCAGTTGCATTCGCCGCAAGGCGCGGCTAACTCGGCCATCGCATTGGGGCGTCGCCAAGCGGTAAGGCAGCGGTTTTTGGTACCGCCATTCCCAGGTTCGAATCCTGGCGCCCCAGCCAAATCCCATTTTTCGCCGGAATGACGCTTTCAGGCGTTCGCGCCGGGATGGGCGTGGCGACGGCTTCTGCAAGCATATCAAAGGGTTGCCGGAAGGTGGTGGTGAGTTCGCCATCGTTCCAACGGCAGTTCGATACTAGAAAACTCAGCAGGCGGCGTTTTTCGCGCGGTTCCTGCTTCGCGAACAGCCTTTGGGCGTTGCGCGCCAGTTCCAGAAGCTGAATGCCCTCTTCCATGTAGGATTTCTCGGCATTCTGATGCCGTTCGATGGCCTCAAGACACGCCAGTTGCTCGTTGCGCCACTGGTTCGACATCTTGTTGAAGAAGGCCGTGTCGACCAAGCCGTCGAGCTTGTCGACATACATGGCGTTGATGCGTTCCTGCAGCCGCTTGTGTTCAGCCTGCTGGCGCTTGATCGCCTCTTCGTGTTCCCGGCGCTCATCAGCGTGGCTGGCATGCAGCGCATCACGCATCCATTCGAGCACGTCGTCATCGAAACGAAGCCGCCCGAGCAATTCGGTGAACTGCGCCTCGAGCGCCTCTTCGCGCATATGCTTCCGACGGCAAACCGAGGGCGTGCCCTGGCACTTATCGGCCCAGCCCGTGCAGTGATAGTAGACGTAGCGTTCCTTCTTGATCTCCGCCACGATCGCGCAGCCACAGGCGCCGCAGGTTATCAGCCCCGAGAAGGCGAAGTCGCGATGCCCTTGCCGGAGCTTCTTGGCGAAACGCCCATCCATGACAGCTTGAACGCGCTCCCATAGCTCGGTCGATACCAGCGCCTCGTGCTTGCCCTGGATCAGCTTGCCGTTCCATTCGAACCAGCCAGTATAGAGGCGCGTGCGCAGCATGGTGTGCACCGTGCTGGTCGTGACCTTCGCGCCGCTCTTGGCATAGAGCAGTCCTTCGGCATGGGCGCGCTTCGTCACCTCATGCAGGGAGACGTCGCCGCGCGCGTACCATTCGAACAGGTGCTTGACCGCGGGCGCCAGCGCCGGATTGACGGCGATGATTTTCTTGCCGTCGGGCGCGGTGACGTTCTTGTAGCCGAGCGGCGTCTTGGTGGGCCAGATGCCTTGCTCGGCCTTCTCGTTCATGCCCTTGCGCGACTCCTCGGACAGGTTGTCGATGTAGTTCTTCGCCATCAGCACCTTGATGCCGTGCATGAACTTTTCCGAGGATCGCGACTCGCGGGACAGCACCACCCCTTCCTTCGGGAAGTGCATTTCGACATCGAGTTCGTCGACCGTCACCCAGTCCTTCAAGTTTCGATAGAGCCGGTCGGTCTTCTCGACCAGCAGCACCCGCACGGACGGCGATTTGCGCAGGAATGCGACCATCTCGCCGAAGGCGGCTCGCCCGGTCTGCTTGGCGGTTTCAACGTCCACATACTCCTGCGCGACCGACAAGCCGTTGGTGACGGCGTAGTCCTTGAGGAGCTTCAACTGCGCCGGGATCGAATAGCCCTCCCTTCTCCTGCTCCTTGGAGGAGACGCGGGCATAGATCACTGCCTCGCGGCGCGAAGGAGTGGCGGAAGGTGAGGATTTCGATGATTTCTTCATGTCGTTTAGTGTAATCTAAACACACTCGGATCGCAATCAGTCTCTTCGCTCGACTTCCCCGATTTTCCGCCAAACCGGGAGCGGCCTGGCACGCCCAGAATCCATCCTTCCACCCGCGCCACGGTGCGTTCCGCAGGGCTCAATTCGGGGTTCAGGAACGCAGAAAGGCTGCCGTCACGATCGGCGCGGGAAAGCCAGGCGGCGATGCTGAAAGCGTCGTGCTGATCGCCGGTGCGTCCCTCACTGGCGAAGCCGCGCGACCACAGAGCCGGGTAAACCTCCGCAATGGCTGACCGCCCAGCCGGAATGGCCCATCCATCGAACGGCCAGAAATGCACGCGCTTGCCGAGGCGCTGCCGGATGAAGCGCAGCGACGGAATGCCGGCATGGGTCGATTTCGCAACCTGCCCTTGAACATCGAAGTGAAAGACCGACTTCGCCGAACCGGCACATTCTTCCGTCAGGCGCCGCCAGCGCGCATTGCCTGTGCGCTTCGCGCCGTTGCCGGCAACGCCATCCCGGACGAAATCGACATAGACGTGATCCTCATCGGTCGGCCAATGCCGCTGAAAATCATCGAGGAACCTCGGCCAATCCGGCAACAGCCCGTGAACCTCAAAGTAGCGCAGCGGGAAAGAGAAGCCGTGGTCGATGCCCACCAGCGTCGGCACGTCCTCAGAGAGCCGTTGCACCAGCCATTCCGCGATCCCGCGCCTGGTCCAATACTTCTTGGCTGATGGAGGTGGCGGCACCTCTGCCGGCGGCGCATCACCGAAGTCCATATAGACGCGCAAGCCCTTCAGGCTGGCCGTGGGTGTCTCCGCGCCCGAATAGTCGATGCCGATGAAGCGGGAGAAGGCGGGCATCTAGTTATTTGAGCCGAGAAGGAGGCGCAGCTTCGATAAGCGCGCGCAAGACGTTTAGCAGTCGAAAAATTTCCTTTTCAAAGCTACCAGGAAGACGAATTCGATCTCGTTCGAAATGAAGAACGTCGTTTGCAAGATTTCGTATTCGATGAAGGGCCAATTTTGAACAGCGATGTGGTAACCCATCGCAATTGTCGATCCTCTCCTTCAAATCCTTTCCCGGCGCGTTATAGTGCGTCTTCAAAGTTGTTTCGAGAACCGAGCGCATCAATGCCAATGCCGCAAAATAAACGCCGAATACAAAGGCATCGTGCGCCTCCTGAAGATGGGTGAGAAGAGAGAGCTTTTCTTGGTCTCCATGATGTTGCGAAACGTGCCGCGGAATTAGTACGAAAGGGACTAACTCGCGTCTTCTGAACACACTGCGGAGGTCGAAACCCGTCTCCTTCTTTAGCCGCTCCCAGGCGGAATTTCCCTCCTCAATGCTCTCCCTGAAACCTTCCCCAAAATCGCGCCAGTCATCAGTGGCCTGCTCAAATGCAAATTCGATCGCTCTTTCCAGAGCTGATGCTTGTTCCTTCCCTTCATCGTCGGCGTTTTCCCAAAGTATATCGGTGCGCGACTTCTTCTCGCGGGGTTCTTCGCCAAGACCGAGGTCTATGCCGGACAGCAATATACCGGATATGTGGGAATCGTACTTTTCCTCGTAGGTGCGCCAAGCCTCGATGAACTTCGGGTCGACTGGTGCCGAGAATAGCCTGCGCTGCCTCTTTTCATTCATCGACAGGAATAGAGCGACGAACCCCAAATCGCTGCACAGCCGGTTCAGTATTTCGTCATCAGCGGCGCGCTTTTCCAAGTCCGTTGGATCATCTCCGACGATTTCCCGGAGCTTTTGGAACAGCGCCATGAACCTGATGACCTCATCAGAATCTTTGGTAGCGCTCATCCTGCAAACCCCTTCACCGCTCGCGCCATTCGATCCTGCAGGCGACCCGGCAGTGCCTGTGCAAAAACATCCGCCAAGGCTGCATAGTACCAGCGCGTTCCATCCGCGCCGCCGGTGAAGCGTTGCCAGAGCGGATCGCCAAGGGCGCGGTAGTCGAACAGGATCGCTTCGGCATTATGGGTCTTGTCGGCGAGCGAAACGAGCAATGATCGCGACGATTTCTTCGGCAACGTGGCGAGGTAAGCTTCCTTGCGCGGTCGCCATTCGGGCTTGGGCTCCTCCCAGGCGTCCGTGCAATCGTGGACGATCTCGGCGACGGCATTGCCGAAGCGCAGCCTGATTTCGTCAAGCGTCTTCTGTCCGCCCTGGTCCTCGGCGGCGTCGTGCAGAAGCGCACCGATGGCCTGATCCTCGCTCCCGCCATGTTCGATCACGATCGCCGAAACGCTGATCAGGTGGGCGACATAAGGGATTGGCGTGCCCTTTCGTGTCTGGCCGCGGTGTAGATCGTGGGCATATCGAAAGGCCTCGTCATATCGGCTGGTCAGCATCGGGCAATCCTCAGTTTCTGTTCAATCCATCAATGCCGCGGGTCAAAAGTATCCGCTTCCAGAACGCCTCGCGCGCCAGAACCACTTCATCAGGCGTCGGCGCGGGGCGCGATTCCAGCAATGCGAAACGAAACGCCTTGCGGCAGTATTCCAGCGTCGGATCGCTCACAAGCGCACGCAGTTCAACATTGCCGCCATGGCCGCTGACGACATAGGCACACCAGCGCGACCAGATGCCCTGATCGCCATAGGCTGATCCGATGTAGCGCTTACCGGTCGAGACATCAGAGATCAGATAGACACCCTTGATGCTCGAAAGCGCGGCCTGCCAATCCGGGCGGCTGTTGCGCACAAGCGTTTCCAACTCCTCGAATGAAAGGTCGATGTCTTCGAAGCCCGGAAAGGCTCGCCCGGAATAGGGCTCGCGCAGGATCTCCTGCACTTCGAGGTTGGAATAGTGGTTCTCGAACTTCACCCGCGTGGCCCGCTCGCGATAGGATGAGCGCAATTTCAGCCGTCCCAGAAAGTTCGCGCCTTCTTCCGCACTCTCGACCTCGTAACGGTCCTGATGGCGTTGCAACACGCGGAAGACCCCGCCGAACAGCCACATGTCGGGCTCGTGATAGAACTGGATCAGCGAGAAAATCAGCGGCCGGTTGAAGTCGTCCCGTGCCGGCCGGTACTCCTGCCAGCCCTGCCATTCGCGTTTGTCCCGCGCCCAGACTTCCAGCGGCTGGTTCTCGCCGTTCCAGCGGGCAAAATGGAGCTTGTAGCTTTCGGGCGCGGCGATCGGCCAGATGTCAGAAAGCCGGATCGTCATGACGCAGCGCGCCCTGAAGCCGCATCGGCCACCTCGCGCGCCCATCCCTTATCGACCAGCCGTATCGCCATCCTTGCCCATCCCTTGCAGGCATTCTTCAGCCCAAAGCACTCGAAATACAATCCGATCTCTACTCGAACATCGGTTTCGTCTATTCTTTGCGCGCAACAGCCAATATTCGACCCGCCCAACAGCAAGCCAGCCCACCGCCGACGCCGCTCTGCTCTTCCCAATGGTCGGATTATGGCTAAAGTAGCTCCAACCTGGAAGGGGCGACTCATGCAACGCATGTCGGCGCGCGACGCCAAGAACGGCTTCGGGAGGCTGATCGATCTGGCGCGGGCCGAACCGGTCGCCATCGAGAAGTATGGCCGGTCCGTCGTGATCGTCATGGCAGTCGAAGAGTACGAGCGCCTATCGGCCAAGATCGAGAAGCAACGCTCCGCGGCAACGCCCGCAAAGGGCAAAGGGGCGCAGAAGTGATGACGATGACCAAACCAGCGGCAATCAGAACCCGGAAGGCGGCGTAACATGGCCAGCCATTCCGACCTTGCGAATTTCATTTACGATATCGCCGACTTGCTGCGCGGGCCTTATCGACCGCCGCAGTATGAACGCGTGATGCTGCCACTTGTAGTCCTGCGCCGCTTCGATTGCGTGCTGGCAGATACGAAAGCCAAAGTAGTTGCGGAGTTCAAGAAGCGCGACATCGGCAAGCCAGTCGATGATGCTTTAGAGAAGCGCCTAAACATCGTCGCCGGACATCGTTTCCACAACCGTTCAGAAATGGATTTCGTCAAGTTGAAGGCGGACTCCTCTAATATTGCGGCTCATTTAAGCAGTTATATGGCTGGTTTCTCCAAAAATATTCGAACAATATTTGAATATTTTGACTTTGAGACCGAAATTAGCCGAATGAACGAAGCGAACATTCTGTATTTGGTGGTCTCCAAATTCTGCGATGTCGATCTTCACCCGCGTCTGGTGCCGAACGCGCAGATGGGCCTTGTCTTCGAGAACCTGATCCGCCGCTTCAACGAACTGGCGAATGAGACGGCCGGCGATCACTTCACTCCGCGGGAAGTCATCCACCTCATGGTGGACCTGCTGTTCATCGAGGATGGCGATCTCCTGCGCCAGCCCGGCACCGTGCGCACCATGCTCGATCCGGCCTGCGGCACGGGCGGCATGCTGGCCGAGGCGCAATCCTACATGCGCCGGCACAATGCGTCGGCGAAGCTTTATGTCTATGGCCAGGACTACAACAAGCGCGCCTTCGCCACCGCCGCCTCCGACATGCTCATGAAGCAGGTCGATCACAATGGCGGTGGCGAGAACATCCGGTTCGGCGATACCTTCACCGAGGACCGGTTTGAGGGAAAGCAGTTCGATTACTTCATCGCGAACCCGCCCTTTGGCGTCGACTGGAAGAAGCAGCAGAAGGAAATCCAGCGCGAGAGCGAGAAGTTGGGCTTCAAGGGCCGCTTCGGCGCCGGCCTGCCGCGCGTCAATGATGGCTCGCTGCTTTTCCTTCAGCACATGATCTCGAAGTTCGAGGATGTTGACCCAAAGGCGCAGAAATACGGCTCGCGCGCGGCCATCGTGTTTTCGGGCTCACCGCTCTTCACCGGCGGCGCGGGCGGCGGCGAGAGCGAAATCCGCCGCTGGATCATCGAGCGCGACATGCTCGAAGCCATCGTCGCCCTGCCGGAGCAGATGTTCTACAACACCGGCATCGGCACCTATATCTGGATCGTCACCAACCGGAAGGCGAAGGAGCGCAAGGGCAAAATCCAGCTCGTCGATGCGCGCGAGACGTGGATTCCCATGGATCGGAGCCAAGGCGACAAGCGCCGCAAGATTGGTGAAGGCAAAGCGCCTGAAGGAGAAAAGCGGAAGGACGAACCCGACCAGATCGCGGATATCGTCCGGCTCTATGGCCGCTTCGAGACGAACGAAAAGTCCAAGCTCTTCGACAACGAGGACTTCGGCTACACCCGCGTCACCATCGAGCGGCCCCTGAGGTTGCGCTACCAGATGAGCGTGGAGGACAAGGCGCGCTTCCTCGATGCCGCGCCGCATCTGCTGGACGATATCCAGGCCATCGACAAGGCGCTTGGCCGCGACCCGCATCTCGATTGGAACAAGGTCTGGGCCAGCATCGAAAAGCTCCTGAAAAAGGCGGGCTTGCGCTGGAAGGTTCCGGAGGAAAAGCTGTTCCGCACGGTCTTCACCATGAAGGATGCGAAGGGCGCGGCTGTGAAGAAGGGCTCAGGCTTCGAGGCCGATGCCGACCTGCGCGATTTCGAGAACGTACCGCTGAAGGAGGATATCGACGCCTATTATAGGCGCGAGGTGCTGCCCCACGTGCCGGATGCCTGGATGGACCGCACCAAGGACAAGGTCGGCTATGAGATCAACTTCAACCGCCATTTCTACAAGTTCACGCCGCCGCGCAAACTGGCCGAGATCGATGCGGACCTGAAAAAGGCGGAAGACGAAATCCTCCGGCTCCTGCGGGAGGTGACAGAATGAGCGCCTTTCCGCACAAACAGCTTCGATTCCTGTTCTCGGTCACAAGTGGCGCGACACCAGAGAGCGGCAATTCGGCCTTCTGGGACGGCGACATCAATTGGGCGACGCCCGAGGATGTAAGCGGCGGCGCAAAAACAATATCCTCAACGCGTCGGAAAATAACGAGAGAGGGCTTTGAAAACTGCAGTGCCAAGATGGCGCCTCCCGGCACTATCGTGCTGACGAAACGTGCACCGATTGGGCAACTGAGGATTTCAGAGGTAGAACTTTGTTGCAATCAGGGGTGCTTTCTTTTGGAGCCAACACCTGATGCAGATAATGCCTTCTTCTACTATTGGCTCACCGTCCAAACGGGGTACCTGCAGGTTCTGGGTCGTGGCTCAACATTCATGGAGCTAAGCTCGGATGAGATTAAGGCTGTTCACGCCCCATGCATTCCCATTTCAATGCAGAAACAGATATCAAGCTTCCTCGACCGCGAAACCGCCGATATCGACGCCCTGATCGCCGCCAAGCAGCTTCTGCTCGATCTGCTGGCCGAGAAGCGGCGCGCGATTGTCGCCGAGGCGGTCATGCGCGGCCTCAACCCCGCCGCCCCCTTGCGCCCCTCCGGCATCGACTGGCTGGGCGATATCCCCGCGCATTGGGAGGCAATCCCGCTGCGCTTTCTCGTTTCTCTCAGCGGCGGCGCGACGCCCGATACACGAAACCTCGATTATTGGAGCGGCGACATTCCATGGGTATCGCCCAAGGACATGAAGCGGGACTTCATCGACGACGCCGAAGACCATGTCTCCGAGGCCGCTCTCGACAATAGTGCGCTCAAGATGATCGAGCCGGACGCCATCCTCATCGTCGTGCGCGGCATGATCCTCGCGCACAGCTTTCCAACTGCCATCAACACGGTTCCGGTCACGATCAATCAGGACATGAAGGCCCTGCGTTGCGCCGAGAAGATCGCTCCTGCATTCCTTGTGGACGTGTTGAAGGGAGCCAAGGATTATCTGGTTTCCCTCGCCGATTCTTCGGCGCATGGCACCAAGAAGCTCGAAACCGAAGCGCTCGGCCGTTTCGAGGTTCCAGTGCCGCCACTCGCCGAACAACACGAGATCGTCCGCCACATCGCTACAGAAACTGCCAAGATCGACCGCCTGCGCGACGCTACCGAGCATTCCATCACGCTCTTGAAGGAGCGTCGCGGCGCACTGATCGCCGCCGCCGTCACCGGCCAGATCGACATCCCGGAGGCGGCATAGCCATGCGGATACGCGAGCTGACGATCCGCAACTATCGGGCTTTCGCCGAACCCGAGCCATTCAAGTTTTCACCCGGCTTCACCGCCATCGCCGGGGTCAATGGACGTGGCAAGACTTCGCTGCTCGACGGGTTGGCGCTACTCGCCTCGCGCATCCTGCCGCACATCTCGCCGGCCCGCAGCGGCTACCGATCGCTCGGCCCTCTCGACCTGCACGACGGGCATGGCCCTTTGTCGCTTTCAATGAAGATCAACTGCGAAGACATCCCGATCGAATTCGGCGTGACGCTGGAAGAAGGCGCAAAAGCGCCAAAGGTCACGAAGCTCACGCCCGCCGTGAAGAAGGCCGCTCGCAACGTCTATGTCGACCCGACCAGGGGCGATGATGCCGCGCCCCTCGTCGTCTATTTCACGACAGATCGCGCCGGGTACCGGCTCCCGAAGAAGCTGCCTGCGGAAGTGCCCCGCGGCCAGGCGGCGGCCTATGCTGGCGCGCTGTTCAATCGAACCGTGAATTTCCGCGACTTTATGGCACGCTATCGAAGCGCGGTTGTAATGCATGAGGACGAGACGCGCACGAACCCCAACTATCTGGGAGACACCGCCACTGGGGCGATTTCAGAAGCGCTGACCACGTTTCTTGGCGGATTTCGGAATCTGCGCGTTGAATACAAGCCTCTTCGGCTGCTGGTCGACAAGGGCGGCCAGAGCTTCGACCTCTCCCAGCTTTCCGACGGCGAGCGATCGTTTCTGGCTTTGATCTGCGATCTTGGCCGCCGCCTCGCGCTGGCGAACCCGGAATTGTCCAATCCGCTGCATGGAGCAGGCATCGCTCTGATCGATGAACTCGAATTGCACCTGCACCCGAAATGGCAACGAGAGGTTCGCGACAAGCTGCTTGCCACCTTCCCGAATGTGCAATTCATCGTCACCACGCATTCGCCCTTCATCATCCAGTCGATGAAGCCAGGCGAGTTGATCAATCTCGATCCCGACGAGTTCGCCGAATACTCGGACAAAAGCATCGAGGACATCTCCGAGAACGTGATGGGCATCGATATTCCACAGAAGAGCCAGCGCTATCAGCAGATGATGAAGGCCGCAGAAGAGTACTTTACACTCGTACGCCAGCCATCGCCCAATCGTACGCTCCTTGCCACGGCGGAATCTCGGCTGAATGAGCTGGCGGTTCCGTTCAGCGATGATCCTGCCTTCCAGGCGCTTCTCAAGTTGGAGCGTGCAGCAATCCAAGCAGAGGGTGACGACGAGGTTGTTCTCGGCTCACTGGGTATTGCGCGGCGCGATTCCGACGACGAGGGGGGTGGAAATGCGGCCAGTTGAGCGAGGGGCCGCGCCAAAGGTCTACACAAATTATCAGGATGCCGGCCCAGATCTGCAAGCGCGGCTCGGCGACTACTGCAGCTATTGCGAACGGCAGATCGAAACAAATTTGGCGGTGGAGCATGTGCAGCCGAAGGACTTGCAAACAGCTCTGCGAAACACGTGGACCAATTTCTTGTTGGGTTGCGTACATTGCAATTCAAGCAAGGGGGCTCAGCCGGTTGCCATTCCGAACTTTCTTTGGCCGGATCTCGACAACACCCTTCGCGCCTTCGAATACGGTCCGGGAGGGCTGGTTAAGTCGAGCGCGACTTTGCCGCCAGCCATTCGAGCGAAAGCCGAAGCGCTGATCCAGCTCACAGGCCTGGACAAGGACCCGGGAAACCCGACGCCAGGTCGGCGTCCAACTGAATCAGACAAGCGTTGGCTTAAGCGAAAGGAGGCTTGGCAGAAGGCCGAACGTTGCAAAGAAATTCTCGCCCAACAGGACACTCCTGAAACGCGCGAGCTTATCGTGGAAGTCGCGAAGGGTAAGGGAATGTTCTCAATCTATTGGGTACAGTTCTCCCACGACGCAGACATGAGAAGGAGATTTCGCGAAGCGTTTGTCGGCACAGCATTTACTTGCTTTGATCAGACCGAGAATGTCCAGCCGCGACCCGGAGGCCAAGTCTAGCCATGAACCACGCCCGGCATTCGGAAGGCGCTTTCGAGACCGTCATTGAAGCGACGATGCTGGCCAACGGCGCCGTGCCGGAACCTGCGGCGGGCTTCGACCGCGAGCGGGCGATCTTTCCGGAGACGGTGGTGGCCTTCATCCGCGCCACCCAGCCCAAGGAGTGGAAAGCGCTGGAAGCACTGCACGGGGAGAAGACCGGCGCGCAAATCCTCACCGATCTCACCAAGTGGATGGATCGGGAAGGTTCGCTTTCCACCTTGCGCCACGGCTTCAAATGCTACGGCAAGACCTTGCGCGTGGCCTTCTTCAAGGCGGCGCATGGGCTCAACCCCGAGCTTGAGGCGCGCTACGCGGCCAACCGCGTCGGCATCACCCGGCAACTGCATTTCTCGAAGTCGTCCGAAAAGTCGCTGGACGTGGCACTCAGCGTCAACGGGATTCCGGTCGCCTCGGTCGAACTCAAGAACCCGATGACCGGGCAGACGGTCGAGCATGCCTTGCGGCAGTACCGCAACGACCGCGACCCACGCGAGCCGATCTTCGAGTTCAAGCGGCGGATGCTGGTCCACTTCGCGGCCGACACCGATACGGTGTTCATGACCACACGCCTGGCGGGACAGGCCACGCACTTCCTGCCCTTCAACAAGGGCAACAACGGCGGCGCGGGCAATGCGCCCGATCCAAAGGGGCGCAGCTACCGCACGGCCTATCTCTGGGAAGAGGTGTTGCAGCGGGACAGCCTGCTCGATCTGCTGGCACGTTTCATCCATCTGCAGATCGAGGAGAAGCGCGACGATCAGGGCCGTAAGGTCAAAAAGGAGACGATGATCTTTCCGCGCTATCACCAGCTCGAAGCGGTTCGCTCGCTGCTGGATCAGGCGCAGCGCGAGGGCGTGGGCAACAACTATCTGATCGAGCACTCGGCCGGCAGCGGCAAGAGCAACACCATCGGCTGGCTCACTCACCGGCTGGCGTCGCTGCATGACGACAAGAACGCGCGCGTGTTCGACAGCGTTATCGTAATCACTGATCGCGTGGTGCTGGACAAGCAGTTGCAGGACACGATCTACCAGTTCGAGCACAAGCATGGCGTGGTGCAGAAGATCGACGAAAGCTCGCGCCAGCTTGCCGAAGCGCTCGAAAGCGCCGTGCCGATCATCATCACCACCTTGCAGAAGTTCCCCTTCGTCTCGCGCCAGCTCGCCAAGATGGCGGAAGAGCGCGGCGATGCCGATGGTGGCACGCTGAAGTCACGGCGTTGCGCCGTGATCATCGACGAGGCCCACAGCTCGCAGGGCGGCGAAACGGCGACCGATCTCAAGGAGGTACTCGGCGGCCAGGGTCTTCGCGAGGAAGCCGCAAAATACATGGCCGAGAACGACGAAGAGGATGTCGAGGAACTATACCGCTCGATGGCGAAGCGCGGACGGCAGGCGAACTTGAGCTTCTTCGCCTTCACCGCGACGCCGAAGCACAAGACCTTCAAGGTGTTCGGACGCGACGACAAGCCCGCGCATCGCTACACGATGCGGCAAGCCATCGAGGAAGGTTTCATCCTCGATGTGCTGAAGCACTACACGACCTACGCCACCTATTTCCGGCTCCTCAAGGCGAGCGAGGACGATCCGAACGTCGAGCGGAAGAAGGCGGCACGCGCGCTGGCGCGGTTCCTCAAGCTCCATCCGCACAACATCGCTCAGAAAACCGAGGTAATGATCGAGCATTTCCACGCCGCGACCCAGCACAAGATCGGCGGCCGGGCCAAAGCTATGGTTGTGACGGGTTCCCGCCTCGAAGCGGTGCGCTACAAGCAGAGCTTCGACCGCTACATCAATGAAAAGGGCTATGCCATCAAATCGCTGGTGGCCTTCTCCGGAGTCGTCACGGACGACAAGCTGAAGGATGTCACCTACACCGAGGAGGGCATGAATCTCGGCGTCCGTGAGAAGGAACTGCCGGAGGTCTTCGCCACCCAGGAATATCAGGTGCTGCTCGTCGCCGAGAAATACCAGACGGGGTTCGACCAGCCGCTTCTCCACACGATGTATGTCGACCGGCGGCTTGCCGGCATCCAGGCGGTGCAAACCCTATCCCGCCTGAACCGCATCCATCCGTTGAAAGAGGACACCTTCGTGCTCGATTTCGTCAATGAGCGCGACGAAATCCGCGAAGCGTTCAAGACCTATTTCGAAGGCGCAGAGGTTGGTGAGGATGTCGACCCCGCCCGAATGTATGAGATCAAGAGCGAACTCGACGCCGACGGCATCTATGTCGTCGCGGACGTTGAACGTTTCAGCGCAGTTTATTTCAAGCCGCGCCAGCGCCAGAGCCCAAACGATCATCAGTTGATGAACGCCGCGCTTGATCCGTGTGTGGCCCGTTTCAAAGAGCTTCAGCAGGAGAAGCCAGACGAGGCCGAGCTGTGGCGCGGCAAGTTGATGGCCTTTTGCAGTCTCTACGGATTCCTCAGCCAGATCATTCCCTATCAGGACACGGACCTCGAACGCCTCTATGTTTTTCTGCGCCACCTCGCGACCAAGCTGCCAAAGCGTGGCGCCGGGCCGTCCTACCAATTCGATGACGAGGTGCGGCTCGAATACTACCGCCTGCAGAAGATCAGTGAAGGCTCGATCAGCCTGAGCGATGGCCAGGCCAATCGGCTGGACGGCCCATCCGAGGTCGGAACTGGTGTGCTGCACGAGGGAGCCGTGCCGCTTTCGCGGCTCATTGATGTCGTCAACGACCGGTTCGGCACCGACTTCAATCAGGCCGACCAGCTGTTCTTCGACCAGATCGTGGAAGCGGCAATCTCCGATGCAGCGTTGAAGCAGGCCGCGGCCGTCAATCCCGGCGACAAGTTCGAACTCGTATTCAAGAACCTGCTTGAGGCGCTGTTTGTCGAACGCATGGACCAGAACGAGGAGATTTTCGCGCGGTTCATGAACGATAAGTCGTTCCAGAAGGTCGTGACTGGTTGGCTCTCGTCAGAAGCATATCGGAAACTCCGCCTACCAGCGCCCGGGCCAGTGCCAAGCGATGAGGCTGCCGATGCCAATTCCTGACTATCAGTCGCTGATGTTGCCGGTCTTGGAGATCGCCGCCAAGGGTGAGACATCGGTTCCGCTTGCCGAGGCGGAAGTAGCCGCTCGATTTGGTCTGAGCGACGCGGAACGCGAGGAAATGTTGCCAAGCGGGAAGCAGCGCATTCTTCATAACCGCATCCACTGGGCCAAATTCTATCTTACCAAGGCCGGATTTCTGGAAAGTCCCAGGCGCGGGCGCTTTGCGATCAGCCAGGCCGGCAAACAGCTCCTTATAAAGCCGCCCGTGAAGATCGATACGCAGTTCCTCCTGACAATGCCTGCATTCCGCGAGTTTTACAGGAACGACCAATCTGAAGAAGCGGGCGCCGCCATTCCCGCTGTCCCCTCGGCCTCAACGCCAGAAGAGGTCGTCGAGGCGGCATACAACGCCGCCAAAGCAGCTCTTCGGGCTGATCTGCTGGAACGAATTCTCCAGAATAGCCCAGGCTTCTTCGAACGCGTGATCGTGGATTTGCTGGTAGCGATGGGTTACGGCGGGTCGCACAAGAACGCCTCTGAGCAATTGGGGCGCTCTGGCGACGGCGGTGTAGATGGCGTGATCAACGAAGATGTTCTTGGGCTTGATCGCGTTTACGTGCAGGCGAAACGATACGCTACCGGCACCTCGGTCGGACGCCCGGAGGTTCAGGCGTTCACGGGTAGTCTGGTTGGCCTTGGAGCGATGAAGGGCGTCTTCGTCACGACTTCGACGTTCTCGTCTCAGGCCATTGAGTTTGCCGCACGAATTCCACAACGGATCATCCTGATTGATGGCAAGCGCCTCACCGAGCTCATGATCGAGCATTCAGTAGGCGTTCGATCAAGCAGAATTCTGGAGTTCAAGCGCCTCGATGAAGACTTTTTCGGCGAAGACTGACTTCGGCGGGCAAAACGAAATGCTTCGGCTCTTTGTGTTTATTGGAGTCAAGCGACCTTGGGGGGCCATTATACCCAATTCCCGCTTTTGGGTATAATTGGGCGAGCGGGCAGGATCTGGCTAGGTTTCCCCAGATCAGCCGTGCAAAATATCTCAGCGTTTTCATAGACATAAGCATTGCTCTGAAATCGGCGTCGAGGCTGTCTGCGGTCCCGTAACCTACGGAGATCGCTCATGAAAAGCCGCCGCAAAGTTCATCCCGCCGACGCCGCCAACGCGGCGGTCCTTGCCCAGGCCGTTCGCTTCGATGTCGCCCTGTTCCTTGGAACCGGGCGTTTCGCCCGGGCGAGCGCGCCGACCCTTGAAGATGCGCGGATCGAGGCGATGCGCCTCGTCGCCGAGAACCCGAGCCCGTTCGGCAAGCGCCTGCCGCTGATCTACGGCGTCACCGCCGAAGGTCGCTCGGCGCTTGTCACCTCGAACTGAACCCCAAACAGAAGGAGCACGGCCATGACCACGGAAGCAATGACCTACGACAGGAAGTTCAATGCCCAGCGCGGTGCGCAGCGCGCCGGGCTGAAGCCCGGCGAGTTCGACGTGTTCAGGACGCCCGATGGCCGGTTCGGATGGCGAGCCATCGACAAGCGCGAGCCCGAGATCAGCATCGCCGATCCAACGCTGGCCGAACATCCGATTGCACAAGCGAATGCCGCTTCCTGGCAGAGTGGCCCGAAAGCCGGCAAGCGCAAGGCGATTATCGAGCAGGCGCAATCGGGCGCGCTTCCGGCAGCGCCGGATTTCTCGAAGCCGACGCATGCGCGGTTTCGGGCGAAGCTCGCCAAGCTGGTCGCGCTCGCCGAGGCGGGCGATATCGAAGGCCTTAAGGCCATCGAGATCAATCCGGTTTCAACGAGCCCAAAGGCGATGGCGCGCTATCGCGATCTGGCGATCATCGCCATCGAGGCGCGCAGTCTGGATAGATGAAACGGCGCTTCGCTAAGCGATGGAAAAGCATAGGCGGTTGGGGAACAGGCGGCTGTCTTCGCGATACGCATTCAACTTTCGGTGCGACATCCGAGCACAGGATTCAGATAGCGTTAACAACTACCGGTGATATAACCGGGACAAACTCGGACTTGGAGGAGTGACCATGGCGACCACGTCCCAGAGGAAGGCTTCGACGACGCATCGGCGCCGGGCGGTTGCTCGCGGCCTTGTCCGCGTCGAGGTTCAAGCCGCCAAAGCGGATACCGGCCTCATACGCGCTCTGGCAGAAACACTTCGCGGCGAGCCCGAGCGGGCGAGAATGCTTCGATCCACCTTGGAGCAGGCGCTGATTGATCCCGAAGTGAAAACTGCTTTCGACGTTTTCGGATCTGATCTTCCGGACGATGCATTTGCTGGCATCTTCGATCAACCGCGCCAGAAGGGCTGGCGTGAGGTCGAGCTTTGAAGTTCCTCCTCGATACAAACGTCATTTCCGAGATCCGCAAGCGAGAGCGGGCGCACCCGAACGTCGCCAAATGGGTCGCCCAAACGCCTGTCAAGGAAATCGGCACGAGCGTCGTTGTCCTCGCCGAAATTCGGCGTGGTATCGAACTGAAGCGCCGCAACGATCCCGATCAGGCCGATCGCTTTGACAAGTGGTTCTCGCAGATGCGGACCCGCCTTGGAGATCGTGTGCTTCCTATTGACGAGCCCGTTGCCGAGGCCTGGGCGCTCTTGAGCGTCCCCGATCCACTGCCGCTGGTCGACGGGTTGCTGGCGGCAACCGCCAAAGTCCACGACTTGACGCTTGTCACGTGGAACATCGCCGACGTCGCCCGGGCAGGCGTCACGATCCTTGATCCCTTCGCAGACTGATACCGCGCGAACCCCAGTGCGAACCTGCGAACCTCTCCGGGTGCGAACCCGGTTCGCACCTTTGCCGCTGGCGATGGATCGCGCTGCCGCCGCCCGCATACAAAATGCGCAGGGAAGAACCTAAGGGGGCGCCCCTCCGGCAGGCGAAGGGTTTCGAAGTGGTCTTTCACTTGGCGCTCACTTCGCGCGCGCGATACGGCATAACCGGAACACGGCTTCACAACCCTTCGGGCCTTTACATGCGGAAGCCGGGATAGACGAAGGCATTGGCGATCGTGCCACAGTCCGCTTCGGATACGCCCGCGCCGCGCGCAATCGGATACCAGCCACCTTTGACGGCCTCTTCCATGGTATCGACCATGGCGCTGGCCTCAGCAGGATCGAGAAGGAAGCGCGCCGCCTGGCTCAGCATGTTGCGGGCATTGGCCCAGCGACCAAGATCGCCGGCCGCCATGGCAAGGTCACGGCGATCGGTGCTCACCGGCACGGAGGGCGTGAGATCATAAGCTGGTGAAAGCTGCCATTCGCGTTGCGGCGCGATCACGGCATGATTGCGCGGGTGATCGTCGATGTTCGAGATCAGCGCGTTGAACAGCATGCGCCGGAAGAGTTCGGCCGCATCACGCTTCGGGTCAGCGCTGATCCGGCGCAGTTCCTCGGCCAGCACGACATAGGACCAGCGCTCACGCTGGGTCTCGTCTGCGCGCAACAGCGTGAGAGCGCTCACCATGCGGGCGCGCGTGTAACCCTTGGCGACCTTCTCCCGATCGAAGCGCTTGACCAGCAACACATCCCGGTCGCCGATGGTGTCGACACGGCTTGTCGCGGTGAGAAGGCCGCAAGCGCGCGCCAGCAGCAGCATGGCATGCTCAACCCGCGCCATGTTCCATTTGTCGTCGGCGCGATTGAACTTGGCGAGCCACAGCCCGTCCGCATCCTCGACGACGGCTTTCGGCCGTGCGCCGCCCATCGAGGTGCCGAGCAGCAGCAGTTCCTCCACCTGCACCGCCTCGGTGTTCGTGGCGCGCGGCTCGTCGTTCACCAGCCGATCGGCGATCTCCTGAAGGCGGGCGAGATCGAGCGTGCGGTTAAAGACGCGCACGGGTGCCGGCGGCGCTTGTCCCAGGCCGAAACCAAGCGCTCCGGCGCGGTCATCGGGCGAGTGAAGGAGATAGTCGAGTTCGCCAAGTTCGGTCAGCCCGGCGTGCTTCTCGATGACGCGACGCCCCCAATAGTCCGGGCCTGCATCCCGCAATGCGCCGAACAGGCCCTTCATCAGCACCGTTTCATAGGTGCGCGCGCCGAGCTTCAGTTCTGCCGGATCGATTTCAACAGCATCGGGCCGCGCGAGATAGCTTCTGCCATAGACGAAGCGCCCGGTGGTGACGCCTTGCCGGTTCGTCTCGCGGACGTAGCGCCCGGCGGTAACCGCCTCGGTCTCACCCGGCAGCGTGACATAGACGAAGCACTCCTCCGCCCCTGTTGGTCTAGAAATCATTGTCGAGCGCCTTCCGGCCACCGGCCTTGTCGCGGCCCTGCGCCTTGGCCAGCGTCAGGCCCTCCTCATCGCTCAGCGGATCGGCGACACGGCCCAGCTGATCGGCCAACCCCATGGCCCAGAGCAGACCGGCATAGATGGCGATCCCCGTCGATGGCTTGCCACGTTCGGCATCGCCGACCACATGCCGGTCAACGCCAATCTTGGCCGCGACCTCGGCAATGGAGAGGTTGCGCCGCAGCCGCGCCGTGCGGATGTTCGCCCCGAGGGTCTTCAGCGCCTGCTCGACCTCATAGGGTGGTGCGGCAAGCAAGGGGTTGCGGGCAGCCATGGCGTCTCAAGGCTCCATAAGCGAAAGTTTTGGCACCTTGAGACACCTAACAGAGAAATCCTAAAAATTCAAGACTTGGGGCCTCAAGACGCCAAAACCGAAGATTTCGGAACCTCAAGGCGCCATTCCTGAAAGAAGCCTCACGCCCTCGAAGACCGCCCGCCTTGTCGTATGGTGCTTGCCGCGGTGCAATCCGCGATTGGCCAGCGCCTGCGAGAAGCGCTTGACCGACATAGCGCCTTCGCCCGCCGCGCCCGACCATTCCGTCCATGCCGCGAACAACAGCTTCACCTCGGTTGACGCCGTGGCGTCCCCCAGCGCGCAGCGCTCGATCAGGAATTGGCCGATAGTGTCTTCATCCGAGAGATAGTTCTCGGTCGCCGCCCTGACCGAAGGCGGCGGAGCAAGGCCGATGCGCTGCCATTCGAGGCAACCGGCAATGCCCCAGGCGAGAATGCCCGGCCATTCCTCCCGCAGCTTCTCCGCAAGCTTTGGGTCGCGTTCGCTTTCGGGGATAGTTTCCGTGAAAGGGATCAGGTTGAAGCGCCGCTTCACCGCTTCGTCGACCGATCGAAGGGATGGCTTGTGGTTCCCCGCGATCACGAGCTTGAAGTTCGGCGTGAAAGTGAAGAAGTCCTGCCGCATGAAGCGCGCGCTGATCGGATCACCACCTGTCAGCGCCTTGATGCGGGCCTCCGCCCACCGTTGGCCTTCCTCTGTCTCCTGCGCCATCACCACACGCGCACCGCGCAGCATGGCGAGGTCTGTCGGGTGCCGCTCGCCCTGGCTGGCGGTGAAAGTCTCCATGGCGGCCGTAACGGCATAGTCGCCAAGGATCGAACTCCACGTGTTCAGCAGCACGCCTTTGCCATTGCCGCCGCTCCCGTGAAGGAAGAACAGCGCGTGATCCCTGATCGAGCCCGTCAGCGTGTAGCCGAACATCCTTTGGACGAACGCGATCAGTTCGGCATCACCCTTGAAGATGCGATCCAGTACCGACAGCCAGAGCGGGCAGGCCCCAGCCGGCGTGACCGCCGTCATCTTGGTGATCCGGTCGTCCCGATCATGAGCGCGCCCCTTGCCGGTGCGCAAGTCGACCGTCTCGTTGGGCGTATTCAGCAGCCAGGGATCACGATCCCACTCGTCAACGGTTGCGGCGTGCCGATGATCGGCGCGGGCAAGCCGCTCAATCGCGCCGATTGTCTTGGCGCTGGCGACCGACGCGGCGAGGCGCATCGATCCTTTGCTCGCAAGGACTTCGATCGAGGCCTCACGCCCGACCTCCCGCGCTAGCTCGACAGCGCGTTGCGTCTCGTCGCTCGCCCAGCGCCGGCCATTCCAGATCAACCACCGGCCCTAGACGGCCACGTAGCGAAGATCGCTGCCGTGGCGTTCCGTGAAACCGAGCGCGAGCGTGTCGTCCGCATACCGTGCAGGATGATCTGCGTCCGGCATCCCCGAGGGGAGGTTGCGCCGGATCAGGTCATCGAGGAGTTGATGCGGATCATCCACCGCTGTTCTCCCGGCGGTTTCTCTCACGACCCTCGCGCGATGCAATGCTCGCGACAGTGGCGATTACCTCATGAGGATTGAGCGGCGGCGCCAGCCGGGCGTCGTTATAAGCCAGGAGGATGTCGAGGCTCACATGCGGATCGAGCCCACGCCCCAGCAGAAGGCCGGCAAGCCGCGCGATGGACTCATTTCGACGTCCTTCGGAAACCTGGCCGCTCAGGGCCTCGCGCCAGGCCGAATGCTTCTCGGCAGCATCCTTGCGACTGCGCGGCTTGCGGGTCGGCAAGGTCACAACCGCTTTGAGAATTTCCGGCATGTCGGCGATACGCGTTACTTCGAAGCAAAAGCGACTATCCACCTCATAACGCCCGCCGCTAATGTGTTCCGAGGGTGGCGCGACGATGTAGCCACCGTCACCTCGGACATCGACACCAGGACCGATCTTGCCTGCACTGTTCGGATTGTAGCCGCCTGGGTGCCGGAACAGGATATGCTGTCCGCCTCCGCCCGTCTTGAAGCGAACCGTCGGCGGCAGTTTCCCCTGCAACCGCTCGAAGCACGCAAGCGTGGCATCGCCGCCGTGCCGTGGATCGATATCGAGCACGATGAGGTTACTGACTTCGCCGGTAGCGATGCCGATGTTGTGCCTCGTCCCCACGAACCATTCGGTCAGCTGCCGAGCGTCCTTCGAAGCTTGCAGCGCACCGCGCGGCACCAGTCGCCCAACCGGGTGCTTCGCAGGAGAAGCGCAGTGTAGCTTTCCGCATGCGCAAACCCTTGCACCGGCTTCCATGATCGGCCGATGGACCGGCAGGACTGCGAAGCCCATCCGGGCGTAGGTCAACGCCTGCGAGAGGATATCATCTTCAATGCTCATCGGGCGTCTCCGTGGTCGTCGCGGCGGCAGATTCGGCGCGAGCTTGCTCGGCTTCCGAACGCTGCCATTCAGCCAGGACCGAGAAGAAGCCTTTGAGATTGTCGAGGATCTCGCGGCCATCCTCTGGTTTGAGAGTCCTTGAACTGCGCGGCTGCCAGAAGGTCAGCGCAGGCCCGATCTGGTCGTCGGGCGATTGTCGAAGCGTTGCCATGGTTCATATCGCGAGGCCGTTTTCGGCGCCGCGTCCCTGATCAACCGCTTCGGTGTGGCGCCGATAACGTCGATCGCGGTGCAAAGTGAGGGCGTCCTCATGGCGAGGATCGCCAAGACAGCATCAGCGCTGGATTTCCTCAGGCGTGATCAGAAACTTGTGACTCTTGCCGGCGCGGATCACGAGCTGCCGCTTCCCGCCCGATCCGATCTCGCAGGCAAGCGTGTACTCGAAATGGCCATGGCGCAGGCCGTCGATGACCAGCGCCTCGATGCGTTGCAGGGCCTCGCGCGCCTGGCCTTCCCGTTGCGATGGCTTTGCGACCTGCGAAATGTTCTCAGCCATTGTGGAGAAGCCCCTTCATGTCCTTGATTGCCGCTGCGAAAGCCTGCGGCCTCACCGTTGCCGTATCGCCATAGAAGGCGATCACGTCGTCACGGCGCGCGCGCTGATCGCGAAAGACGAACACCTTTCGCCTGCCTTCGTCACGAAGCCCCAGAAGCGGGTATCCGGCACAGCGCAGGAAGCAGGCGAGATAGAAATCCCGCGTCTCAAAAGCGGCCTCAGACGATCCAGGTTGCATGATTTCCATACGTTCAGGTGACACTAAACGATCTCCTCGAAAAAGGGGCCTATGTTCGATGTCCGGCAACGCTCTGCGAAGTGACGCCGCGCAAAACAAGCCCGAGCCGTTCCAGCCGAACCCGCATCGCTTTCGGTGACACTGCGAACTGTCGCGCAAACGGATCGACAAACCGATCCAGCAAGCTTGTTTCCGATGCTTCAGCGTTGTCGAGATCCGGCCGATGGTCCTCGATCGGCACGGCTTCTAGGCCCAAGCGTATCGAGGACCTGAGGGCTCGCGGTCGGCCATCTGCGAAAACGGCGTTCCAGGCAGCTTGAACCAATCGTCGCGGCATCAGCAAACAGGAGGCGAAGATATCCGCCTGAAGCTCTATCCTGGCCTTGGCCTCGCTGGTTCGGCAGATCACCATCGCCTGCGGACTATCCTTGACCGGCACGTCGCCAATGTCCTTCCCCATCAGCCCGCGATGAAGCCGCCAATGCCCAACTTCATGCGCGACCGTGAACCGATAGCGGCCTTCCATTGAGGGGTCGGCGTCCGGGTCAAGGAATTCGTCGACCACGATCCGGCGCTGCGAAAGGAAAATCGCGCCAATGATATCCGGCCCTTGGGCAAGGACCGAGTTCGGCGCACCAAATCGGCGGTGCAGGTCGTCGAATTCGATCCCAAGCTTCAGATGTTTCTCGACAATGTCGTCAATCGGCACCGGAGCCGTGAGAGCCATTGCGGTTGCCTCGGCGAATTCGTCGAGCAACGCCTCGGCATCCGTCTCGATCCTGCTTTCGGGCATGTAGGAGACCAAGAGGGTCATTTCGCCTTCATCCTCATCTGCATCTTCGAAAGTCCGGCTATGCCGACCGCCACTTGTCCTGCGCGCGCCGCGCCTGGCGGGCGAGCTTCAGCACGTCCTCGGCAGAGAGCCCTTTGGTGGTCCGCAGCAGCGCCGCGAGCTCGCGCGGCTGCTGCTTGATGATGTCGGAGAGGTCCGAGGCAACCTTGCCGGCGCGGGCAAGAAGTTCGTCGACGTCGCAGGCGATCACCTGCGCGATCGCCTTGACCTTGTCCTCGGCGGGCGGCGGAAATTCGTCGCGCTCGACCTTGGAAAGATAAGTCGGGCTGACGCCGATCATTTTCGCCATTTCGCGGAGCCCGATCTCCCGCGCTTCGCGTTCCCGGCGTACGAACTCGCCGAACCGTTCCGTGGACATGCCTGCCACTCCCGCTGCCTGTTTAGGGATGACTATACACCCGAAGCCTGCAGGCCTGTCAACTGATATCTAAACATTCGATGTTTGGCGGGGCTTCAGAATGGCCTGAATGTCGCGCATCCAGGCGAGCGTGCGCAGGAATTCCGGGCTGGGCGAAATGCAGAGATTCCGATAGGTTTCAAGAAACCGCAGCCACCTTTCGCCCGGCTTCCGGCTGTCCCCTAGCCCGCGGCATCCTCGGCGGCGGCCCGGCTCACAGCGACGGCGTGCAGGCTCGCCACGATGCCGACGAGGCCCACGTACCAGCTCTGCCACATGCCGTGGGATACGGCCCACACGGCAAGCGAGCCCGCTGCGAGCGGCAGGTTCATCCGCGCCGCGTCGGCGCGCCCTGCCCCCAGCCTGCCGAGGACGCTCCACAGGCACCAGCCCAGCAGGACGACGCCGATGGCGCCGAGATCGACCCAGCACTGGATGATGAACGAGTGCGGGTGGTTGGGCGTCATCGGCTGGCCGGTCACGGCGTCGCGCAGGCCCGCAGCCCTGACATGCTCGATCCCGTTTCCGAAGAGGGGGGACTGGATCGCAAGCTCGAGCGAGGCCCGCCAGATCCGGAGCCGCTCGGAGACCGTCCAGGGATTGACGTTCCAGAGCGCCGACTGACGGACCGCGTCGTACTGCGCGAACACGGCCAGCGGCACCACGACGAAGGCGGCGGCCACCGCGAGCTGCAGGCCCATCCGCGTTGTCTCCCGGCTCCACAGGCACAGGAGGACTGCGGCGAGGATGGCAGCCAGCGCCAGCTTTGCCGAGCCGCTCTGCGATGCCGCCACCGCGCCGGCGACCAGCGCGAGGACGGCGGCCACGATCCCCGCGCGCGCGGTCGGCGGTACGCGCATGCGCGCCGCAGCGTACAGGCTCAGCGGCGTCATCAGCGCGGTCAGGACCGCGATCCGGTTGTAGTGCCAGTCATGCGTGAACCGCGCCCCGCCGAGCGGGCTGAGGTCGACGAGATTGTAGACCATCGCCAGCGTCACGAGGGCCGACAGAGACTGGATGAGCGGAAAGAAGCCCCAGTACCACCGCCCTCCCGGCGCAATGCGCGCGGCGCACCAGATGCACCCGATTGTCGTGGCGATAGCGAACGCGAACAGGCCCAGCACCGCAAGGTTTCCGGCGAGCGGCGCCGCGCGCGCGAATGCCCAGCCTAGAAAGCAGGAAAGCGTCACGAGCCAGCGCGTCTCGATGGCCAGTTCCGGCCCGTTCGCGGCAGCGCCGCCGGGCAGGCCCGCGGCCCAGATCATCGCGACCAGCAGGACGCCGGGCAACCAGCTCAACCCCTGCGGGCCGAGCAGCGCGAAAAGTGCGGCGATCGGAAGGAACGTCACGACCAGCCCGTCCCTAAGGCGCGGCCCATTGGCCACTCTGGCTGCGGCGTCGGTCAAGGCCGGTATAGCCTCAAGGTGCGGTCCTTCACCGCCTGCTCCGAAAAGTCGCCGGCGACAAAGCGCTCGGCCGCGCCGTTCGCGAGCCGCTCGAGAAGCGCGCGGTCCCCGGCCAGCCGGCTGGCAGCCTTGGCGATGTCACGGGCTGAACACTCGGCCAGGACGAGGCCGGTCCTGTCGGGCTCCACGAAGGCGAGGCAGCCCGGATTGTCCGAGACGATCGAGGGCCGTCCCACCGCCGCTGCCTCGATCAGAATGCGCGGCACGCCCTCCTGATAGCGCGTCGGCAGCACGACGGCATGGACGCTGCCGAGCAGCGCGGGCATCTCGTGGGCAGGCACGAAGCCGAGCATCGTCAGGGATGGCGACGACGCAGCGAGGCGCCCGATCTCCGCTTCGTCCAGCCCGTCCGGATCGCCCGCCTGAGGCGCGCCGGCCACGAGAAACTCCACCGGGGTCCCGGCCCGTTCGGCCAGGCGCGCAGCCTCGGCAACCAGTTCGATGCCCTTTGAGCGCAGCAGGCGCCCGGCGAACAGGATCCGCAGCGGCGCGGGCGGCAGCGGCACGGGACGGTACACCGACGGATCGACGCCGGCGCCGGCGATGTGGTGCACCCGCGACGCATCGACCGCCCCGCGGGCGACGAGGACATCGCGGTCGCGAGACGTCTCGAAGATCGCCGTCGCGCGGCGCGGCGCGAGCCCGAGGCGCAGGGCCCGGGTGACGAGCCAGCGCCGGAGCCGGCCCCTGCGGCTGTCGTCGCTGAGGTCGAACACGCGGCCGAGGCCCGGAAAGGTCGCCACGAGGCGCGCCCGGCTGCCGCTCAGCCTCAGCCCGAGCGCGCCGAAGAC
>JAIYAJ010000378.1 GCA_027489105.1 Zymomonas sp. | reverse complement strand
CGCATAGAAGGCGCCTTCGCCGGGCAGCTATTCCCAGCCCCATTCGGGCGTGTTGCGCCCGGTCGCGGCGACGGCCTCGCGCATCGACTGTTCGGACCAGTCCCACATCTCGTCAGAGCCGAAGCGCTTTTCGGGGCGCAGCGCCAGCTTGATGGCATAGTCGCCAAAGCCCAGATCCTTGTACACCACGTCGAGAAGGTCGCAGAAGCGGCTGATCTCGTCGACCAGCTGGTCCTCGCGGCAGAAGATATGCGCATCGTCCTGCGTGAACTGGCGCACGCGCATCAGGCCGTGCAGCGCGCCGTGCGGCTCGTTGCGGTGGCAGCAGCCCATTTCGGCGAGGCGCAGCGGCAGGTCGCGATAGCTCTTGATCCCCTGGCGGAAGATCAGGACATGCGCCGGGCAGTTCATCGGCTTGAGCGCCATCAGATCGCCCTCGCCCGACAGCACCGGACCGTCATCCTCGGTGCCGGGAATCTCGTCGGGCACGACGAACATATTCTCGCGATATTTGCCCCAGTGGCCCGACTGCTCCCACTGGCGCGCGTCCATCAGCTGCGGCGTCTTGACCTCGACATAGCCCGACGCGTCGAGCCGGCGGCGCATATAGGCTTCAAGCTCGCGCCACAGGCGGAAGCCCTTGGGGTGCCAGAACACCGACCCTTGCGCCTCGGACTGGAGGTGGAACAGGTCCATGTCCTGCCCGATCCGCCGATGGTCGCGCTTGGCCGCTTCCTCGAGCCGGGTCAGATGCGCGTCGAGCTGCTTCTTGTTGAGCCAGCCGGTGCCGTAGATGCGGCTCAGCATCGCGTTCTTCTGGTCGCCGCGCCAATAGGCGCCCGACACGCGCGTCAGCTTGAACGCCTGCGGGTCGAGTTTGCCGGTGCTCGGCAGATGCGGCCCACGGCACATGTCGAGCCAGTCGTCGCCCGACCAGTAGACCGTCAGCGCCTCGTCACCCGGCAGTTCGGCGGCCCATTCGGCCTTGAAGCTCTCGCCCTGCTGCTTCCAGCGCGAAATCAGCTGCTCGCGGCTCCATTCCTCGCGGCGCAGCACCTTGTCGGCGGCGATGATGCGGCGCATCTCGGCCTCGATCGCGGGCAGATCCTCGTCGGTGAACGGACCGCGATCGGGCGCGGGCGCGAAGTCATAATAGAAGCCATCGTCGGTCGCCGGGCCGAAGGTGATCTGGGTGCCGGGGAACAGCGACTGGACCGCCTCGGCGAGGATATGCGCATAATCGTGGCGCGCCAGTTCGAGCGCGTCCTTCTCGTCGCGCGCGGTGACGAGGGCGAGGGCGGAATCGCGCTCCAGCGGACGGTCGAGGTCGCGCAGCTCGCCGTCGACGCGCGCGGCGAGCGCGGCCTTGGCCAGACCCGGCCCGATCGCCGCAGCGATCTGGGCGGGGGTAGTGCCCGTCTTCACTTCGCGCACCGAGCCGTCGGGAAGCGTGATGGTGAGAAGATCGGACATGGGAAAGGGAGATTCCTTCGAGTTTGCGGAGCGCGGCTTATGCCCGGACTAGGGGGGCAGGGGCAAGCGCCGCGATTCGCGTGCCGGACCTCATGGAATCCGCCGGAACGGACTTATCTGCGCTTGACGCAAAACCCCGTTCGCAGTCCCTTGCTGCAGGGGAACAGGGGATCATCGGGATGGAAGACGCGCGGACCGACACGGCCTTCAGGTTCGAGGGAACATGGCGCGAATTCGCGCCGATCGCCTTCACCAATTTGCTGCTGACCATCGTGACATTGGGCATCTACCGCTTCTGGGCGACCACACGCGAGCGGCGGTATCTGTGGAGCCGCACACGCTTCATCGGCGCTCCGCTGGAATGGACCGGAACCGGGGTGGAGCTGCTGATCGGCTTCCTGCTCGTGCTCGTTCTGCTCGGCCTTCCCCTGTTCGCGATCCAGTTCGTCGCACAGGGGATGATGATGCGGGGTGAGATCGGCGCGGCGGGGCTGCTGATGTTCGCCTCCTACATCGCGCTGCTCTATCTCTACGGCCTCGCGCGCTATCGCACGCTGCGCTACCGGCTGAGCCGCACCTACTGGCATGGCATTCGCGGCGGCAGCGACGACAAGGGCTGGGGCTATGCCCTCACGGCCCTTTGGAAGACTGCAGTGGGCGCCTTCGTGCTGGGCGTCTTCATTCCCTGGTCGATGACGAGCCTGTGGAACGACCGCTGGGGACGGCTCAGCTTCGGTAGCCACCGCTTCGAGGCAGACGCGAACTGGCGGCCGATCATCGGACGCTTCCTGCTCTTCTATCTGCTACCGATCGTCGGCTGTGTCGGGGGTGTGGCCGCTGTCGTCGGCGGGGCAGCGGCCAGTGGGCCTCCCAGTCCGGAGGCGTTCGGCATGATCGCCTTCGGTTTCTTCGCCGCCTATCTGGCGATCGGCGTCATCGCGATCGTCTATTATGCCGCCTTCCTGCGCGAGGCGATCGGCGCGCTGCGGCTCAACGCGGTCGGCTTCGCCTTCACCGCCCGCACGCTCGACTGGGTGAAGCTGCTGCTGGGGCATATCGGCCTGGTGATCGTGACGCTCGGTATCGGCCTGATCTTCATCGGCTATCGCAACTGGG
>JAIYAJ010000065.1 GCA_027489105.1 Zymomonas sp. | reverse complement strand
TGCCCTGTTCGGCGGCCGGATCGGCGTCGATCACCTCCTTCATCCGGGCGTCGCCGAAATCCTCGAGCAGGATCAGGCCCGCACCCAGATCTTCCGACAGGATGCGCGGCGCACGGAAACCGATCGCTTCGAGATGGCGTGCCACCGCGAGGAAGGGGCGGCTGTCCTCATGCTCGGGCGGCGCATCCATCAGCACGGCGCTGTCAGCACCGCGACGGACGCGGAAATAGCGCCGGAAGCTGGCGTCTCCGGCCAGCGGCAGGATCTCCGCACCGGTCCAGCCGGCGGCGTCGAGAAAGGCGGGGGCATGGGCGGGGGGAATCATCGAGGCGGCCATCGGCTTTCCCATGGCGCCGGCGCCGTCCAAGTCAAGCGGCGCGCATCCTCGCCCGCCGGTTCGATCACCAGGCGCAGCGCGTCGGGCCACAGCATCGCGCCCATCCGCTCGGGCCATTCGATCAGCAGCGCGCTGTCGAGCCGCGCCTCGTCGAGGCCGAGTTCGTACAGCTCCTCCGGGTCGTCGATCCGGTAGAGATCGACATGCCAGAGCGGCAGGCGCAGCTCGGGCGGGCTATAGGGGATCACGATCGGAAAGCTCGGGCTCGGCACTTCACCTTCGAAGCCGAGCGCGTGCAGCAGCCCGCGGGCAAGCGTCGTCTTGCCAGCGCCGAGATCGCCCGACAGCGCGACCACGTCGCCGGGGCGCAGCAGCGCGGCGAGACGCGCGCCGATCGCCAGCGTGTCCTCCGCACCGCGCAGGATCAGGGCGCCGTCGGCCTGCTCAGACATTGACGCCTTCGCCATGGCGGCGCGGCAGGTGGATGGTGACGGTGGTGCCGCGGCCGGGTTCGCTGTCGAGCGCGATCGACCCGCCATGCGCCTCGACCAGCTGACGGGTCAGCGGCAGGCCGATGCCGATCAGCTGCTTGCCCTCCTCGTTGCTCGCGTCGATGCGCGGATAGCTGTCGAAAATGCGCGCGCGCTGGGCGGGGTCCATGCCGGGCCCGGTGTCCGAGACCGTCCAGATGATCATGTCGTCGTCGCCATGGACGCGGATCGTCACCCGGCCCTGGGGCGGGGTGTATGTGATCGCATTGTTGAGCAGATGATCGGCGATCTGGCGCAGGCGGCGGGGATCGCCGCGCATGGCACCGAGGTCGGGCTCCATGTCGACGAACAGGCTCAAGGGCTTGGCCTCGGCGGCCTTGCGCGCCGCGTCCACCGCCTCGCCGAGCACCTGGCTCAGGTCGACCGGCTCTTCCGCGAGCGGCAGGCTGCCCGCCGCGCCCTGGGTCAGGTCGAGCACGTCCTCGACCAGCGAGCCGAGGCGGCCGACCGAGGACAGGATCGCCTTCACATATTCGCCCGCCACCGGCGGAAGCTCCCCCGCATAGCCGCCGTCGAGCAGTTCGGCGAAGCCGGCGATCGAGGTCAGCGGCACGCGCAGCTCGTAGCTCATGTTCGCGACGAAGGCGGTCTTGAGCTTGTCCGCCTCCTCCAGCGCATCGGCGCGGCCCCGCAACGCTTCCTCGATCCCGCGCGAGGCGGTGATGTCGAGCAGGGTGAACAGCGCGTTGCCGTCGGGCAGCGGCACGACCGCGAAGTCGAAATAGCGGCCGTCGGCCAGCGCCATCCGGCCCGTCCTTGCCTGCCGGTCGACCGTGGCGATGCGGACCAGGTCGCGGAGCAGCTGCGCGCGCGACGGATCGGCCAGCTTCGCGCCGACCAGCTCGACCATCGCGTCGACGCGCAGATTCTGGGCGAGGTCGGCGTCCGACAGGCCCCATATGTCGCGGAAGCTCTGGTTCCAGATGTGGAGGCGCCCGTCTGCCGCAAAGACACCAATGGCCTCGAACAAATTCTCGAAGGTCGCGGTGCGCACACGCAGCAGCGTGTCGCGTGCGCTCGACAGCTGAACCTGCTCGGTGCGGTCCTCGAAGAACAGCAGCAGGCCGCCATTGGGCAGCGGCTGCGCCACCACGCGCAGATGCTGGCCGCCCGGCAGCGTCCAGGTCTCCTCCACCGCGTCGACCGCGTTGAACCAGGCGCGCCGCTCGTTGCGCCAGCCCGGGAAGTCGCGCACCTCGGGCAGACGCTGGACCTCGCGCAGCCGTTCGAGGATGCGGTCGAATTCGGGACGGTCGACCAGCCATTCGGGCGGCAGGCTGAAGAACTGCACGAAGGGCTGGTTGAAGAAGATCAGGCTGCGATCGGCGCCGAACTGCGCGACGCCGGCCGACAACCGGTCGAACAGTTCGCGCTGGACCTCCTGGAAGCGGCCGAGTTCGGCGCGGGTCTGCTCGAGGTCCTGGATGTCGAACGCATAGCCGGCGACACCATGTTCGCCCATCGGCACGTCGACGATCCGCATCGTCCGCCGCTGGCCGCCGAGGGTCACCGGCACGACCTGCGTGTTGATCCGCCCACTGTCGCGCGCGGCCAGCGCTGTCGCGCGGGGCGCGCGTCCGTCGGCCGCGTCGATCAGCTCGACCCCGCGTGTCACCACATCCTCGGCGCTGTCGCCCTCGACTGCCTCGACATAGGCCGAATTGACCAGCGCCAGCTTGAGGTCGGGGCCCCGGTGCCACATCGGGAAGGGGGCTGCCTCGATAAGCGCGAGGCAGCTGTCGAGCGCATCGCTGATCAGCCCGGTTTCCTGCGACAGGCGCGCGATGGTGCGCTCGGCCTCGCTGTTGTCGAACAGCCAGACGATCACCCCGTCGCCGAGCGCGACCGGCGCGGGCCGGCCGCGCGCGAGCAGCACCCGGTCGCTGCCGGCCAGGCGCAGGATCCGCTCGAACGGGCGTCCGGCCTGGTTGGCGGCCTGAATGTCGGCGGCCAGGCCCTCGGCGTCGACGACCGAGATGCCGCCTTCGCCATGCGTCGCCATCGCGTCGATCGATGTCGGTATCTCGGTCAGGCCCAGCCAATGGGCGAGGCGCGTGT
>JAIYAJ010000290.1 GCA_027489105.1 Zymomonas sp. | reverse complement strand
TCGCATAGACGACGTGACAACCCGCGCAGCCCGAATTGCGATAGTCGCCGGGCTGGTCGTTGGTTCCCATGAACCACATGAACGGGTCGTTGAGGCGCGTCTTGTGGATGTTGAGAACCGGGATCGCGACGCGCAGACCGGTGCCGGGGCCACGGTTCGATTGCTTGAGGTCGGGTCGGCCCGGTTCTTCGAGCCGCTGGATGCTGCCGCTGAGGTTGGGCAGGCCGATCTCGGCAAAAGTGCTGTTGATCGTCCGGCCGCCGCGCTCGAACACGCGGAATATGTCGCCCGGCGGGATCACATGCCAGGTCGGCAGCGGGTACATCACCGGCAGGGCGCCGCGCGCCTTTTGCTCGGGTGTCACGGTGCCAGCCGTGGTGCCCGGCGACTTGATCTGCGCCGGCTGACCGTCCGAGGTGTAGGCCTCGCCGAAGATGTAATTCTTGTAGGGGACGATGCCGTTATTATAGGCGCCGCCGCCCCACAGCATCGCGCCGGTCGACATCAGCGAGCGTTCGGCCGCCTGGATGATCTCGACGTGACAGGCGCCGCAGGCCTGGCGCGCGACGCGATAGTCCGACGGATTGACGAAGCGGATATATTCCGGGGCTTCCTTGTTGAGCAGGGTGTAGCTGCGCTTCGGATTGGCCGAGGATGGCCAGTGCCAGCCCTTTGGATATTTGGGTAGAACATGCGCCTTGTCGCGCGCCTGGACATAGGCGGCATCGGCCATCTGCAGGCCCGGCTGAACGCGTACCGAGGCGTCGCCGCCATGGCAGTCGACGCAGCCGAGGACGACCGCCTCGCTCTGGTGCATGGTTTTGCGATCGGAGGCGGTGTGGCAGGAGATACAGCCGTCGCTCTTGGCATCGGCCTGTGTCCAGTCCTGCGTGCGCGGGGCATCGCCGAACTTGGGATAGATGCGCGCGACCGGCTTTTCGCCTTCGGATGCTGGAGCCACCGAGGGGAGCGAGACCAGCGCGGCGACCGCTGCCGCCAGCGCCAATGCGCCGCGAGCCGCCCATCGCATCGTCGTCATCGATCCCAAAGCCCCCATGTACGTCCTCAGTAGGTCAGGATCGCGTTGAACAGCACCGAATAATATCGGTTGTCCCCGCGTGAATTGGTGAACAGGTCGGCAAAGCCCTTCGACGGGTCGAGCACCGCGCCGGACAGGCGAAACACCACGTTCTGGATCATCGACGGGCGCCAGATCAGCGCGCCCGACAGGTCCCAGCCGATCGATTTCGGAATGCTGCCTTCATTGCGGAGCTCGCGCAGCGTCGCCGTATTCTCGAACCACAGCCGGTTGAGATTGGCCGACAGCCGCAGTTGCGGCGCCAGATCGAAGTCCGCACCGACGCCGAGCAGCATCGTGCCCGGATTGTTGAAGTTGGACTGGCCTTCTTCCTTGGTGGTGCGCAGGTCGTTGATGATGCCGTTGCGCGGCGAGATCGACACATTGACACCGCCGCCCGCGAAGGGAATCGCCTGGCGGATCCAGTAGCTGGTGTCGGCGCCGGCAAAGATCGGGTTCTCGAAAATCGCCGAGAAGCCGTTCTCCGTATTGTCCTTCGGATCGCCGTCGCCTGAGGTGTAGAGACCGGACCCGCGGATTCGGATCCAGTCGAGATCGTAGCTCAGCTCGGCTGCGGCGAAGAGCGAGCGGATCTTGGCCGGACGCGAAGTGAAGAAGCTGTTCCGGTCCTTGCCGAAAGCGCCATAAATGCTGCTCGACAGGTTGAAGCGCTTTACACGGCCGTCGAGGCTGTAGCCGACATAATAAACGTCATAGTCGCGCGGACGTTGATCGCCGAGCAGGGCGGGTCGGGTCGGAAAACCATTATGATCGGTCACGCGGCGACGATCGCGGTTCCAGTTGGCCGTGAACGACGCGAGCGACGTCAGGCCGGGGATCGGGAAATCCTGTACGAACAGGTTGCCGTGGAAGACATAATCCTTGCGCGGGCGCCGGGTGATATCGTTCAGGCCGCTGTTGGTGTCCTTTTCGAGCCGCCACAGCAACGCGACATTATACTGATAGCGGTTATTGTCGCGATTGCCGAACAGGCGGACGCCCAACTGGTTGTCCTGAAACAGAAAACCCCGGAAGTCGAAATTGAACGGCTGGATGCCGATGCGCAGCGAGTCGAAGTCGAAGCGGTCCGACCGGTTGCCCAGATGCTTGTCGACGAACAATTCCTGCAGGCCGAGGAAACTGTCGGTCCGGTGCGACGGGCGCGAGGATTCGACGTGGAGGACGCGGCGTTCCTCGACGTTGACGTAATTGACCTGATAGGCGATCGCGATGCGATATTCGATATCCGGCGGCTTATAGGCCGTGGAACCCTTGGTCAGGCCTGCGCCGAGGATGAAGGTCTGCGCGAGGACCAGGCTCTTCTGGCGCCCGAAGGTATCGATCGCACCCGGATAGGAGCTGGTCTGGTCGGCCACCGGCGTCGGGAAGGAGCGGGGTTCGACGACCGTATCGGACACGCCGTTCAGGCCGAAGAACCAGTCGTCGCCGGTGATCGGCAGGAAGAAAGGCTTCTTGTCCAACTGGACCGGGCGATCGCCCTTCAGGCCGTTCTGGTGATAGGGATCGAAGGGCGAGTGGCAGGTCGCCTGCAGGCCGACGAAATTCTTGTCGGGGCACAGAGCCTTTACGAGACGCCAGCGGTCCGGAATCGGAAACTGGTCGATCGGAAAAGCCTCGGGTGGAGGAGCCGCGACCGCGCCGATATTCTCCTGTTTCACGGCCGGCGGCAGCGTTTCGACATAGCCCGGCCGGCGGCGACCATCGATCATCGGCTCGGCGGCGTTGGCGCCTGGCGTTCCCGGTGCAACGGCGGAGGGCGTGGCAAGAAGGCTATCTCCAGCCGCGCCTTCGGCCATGTCCGCGCTGGCTGGAGCAGCCACCATCGTGCCGCCAGTCTCAGGCGCGGCGGATGCCAGCGCAGCCGCTTGCAACAGAAGGGTGGAGAGCGCTGCTGCCATCACTTGCCGCCGCAGACGTCCTGATCGGACGTGTCGAGGAAGGGCGCGAACGGACAGTTCACATAGCGCAGCCGCACGCCAGCCCCGATCGCCACGACGATCTGGTCCGCCCGGATATCCTTGGGCGCATTGCCTATGGTGCCGATGCGGGCGCCGCCATTGTGCAGACCCAGGAAGGAGATCATGTCGTCCTGGTCGATACCGTCGCCCGACACGCCGATCGCGCCGACCAGCGTGTTGCCGCGATAGATGGGCACCGAACCGGGGAAGATCTGGATGCCGTTCTGGAGCCGGATCTGCGCGGCTCCGGAGACATCGGGCGTGAAGGTGCACCGGCGCCGCGTGTCTTCCGACGAGGCACCGAGAACGAAGCCGAGATGCTGCGCCAGATTGGTGAAGATCAGCGCGCTCTGAAGCCCTGTCGAAAAGGGACTCCACCGGTTCAGCGGACGCGACAGCGGACCATTGGGCCGATCGACTTCACCGTCGGGGAAGAAGGGGCGTGACAGATTGCCGCCCGAGCGGTCCGCAAAGGCGGTCTTGCCGGTCAGCGCCTGCGGATCGTTCAGGAAGGTCCGTACCTTCTGGACGAAGGACTGGACGTCGGTGCTGGGATTGCCGAGCAGGTCGGGTGCCGCGTGCGATCCCGAGAAAAAGGCCGCCGTGCGCGCCTTCTGCAGCGAAACATCGGTGCCGAAGACGGGGGCGTCGGGCGAACGCGCCATCGCCAATATCGTACCGCGCGTGTCGACGAGGGAGATCGTGACCTGCGCGCGGCTGTCGAGCGGCTTGCGGATCTGCGCGCGGGCGCGGCTCATCACCGTAAAGGCTTCTTCGAGGACCGCCTTCACTTCGGCCGCCGTCAGCGGGCTCGATACCTCGGCGCCATCGGTGCCGCCTCTTATGGGGTAGCGATTGCTGCCCGAACCGTCGGTGAGTATATAGGCGTCGACATTGTCCAGCGTGCTGCCGGCGCTGCGCTCGGAGGCGGTGACAGGCCGATAGCCCGATGCTTCCGACCCATAGGCCACGCCGGCCAGAACCGTCGGGGTGACGCCCTGCGCATAATAGCCCGGGATGGAGACGAGCGAGCCTGTCGTGGTCCCCGCAAAGGCCGAGAAGGCACGCGCTGCGCTCGGGTTCGATTTCAGGTTCGGCGTGGACGCGTCGCTGTAGCGCAACTGGACCACCGCTTGGATATTGTTGGCGCGGATCGCCTCTGGCGCCTCGAAGCCGATCGTGCCCGCCGTCGCAATATATTCATCGTCGTCGGTGTCGATGTCGTCGACATTGGGGTCATAGCCGTAGAGCCCGTCGGACATCACGCCGATGCCGCCGACGACGACGCCATTTTTGTAGAGCGGAAAGCCGCCCGGATCGGCGGCCAGCCCCAGCGGCGAACGCTTGGGACCGATCAGGGCCGCAGCGCCGCCGGCAGCCGCGTAACGGCTGGCAAAGTCGGAGCAGGGCAACTGGCTGAACTGCACGCCGAACAGCGGTCCGGCGGCCAGCTGGTTATTGCCCGGGGGATAATGTTCCTGGACGATGAAGCTTGCCGTGCGCGTCGAGAAGGCGTTGCCCGACGAGGACAGATAGGCGCCGGTGATCGCCTTGGCGATTGCGCCTGCCGCCAGCGGATTGGCGGCGGGCGAGCCGTTGATGACGAGGCCTTCGACATCGGTCGGCGTCACGACCCGGTGCGTCGTCTTGGCCATGAACACGGTCGGCGCGCCGGTCATCTGATAGACGGCGAGGACATTGCCGACGCGGTCGGTGATGGCGATCACCGAGGGCTTGTTGCGGGCGATGGCTTCCTCGATCGCCTGTGCCAGCACCTTCTGGACATCGGCTGCCGTCAGCGACTCCTGGACGGGCGCCGCGTAGAGCCGGTTGTCCGTAGGTGTCGGGGTCGGCGTGGGGGTCGGAGTGCTGCTACCGCTGCCGCCACCACCGCAGGAAGCGAGAACGAAGGCGAGGCTGGTGAGAGCGGCGACCGAACGCGAACGAAACATCATTTGAGCGCCCTGATCGCCGCAGCCGCCTGGCCAAGGGCCGAGCGGAATTCGGCCGGCTTGTAGCTATTGCTGTTGCCCACCGCCTTATAGGCCCGGTCGATCGCGCCGCGAGCCGACTTGGCGCGGGCTTCACTGACATGGCCTTGGCGCACGAGGCCGTTGAGAAGCGTGTCGAGCGCCATGACCGCCTGGGCCGAACCCTCATAATCGGTGAAGCGCGGCGCAACGGCGTCGCCCGCGATCGCCTCGACGATCGCGAAGGTCTGCGCCGAGGTCACCGGGCTGCGTGACAGGCTGTCGGCGAGCGTGGAGGCTGCAGCGCCTAGCGTGCGGGCCGCCGACACAGCGCTCGCGCGGTCCTTGGCCAGTGCGGCATGGAAGCCGCGCGAAGCCGCATCGAACTTGGCTGCAGCGCCCGGCGACAGCACCTTCGACGCGGCCGACAGCATGATCATGTTCTCGTCGTTGAACGGCGGCATGCCCGACGGGATAGGACGGCCGGGATTGGCGACCCAATTGGCCTTGCCGCTTGGCCCGTCGACGATCTGCCGGTGGCAGCTATGGCAATCGAAGAAATAGATTTCCGGGAAGACGCCGTCGCTGCCCAGCCGCGGATTGGCGAAGAGGCTGGTGATGCGGCTTACCGCCGAGGCCTGTCCGACCGCCCAGAGCTGGACATTGTCCATGTGGGGCTTGCGACGGAGATAGTCGGCATCCTCGTCATGATGCTGCTGCAGCGCCGAGAAGAGGTCGACCTCGAAGGACACGCGGGGATGGCCAGCGGCCATGATCCGGTGCGAGACGAACTGACCCGGACGGTCGCTGCCGAGATGGCAGTCGAGGCATTTCTCGGCGCGGGCGCGGGGCTGGTCGAGGGGGTATAGCCCCTTGGCCACGTTGGAGGCGTGGGTCTGGCCGACCGCATAATGGCTCGACAGCCAATTCTGCGAGGCGCCGTGGCATCCTTCGCAGCCGACGCCGTCGCTGACCTGCCAGCGGGGTCCGCGCGCGCCGGCGGGGGCCGGATCGGCATGGCATCCGAGGCATTCGGCGGCAGAGGTGGCGGGCCCGATGCCCATCTTCGCGGCGATCGCCTGACCACGCGGAGAGGCGAGGACGGCGAAGGCGCGGCTGTGCGCGCCCGTGCTGCTCGAACTTGCCTGCCAGATCAGAATTTCGTCCTGCCGGACGACCTTGCCGGTGGGTTCGCTGCGCCCATGGCAGGTCGACCCGGAACAGGATGCAACGCCCATGTGCGTGGCGGTGGAGGCGGGCGACGCCGAGGCGGCAACGGCGCGTTCGGCCGCGCCGCTGATGCCGAAGGCAAGCGCCGTTACGGCGAGTATCCCCGCCACGACCAGTCCGCAGATGACGGACAGTCTGCTCGCGACTTTACCCCCCAATTCGGCGCTCCCTAACTGCCGATGCCCCTTCGTTACGCCACCACTTGCCCCTGGGCGATCACGATGCCGTGACGTATCTCTCTTTCGCGCTCAAAGTGCAATCATTCAAACGCTTGTCAGTGCGGACGCCGCCGGATGACGAGGTTCCGGATCTCGGTCATGTCCTCCATCGCGAAGCGTATGCCCTCGCGGCCGAGGCCCGAGTCCTTGACGCCGCCATAGGGCATGTTGTCGACCCGGTAGCTGGGCACGTCGTTGACGACCACGCCGCCCACGTCGAGATCGTCCCACGCGTCGAGGATCTTGAAGATGTCGCGGGTGAAGATGCCGGCCTGAAGCCCGAACTTCGAGTCGTTGACGATGTCGAGCGCTTCCTTCCACTGGCTGAAGCGGATCAGGAAGGCGACGGGACCGAAAGCTTCCTCGCGGTTGAGCTTGGTGTCGGGCGAAACCCCCTCGAGCAGCGTCGCCTCGAGCATCGCGCCGACGCGACCGCCGCCACAGAGCAGCGTAGCGCCCTTGGCGGTCGCCTCCTGGACCCAGTTGTCGAGGCGCTCGGCCTCCTTCACGTCGATCATCGGTCCGACAAAGGTCTTTTCGTCATGCGGGTTGCCGGCGATCAGGGTCTTCGTCTTGGCGACCAGCTTATCCTTGAACGCGTCATAGACTGCGTCATGAACGAGGATGCGCTGCACGCCGATGCACGACTGACCCGACTGATAGAAGGCCCCGAACACCACCCGCGCGACCGCGTCTTCCAGATCCGCATCGGCATCGATCACGACGGCGGCATTGCCGCCCAGTTCCAGCACGACCTTCTTCTTGCCGGCGCGCGCCTTCAGGTCCCAGCCCACATCGGGCGAGCCGGTGAAGGAGAGCAGTTTCAGGCGCTCGTCGGTGGTGAACAGGTCGGCACCGTCGCGCGAGGCGGGCAGGATCGAGAAGGCGCCCTTGGGCAGGTCGGTCTCGGCCAGTACCTCGCCCATGATGATCGCGCCGAGCGGCGTGCGGCTTGCCGGCTTCATGACGAAGGGGCAGCCCACAGCGATGGCGGGCGCGACCTTGTGTGCGGCGAGGTTCAGCGGGAAGTTGAACGGCGAGATGAACGAGCAGGGGCCGATCGGCACCCGCTTCCAGATTCCCTGATAGCCTTTGGCGCGCGGGCTGATGTCGAGCGGTTGGACCTCGCCGGTCATGCGGACCGATTCCTCGGCAGCGATCCGGAAGGTGTCGATCAGCCGCCCGACCTCGCCGCGCGAATCGTTGATCGGCTTGCCGGCCTCGATGCACAGCGCATAGGCCAGTTCATCCTTGCGCTCGGTGAAGCGATCGACACAGTGCTGCAGCACCGCCTGCCGTTCATAGCTGGCCATCTTCGCCATCGGTTCGGCGGCCTTCACTGTCCAGGCGATCGCCGCGTCGATCGTCTTGGCATCGGCAAGCGCAACCCGTGTCGCGACCTCGCCGGTGAACTTGTCGGTCACCTTCAGGTCGGTGTTCGGCTGCTGCGCCTCGTTGGCGAGGTACAGGGGGTAAGTGTCTTTGAGCTTCATCGCAGTTGTCCGTCTCTATACTTCATGGGGCGCCCCGCCCGTCGACAGCGGCGAGAACGAGGCTTGCCGTCAGGAAACCTGCTTGCTCAGCGTCTTGATGTCCTTGTTCAGGATCTGATCGTTCTCCGAATAATCGACCGGGCAATCGATCAGGTGGACACCAGGCGTGTCGAGGCATTCCTTGAGCAACTGCGTCAGATGCTCGGCGCTCTCGACGCGATGCCCCTTGGCGCCATAGCTCTCGGCATATTTGACGAAATCCGGGTTGTTGTAGGTCAGGCCCCAATCCTTGAAGCCCATGTTCGCCTGCTTCCAGCGGATCATGCCATAGCTGTTGTCGTTCAGGATCAGCACGGTGAGGTTCAGGCCGAGGCGGACCGCAGTCTCCATTTCCTGGCTGTTCATCATGAAGCCGCCGTCGCCGCAGATCGCCATGATCTTGCGGTCGGGATAGACCATCGCCGATGCCATGGCCGACGGCAGGCCGGCGCCCATCGTCGCGAGCGCATTGTCGAGCAGAACCGTGTTCTGCTGGCGCGCCGGATAGTTGCGGGCGAACCAGATCTTGTAGACGCCGTTGTCGAGGCAGATGATCCCGTCGGCGGGCATCGCCTTGCGAATTTCGCGCACCAGATGTGGCGGGAAGATCGGGAAGCGGGTGTCGTCTTCGAGCGACTCGGTGTGCGCGACCTCGGCCTGCCGAGCCTTGTGCATGAAATCGAAATTCCAGCGGCCCGAGGGCACGATGTCCTTCTGCATCTTCCAGATGGCGTTGGCGATGTCGCCGATCACCTCGACCTGCGGGAAATAGACCGGGTCGACCTCGGCCGTCTTCGAGCTGACGTGGATGACCGGGGTGCCGCCATTCTGCATGAAGAAGGGCGGCTTTTCGATAACGTCATGTCCGACATTGATGATCAGATCGGCATGTTCGATCGAACGATGGACGAAGTCGCCGGCCGACAGCGCAGCGCAGCCGAGGAATTTGGGGTGGCATTCGTCGATCACGCCTTTGCCGAGCTGGGTGGTGACGAAGGGGATGCCGGTCTTCTCGATGAACTGCAGCAGCATCCGGCTGGTCTGCTTGCGGTTGCCGCCCGCGCCGATCACCAGGATCGGCGACCGGGCGTCCTCGATCATCTTTACGGCAGCACGAACTGCCTTGTCCTCGGCCTCCGGGCGTCGCGCGAGCGAGGCCTTGATCGGAAGGGAGTCGGTATGCTCGTCGGCGATGTCCTCGGGAAATTCGATATGGGTCGCGCCGGGCTTTTCCTCTTCCGCCAGGCGATAGGCCTCGCGAATGCGGCTCGGGATATTGTCGGCCGAGGCGAGCTGGTGGGTGAACTTGGTGATCGGCTTCATCATCTCGACCACCTCGAGAATCTGGAAGCGACCCTGCTTGGATTTCTTGATCGGCTTCTGGCCGGTGACCATCAGGATCGGCATGCCCCCGAGCTGGGCATAAGCCGCCGCCGTGACGAAATTGGTGGCACCCGGCCCGAGCGTCGCCATGCAGACGCCGGTCTTGCCGGTGTGGCGGCCATAGGTCGCTGCCATGAAGCCGGCACCCTGTTCGTGCCGGGTCAGGATCAGCTTGATCTTCGTCGAGCGAGACAGGCTGTCGAGCATGTCGAGGTTTTCTTCGCCGGGAACGCCGAAGATATATTCACAGCCCTCTTCCTCCAGGCATTGGATGAAGAGATCGGATGCCTTTGTCGCCATATATGCCCCCTCTTGCGCGTCGCGCCCCTGCTGCGACCGAAGAATGAAGGATTGCTATTGCATTTCCACGACGTCGAACAGGCTCTTTTTATGTCGGCCGGGCTTTTGATTCCGCAACGGAATTTTACAGCTCGATCCGCCAATCCCAGCGCATCGCGCCGGCGCCGTCCATCGCCACCACGCCACGCTCGGCCAGCACATCGCGCAGGCGATCGGACTCCGCATAATCCTTGGCGGCGCGGGCACTCTGGCGCTGTTCGAGCAGCTGTTCGATCTCTTCCTCTGCGATCGTCGCGCCTTCCGGCTTCATGCGCAGGTCGATACGGCGCATGCGCAGAAGATCGAGGCCGAGCGCGAGGTCCATGCTGGCGACGACGCGCAGCCGTTCCTCTGCCGGAATGGCCTTGTCGGTCAGGGCGGTTTCGAGCAGCGGCAGGGCTTGCGGGACCATCAGATCGGCGGACAGCGCCTCGTCGAACTTCACGAGCAGATCCAGCGCCTTGGCGCCGAGGCCCTGCTCCACCGTCGCGCGCTGATAGGCGAAGGGCGCGCCTTTGGTC
>JAIYAJ010000592.1 GCA_027489105.1 Zymomonas sp. | reverse complement strand
TCGAATCCGTCTCGCGCAATGCCGTCACGGTCACGGAAAAGAGCAGGCGGACCGGCGCGACCTGGGCGGCCGCATCCTATGCCGTGCTGCTATCAGCGTCCGGCCGCGCGGATGGCGGCGTAGACACGCTCTACACCGGCACGAGCCATGATATGGCCAAGGAGTTCGTCGACGCCGCCGCGCAATGGGCGCGGGCTTACGACAAGGCCTGTTCGTCGGTCTCGGAGTTCATTTTTGACGACGGCACGGATGCCGGCGTCAAGGCGTTACGCATCGACTTCCGGTCAGGCTTCTCGGTCATCGCGCTGTCCAGCAAGCCGCGCTCCTTCCGTGGCCGCCAGGGCTTCGCGGTCCTCGACGAGGCGGCCTTCGTCGACAACCTCGCGGAGCTGATGAAGGCGGCGCTCGCCTTCCTGATCTGGGGCGGCAAGGTCCTGGTCATCTCGACGCACAACGGCGCCGACAACCTGTTCAACCAGCTGATCACGGACGTGAGGGCAGGCCGTCTCGATTATGGCCTGGTGCGCTTCGATCTCGATGATGCGCTCCGCGACGGCCTGTACGAACGCATCTGCCTCGTGCTCGGCCGCGACTGGTCGCCCGAGGCCGAAGCCGACTGGCGCGAAAAGCTGATCGCGGACTACCGCGACGGCGCGGATGAGGAGCTTTACTGCATCCCGTCCCAGGGTTCAGGCGTGTTCCTGCCCGGCCCGCTGATCGAGGCGCGCATGCATGACGCGCCGGTCCTGCGCCTCAGCGTGCCCGCGTCCTTCACCAACCTGCCGGCCCACCGGCGCCGCGCCGAGATCGGCGCCTGGATCGAGGATGTGATGAAGCCCGCCATGCTGGCCGGGTTCGACCCGATGCTGCAGTCGGCGCTCGGCATGGACGTCGGCCGTTACCGCGACCTCAGCGTGCTGGCCCCGCTGCAGATCGGACGCACCATGCGCCGCGTCTGCCCCTTCCTGGTCGAGATGGACCGGCTGCCCTTCGAGCAGCAGACGCAAATCGCGGTGGCGCTCTGGCAGGGCGTGCCCCGGCGCGTCGCCTTCAAGGTCGACGCCACCGGCATCGGCGCCGGGATGGCCGAGGAGCTGGAGCTGCAGCACGGGGCCGAGGCCGTCCGGATCACGGTGGAGTTCTACCGGACGGTGATGCCGCCCTTCAAGGCGGCGTTCGAGGACGACATGATCCTGATCCCGCGCGATGCCGACGTCGCGGCTGACTTGCGCGCGCTCAAGGTGCTGCGCGGCATCGCCACGCTGCCCGCCTTGCGCAGGACAACGGCCGGGGGCGGCGCGCGCCATGGCGACGCGGCGATCGCGCTGGCATTGGCCTACGAGGCGACCCGCGCCGCCAGCGCCATGGACTATGGCTACCACTCGGCGCGCGGCCGGCCCGACCGTGACGGCAGCGGCGTCCGCACCGGGCTCGGGCTGCGCGGCGCGGATGAAGCAAGAGACATCATGGTTGGCCGTCGTCCGGACGGGCTCTGGTGAGGAGAGCGAGCATGGCGATCATCGGCATTGACGGACGGCCCCTGGTCGGGGCGGACGGGGTGGCGCTGAGGCCCCGCGCCCTGACGCGAGAGGTCGACTTACCGACCGTCTCCGGCGTGCGCCAGCTCTTCGGCGAGACGGTCGCGGCTGGCCTCCTTCCGGGCAGGCTCGCCGCCACCCTGCGCCAGGCGCAGGAAGGCGACATGCGCGACTTCCTGACCCTGGCCGAGGAGATGGAGGAGCGCGAGCTGCAATATGCCTCGGTGCTTTCGACCCGGAAGCGCGCCATCGCCGGAATCGAGCCGGTGCTGAAAGGCCGCCAGGCCCGGCAGGAGGCGGACGAGATCGCCGGCGCCATCCGCGAGGACATCATCGACCGGCCGGAATTCGGCGAGCTGATCGACGATCTGCTCGACGGCCTGGGCAAGGGCTATGCCGCCGTCGAGATCATCTGGGAGACCGGCGCGACGCGCTGGCGGCCCGTGCGCTTCAAGCGGCACGATCCGCGCGTCCTGCAGTTCGACCGTGAGACGCTGTCGGAGCTGAAATTGCGCGCCGACGCCAATGCCGACGGCGTCGCGCTCGACCCGATGAAGTGGATCATTCACACCCCTCGGCTCAAGTCAGGCCTGCCGGCGCGCGCCGGCCTCGCGCGTCTCGCCGCCTGGGCCTTCATGATGAAGAGCTTCACCATGAAGGACTGGATGACCTTCCTGGAGGTCTATGGCATGCCGCTCCGGCTGGGCAAATACGGGCCCGGCGCTTCGGCTGAGGACAAGGCCGTGCTGCTGCGCGCCGTGCGCGATCTGGGCTCGGACGCCGCCGCCATCATCCCGCTGTCGATGAGCATCGATTTCGTCGAGAGCAAGGGTTTCTCCGAAAAGCCCTTCGAGGGCATGGCCGACTATCTCGACAAGCAGATATCCAAGGCGATCATCGGCCAGACCATGACCGCCGACGCCGGCTCGTCGAAAGCCCAGGCGGAAGTGCATGACCTGGTGCGCACCGACATCAAGAAGGCCGACGCCGACCAGCTGGCCGCCACGCTCAACCGCATGCTGGTCGAGCCCTATGTGGCGGTCAATTTCGGCCCGGCCGCCCATGGGCTCTGGCGGCTGGCCCTGCCGGTCCGTGTGGCGCGGGACATCACGGCGCTGGCGGATGCGCTCGGCAAGCTGGTGCCGCTCGGCTTCAAGGCGCGCCAGGACGAGGTCCGCGAAGTGCTGGGACTGACCGACCCGGAGGACGACGATGAGATTCTGGCGGCCCCGGCAGCCAAGGTTGCCCCGCCGGCAGCGCCCGCCCGGACGCAGGCGGCCGCGCTCAACAGGCTGTTCGACCGATCCGGCTGCCCCGGCTGCGGCGAGACCCGGCGCGCCCTGAATGCGGCGGACGAAGCCGGCGAGGCGGACGAGGTCGACGACCTGGTCGACGAGCTGATGGCGGACTGGAAACCGGACCTGCAGCCGATCGTCGACGCGGTCACGGAGGCCGCCGCGAACGCCGGCAGCTATGCGGCGTTCGAACAGGCGCTTGACGGCATGGCCGGAGCCTTGCCGGTCGGCCGTCTGGCGCGCCGGATCGCGGTCGGCACGCTGATCGGGCGCAGCCTGATCACACCCGGCAACGCAGAATGAACGTTGAAGGGGTTTTGAACGCCATGGGCGGGCGAGCGCGGCAAGCGGGCGGCACCGGGTCATCCCAGCTGACAGCGGCCCCTGTGGCCCTTCCTTGAGGGGGCGGCCATGAGCGGCGAGCTTGGCGC
>JAIYAJ010000033.1 GCA_027489105.1 Zymomonas sp. | reverse complement strand
TTCGCCGACACCGTCTGGGCGCTGCTCGATTCGCAGCGCCGCGCCGGCAAGCGCATCCTGTTCGAGGGCGCGCAGGGCGTGCTGCTCGATGTCCATCACGGCACCTATCCCTTCGTCACCTCGTCGAACACCATCGCCGGCACCGCCTCCAGTGGGTCGGGCCTCGGCCCCTCGGCGGCGGGCTTCGTGCTGGGCATCGTCAAGGCCTACACCACCCGCGTCGGCTCCGGCCCCTTCCCGTCCGAGCTGACCGACGACACCGGCCAGCGGCTGGGCGAGCGCGGCCATGAGTTCGGCACCGTCACGGGGCGCAAGCGCCGCTGCGGCTGGTTCGATGCGGTCCTCGTCCGCCAGTCGGCCGCCGTCTCGGGCATCACCGGCGTCGCGCTGACCAAGCTCGACGTGCTCGACGGCTTCGAGGAAATCCGGATCTGCGTCGGCTACACGCTCGACGGCAAGACCTACGACTATCTGCCCCCGCACCCGCAGGACCAGGCGCGGGTCGAGCCGATCTACGAAAGCATCGAAGGCTGGAGCGAGTCGACCGCCGGCGCGCGCAGCTGGGCCGAACTGCCGGCCCAGGCGATCAAATATATCCGCCGCGTCGAAGAGCTGATCCAGTGCCCGGTGGCGCTGGTGTCGACCAGCCCCGAGCGCGAGGACACGATCCTGGTCCGCGATCCGTTTGCGGATTGAGGAGGGACGCGGCCGGTCGCTGGGGCGTGAGCAAAGGGCGGCCGGTGAGTGCCATTGCCTATCTGGCGGACATCCGCCTCGAATAGATTGGTGGTTCGCTGACAACGCAGCAGATTAAGGCGAGGGTTACATTGCAAGCCGCAATAGGCTTAGCTGCGCCGAAGCCCACAAACTCTGCTACTGATCTCGCAAACCCGATTGCCATGCCGGGGAGACATTCAGTTGAATCTACGGCTCAGAGCAAAGAGACGCGCCTGGCTACCGCTTCTGATAGTCGCACTCCCTCTCGCAGCTTTTGGAGTTGCCGGGGTGGCGGCGGGCGCACTTGTGTCTGGTGCTGCGCTGATCTCATTGGCTACGGTAATTGTTTGCTTCAATGCGACGGCAGTTTTAGAACTCAAGGATGATCGCTTGCAGTTTAGGCGATTTGGCGTTCAGATTTGGCAGATGTCGATTGTCGGAGCGTCTGTAAAAAAGGGCGGAGCTGGAGATTTTAGTCATTTGCCTGGCTATGTCTTTACGGACGCCAATGGGATATCGCATCGCGTCATAGCACATTTATTTGACACGCAGTGTGTACAAGTACTTGTTTCCGGGTTTAAGCAAGGGGGACAAGCCGATATTCGGTCATAAATTAAGAACAGTATTAAATCAGGGACAGTATGCTATTTAATGCGCCAACCTTTCAATATACTGTCTTCGATTATATAAGATATTATACTGTCGCCGCTTTACTTGATCGCCCCAACGCCACTCGCTCTGGCAATGTTTTTACGTGATTGCGCTGAGTATTCCTCGATGAAAACCTGGAAAACCTTCTTCCTTTTCCTGATTGCTTTCCTTCTTTGGTTAGTTGGCTTGGTGGTCATTGGTCAATGGGGCTTCGATGAAGCATATTTCTGGGTCTCCGAATGTGCGATAGCTATTGGCTTTGCCGTTGCTCCTTTCTGGCGTCATCGGCGATCGTGCTGGTATTGGCCGACAATAATTCTTCTTTCATTCCTCAATATCGCAGCGCTTCTCATAACGGGGGCCGTTGCAAAGCATGAACTGCCGTCGAAGGGGAACCTCCAACTGATTTTTTTGGCCGACTGTATAGCGTGCTGGGTGCTGATGGTTGGGGTGGCACGTGTGGCTGATGGTCGGTTCCCATGGAACGACTAGCACTACTTTGGCAGAAGTTTAATTACGGTGATGGTGTGGACGGCGCTCTGAGGGATACTGGCGTCGCATAAATTGGTATTGCGCTGGCAGTGCAGCGAATTATCGCTCTATGTTCGGGGCTGAGGGGCGATCTATCCACGAGTCCGATCAGCCTTTTGCATGCAGCGTCACCGCAATTCCCCGACCTTTTCAAGCTGACGCTCGAATTCCTGCCTCTGGTTGGGAGCCATCTCCTCGTCGTTGAGTAGGAGGACCACCTTGCAATTACGTTGCTCCTTGAGAGCCGACGCAAGCCCCAGAACGTCCCGCTGCGCCAAGCCTTCACCCGCGCGCTCCAAGTCATCCAAACAAACAAGCTGGTTTTTCACAAGCATGTAAGCGCTGCGGAAAAGAGCCTCGCCGCCATCCTTGGCGCCAGCCAGCGCTAAGATGGGCTCTAGAAGGCTTTTGGACTTTCGCCCAATGTCGAAGCCTTTGCGGACGAGCGCGGTCACCGTCGACACGTCTGGCCCGGTTACAAGGTGCTCTGGAGTGACCGTTGCCTCAAAAATCGAATATTTTAAGCTGTCCAGCGAGTTAAGCCCAAACAATGAGACATAGGCATAACTTTTAGATCGTAGGGTGCCGTCTTCTCCAACCTCCGAAAGCCATTTCCGCCATGCGAAGGTCTTGCCAACGCCCCACTTTCCCTTGATGCAGAGCACTTCGGGGTGGTCGTTACGTAAAAATCGCTTGATTTCGTCTTCAATCAGTCTGGCAGACATCGGCGAATCCATGGACTGAAGCGCAAACGAGCTTACTCTAGGCCACTTTCGTCTTTTCCGCACCCACGTAAGTTCCAACCACCCCCAACGTCCGGTCGATCCACGCCGGCTTCTCCCCCACTGGCGCGACATAGTGGATGGCCTCCGCCGCATCCTCAACGCTCGCACCGCGCGCGATCGTCCAGGCGGCGAGGTAGAGGGAGGCGAGGCAGCCGCCGGCCGTCGCGACATTGCCATGGGCGATGAGGGGGCGTCGATGCCGGCCTCGACGACCCAGGACTTCAAGATCGATGGAGACAATAGCTAACCCAGTCCGCCCTGTCGCACCCTAATGGCTCCGGACAGCGCGAAATCCGGTCCGTATAGTGTCTTTGAACCCGTGTCCCGGCAACCCGAGATGTATCGAGTGCAGGCGTCAAGCCGCTCCTCTTGCAAAGCTGAAGGAAGGTGGCGAGGTTAGGCCACGGTAACAGGTTTCTCAGAAGGCTCAGCCCTCAGGCGCCATCAAAGCAGAAAGGAACACAGAGGGGATGAAGTGGGCGATCGCCGTCTTGCTTGCTTTCACCGCATTGTGGGCTCCGCCAGCCGCAGCAGATAGCTGGATGCTGCCAACGCGTACAACCTACTCGTCGGCAACCAAGAATGTGCGCTTCACCGTCGTCCCACGCGAGTTGACGGGCGGGTTGGGCTATTTCTCTGATAAGGTTGAAGGCAAAGAACCGACCGGGCAGCGCCCGGGAGGGGAGCAGCGTGCTCGCGGTAAAGTGGAGCGCCGTGCTGGATCGAAGTGGGTCACGGTCTGGGAAGGGCCATTGGCCAACGACGTGTCGCCGGTGAGCGCATTAGTCTCCGACGATGCTGCTTACGTGGTCACTTTCGATAACTGGCATTCCACCGGTTTCGGCGAAAATGTCGTCGTGATCTATCGTGGCAATGGTTCGGTCGTCCGCTCGATGATGCTCACTGATGTCCTGCCAGAGGATTATATCCGCGCGCTGCCGAGAAGCGTAAGTTCGCTGTGGTGGAGCGGAAGGCACAAACTGAGTGCGGATAGCAAACAGCTCATCCTGAAAGTGGTCATCCCCAGTATTTCGGGATCTATCGGCAAACCACGCGGCTACCTCGACGTTCAGGTCGATCTAGCAAGCGGCCGCGTTACACCATTGTCCGGACGGGCCTGGGATAACGCCATGGCTGCCGCAGCCCCGTTGATCGCGCGATCCAAGGCCGAAGAGGCGGCTTGGCGGGCCGAAATGATTGGCCCACTTGTCGCACCAGCGAATGCTGACGAAACGGAATGGCATCGTTATCTTTATCAGGCGACGTCCCGTCTCGCTGCACCCCGAAGAGGCGGAATGGGCTTTGACGCGGCTTGGATACTCCCGGCAGTCGACGATCCCGATTTTGCGAGCGAGTCGAGAGATATCCGTGAAGTATTCACGGAATGGGACGAGGAGTCGGATCTGTCTTTTGCGAGCCCAGCAGCGCCAGCTGAACTTGCCCGCCTCCTTCGCGATGCGGCCGAAGCGGGCAAGGCCGGTCTGCTCCGCGGTTCGCGCCTTTTCATCGCGTTGCCGACTAGTTTGAGTGCGGAGCTTAGCGTTGCGTTGAGCCGCACGGGAGCGACGATCGTTCTGTTTGATCCCGCTAGAGCAATTCCACAACGAGCAGAGGTGTTACGGGAACTGGGCGTACGCGAAGACGACGTCGTTGCTGAAGCAGAGAAAGCTGCTGCCGCAGCGCGCCTATTCGATGCAGAAGCAAAACGTCTGCAAGCGCTGGTTGCCTCTACGCCATCAAGCGCATCTGACGATGATGCGCAGGAACTGATGGAAATTGTGGATCAGGTTGACGAGGCCGCAAGACAACTGGAAAAGCAATCTGGCGGCACTTCCAAGCCGAACTAATCACTTGCCTCCAAAACGAATGCGGCGTCTGTCGTGAGCGGCCTCAGTCCGTAAAGCTATCGAGCGCAACGCCCTGCCGTTGCCAGTTCACCCATTTCACCTCCATATAACTCCCAACCACCCCCAACGTCCGGTCGATCCAAGCCTGCTTCTCCCCCACCGGCGCGACATAGTGGATGGCCTCCGCCGCATCGTCGAGGCCCGCACCGCGGGCGATCGTCCAGGCGGCGAGGTAGAGGGAGGCGAGGCAGCCGCCGGCCGTCGCGACATTGCCATGGGCGATGAAGGGGGCGTCTATGACGTCGATGCCGGCCTCGACGACCCAGGGCTTGGTGGTGAGATCTGTGCAGGCGGGGAGCGAGCCGATCAGGCCGAGTTTCGCCAGCAGCAGCGTCCCCGAACATTGCGCGCCGATCAGCTGGCGGGTGGGGTCGAGGCGCAGGCGATCGAGCAACGCCCGGTCCTCGGCGATCTCGCGGGTGCGGATGCCGCTGCCGATCAGCACGGCGTCGGCCTCCATCGCGAACTCCAGCGGCTGTTGGCGGTCGATCCGCACCCCGTTCATCGAGGTGACCTGGGGCGTCGGCCCGCAGATCTGCGCGCTCCATCCCTTGGCGCGCATCCGGTTGAGGATGGAGGAGGCGACGAAGGAGTCGAGTTCGTTGAACCCGTCGAAGGTCAGGACCGCGATCTGCATGGCGCGAGACAGCATGGCCGCCCTCGCCACGCAAGCCCCGCGCGCCGCCCCTCTTTAGCGCCCGGCGCCAGTGTCCGACGTCAGACCTGATCGCGGCGGAAGCAGTAATGCGCGTGGTCGTTGACCATGCCGATCGCCTGCATCCACGCATAGACGATCGTCGGGCCGACGAATTTAAAGCCGCGCTTCTTGAGGTCCTTCGAGATGCGGTCGGACAGCGGCGTGCTTGCGGGTACGCTCGTCCCGTCGCCCTGCAGGACCTTGCCCTCGGTGAAGGACCAGACATAATCGGCGAAATCCTCGCCCCGGTCGCGCATGGCGAGGAAGAGGCGCGCGCCCGCGATCGTCGATTCGATCTTCGCGCGCGACCGGACGATGCCGGGGTCCTGCATCAGCCGCTCGACATCGTCGGGGCCAAAGGCGGCCACGCGTTCGGGATCGAAACCGGCGAAGGCCGCGCGAAAGGCTTCACGCTTGCGCAGGATGACCGTCCAGGAGAGCCCCGCCTGGAAGCCTTCGAGCATCAGATTTTCCCACAGCGCGCGCGGATCGCGCTCGGGCACGCCCCATTCACTGTCGTGATAGACGGTTTCGACCGGATCGCGCTCGGACCAGCGGCAGCGCAGGACCTCGGTCATCGCCCGCCCTCCCGCAGCAAATCGAGCGTCAGCGGATCGGCCTGCCCGTCGAACCAGCGTTCGAGCGCCGCGACGAAAAGCCGTTCGCCGGCCACCTCGGCAAACAGGGTCAGCGAGGAGCGCAGCTTCATCGCGTCGACCGCACCGAAGATCTCGACCGCACTCCCCTGCTCCAGATCCTGCAGCGCCTCGACACAGGCGCGCAGGCGGGCGCCGAGCAGCGGATGGGCGAGATAGGCCGCCGCCTCCGCTGCCGAAGCCAGCCCATAATGGAGCGCGGTCGGGCTGCGCCCAAGCCCGCGCAGCTGCGGGAAGATAAACCACATCCAATGGCCCCGCTTCGCGCCCCGACGGATTTCGGCCAGCGCCTGGTCGAGCACGCCGTCCTGCGCCGCCACCAAGCGGTCGAGATCGAAGCCTTCTTCCATCGCCCCGCTTATCCTCTCGCCGACGCTCTGCATGACGCCCATATTCCCGATCCATGACAGCAAATGCTGTGGAACATATAAGGAACAAAAAAGCGAAGCGCAATCAGCGGCGGGCGCGCGCGGCCTTCATCTTTCCATATTTGGTGGTGCGCGTGCCGGGTTTGCCGCCGAAGCTGTTGCTCTTCACCGGCGCGCGATGCTCGTCGACCGGCAGGCCGAGCTCTTCCTGCTCCAGCTTGCGGATCTCATCGCGCAGTCGCCCTGCCTCCTCGAATTCGAGATCGGCCGCCGCCGCGCGCATCTTGCCTTCCAGCTCCTCGATATAGGCGGGCAGATTGTGGCCGACCATGTGCGGCCGCTCCTCGATCCCGGTGTCGACGGTGACCTGGTCCTTCGAGGCGAGATGGCCTACGATGTCTGTGATGCTGCGGCGGATCGTCTCGGGCGTGATGCCATGTTCTAGATTATAGGCCTCCTGCTTCTCGCGGCGGCGTGCGGTCTCGGCCATCGCCCGTTCCATCGAGCCGGTGATGCGGTCGGCATAGAGGATCACACGCCCATCGACGTTGCGCGCGGCGCGGCCGATCGTCTGGATCAGCGAGGTTTCGGAGCGCAGGAAGCCCTCCTTGTCCGCATCGAGAATCGCCACCAGCCCGCATTCGGGAATGTCGAGCCCCTCGCGCAGCAGGTTGATGCCGACGAGCACGTCGAAGGCGCCGAG
>JAIYAJ010000362.1 GCA_027489105.1 Zymomonas sp. | reverse complement strand
TCGTCAGATAGGGATCGTCCCAGTCGCCATCGACGCCCAGCCGCTTGAACTGCTCGCGCTGCACCGACACCCATTTCTCGGCATAGGCGCGGCACTCGGCGCGGAACTGGACAGGGTCGACCTCGTCCTTGTTCAGCTTCTTGGCGCGATAGGCTTCCTCGACCTTCCACTCGATCGGCAGGCCGTGGCAGTCCCAGCCGGGGACATAGGGTGCGTCCTTGCCGAGCAGCGACTGGCTGCGGACGATAATGTCCTTCAGCACCTTGTTCATCGCATGGCCCATGTGGATGTCGCCATTGGCGTAGGGCGGGCCGTCGTGGAGGATGAAGCGTTCGCTGCCCGCGCGCGCCTTGCGCAACGTCCCGTACAAATCCTCCGCCGCCCAGCGGGCGAGGATCGCCGGTTCCTTCTGGGCGAGGCCGGCCTTCATCGGGAAGTCGGTCTTCGGCAGGAAGACGGTGTTGCGATAGTCGGGTGCTGCGTCGGTCATTCGAAGATCTGTTCCACAGGCCGCCGGTCAGGCGCAGCGCCGAGACGGTCTCGGCAGCGTCGGACAGGTTCGGGGTTTGCGGGCAGGCCCTACGCGACCGGGCTGGACGCGGCAAGTATCCGCTTGGCTTCGGCGCAGTCGCGATCCATCTGCTCGGTCAGCGCCTCGAGGCTGTCGAACTTCGCCTCGGGCCGGATATAGGCGATCAGCTCGATCTCGATCGCCTGGTCGTAGAGGCTTTCGGCGAAGTCGAAGAAAAAGACCTCGAGCAGTTCCTTGGGCGGGTCGAAGGTCGGGCGGATGCCGACATTGGCGGCCCCGTCGATCACGCGCCCGTCGGCCAGGCGCCCCCGCACCGCATAGATGCCGTAACGCGGGCGCAGATAGCGGTCGAGCGCGATGTTGGCGGTCGGATAGCCGATCGTGCGGCCGACCTTGTCGCCATGCTGGACGGTGCCGGCGATACGGAAGGGGCGGGTGAGCAGGCGCGCGGCCTCCTGCGGATCGCCCTCGGTCAGCGCGGCGCGGATGCGGCTCGACGAGATCGAGCCCTTGTCGTCGCTGACCGGGCCGATCGCGGCGGTGGTCATGCCGTGGCGCGCGCCGATCTCGGACAGGATGGCGACATTGCCCGAGCGGCCCTTGCCGAAGGTGAAATCCTCGCCGGTCACGACATGCGCGGCGCCCGCGCGGCCGATCAGCAGGTCCGAAACGAACTGCTCGGGCGTGAGACTGGCGAGCGCGCCGTCGAAGCGGAACACCAGCATCGCGTCGGCACCGGCTTCGGCGAACAGCCCGGCGCGTTGCTCGAGCGTGGTCAGCCGGAAGGGCGGGGCATCGGGGCGGAAGAAGCGGACGGGGTGCGGATCGAAGCTGGCGACGAGCACCGGACGTCCGGTCGCGCGGCCATGCGCGATCGCCGCGCCGACGACCGCCTGATGCCCCCTGTGGAAGCCGTCGAAATTGCCCAGGGCCACCACGCCCCCGCGCAGATGCGCTGGCACGGGGCGGTCGCATGTCAGTCGCTCCATGGGCCGCCTATAGAAAGGGGTGGACGCCCGCGCAATCAGCGCCTGACCAACGTCACGAAAGTGTATGCCGGCCGCCCGTCTTCCGCCGGATGCCTTTCGCGCGCGGTCTCGGTCCAGATGGCCGGATCGAAGGGCGGCACGACGGTATCGCCGTCCGGCTCCAGTTCGACCTCGGTCAGCTCGATCCGGTCGGCACGGTCGAGGGTCAGCGCATAGATTTCGGCACCGCCGACGACCGACAGGCGCGGGGCATCCCCGGCGGCGGCGATCGCCTCCGCCACGCTGTGCACCGTCTCGGCCCCCTCGGCCTGCCAGGCGCGGTCGCGCGTCAGCACGATATGGCGTCGGCCCGGCAGCAGGCCGGGCAGGCTCTCGAAGGTCTTGCGGCCCATCAGCATCGGCGCACCCTGGGTCAGCGCCTTGAACCGGCGCAGGTCGGCCGGCAGCCGCCAGGGCAGGTCGCCATCGCGCCCGATCACGCCGTTCAGCGCACGAGCCAGCACGAAGACGATCTCCGGTCGGCCCGTCTGGTCCGCCCCGCTCAAACCGCCACCGGCGCGGCGATGTGCGGGTGCGGGTCATAGCCCTCGATCACGAAGTCCTCGAGCGCATAGTCGAACATGCTCGCGGGCTTGCGCGCCAGCTTCAGCGTCGGGAAGGCGCGCGGCTCGCGCGACAGCTTTTCCTCGACCAGATGGCCGTGGTTCGAATAGACATGGGTGTCGGCCCCCATCCACACGATCTCGCCCGGCTCCAGATCCGCCTGCTGCGCCAGCATCCGCACCAGCAGCGCCGCTTCGAAGATGTTGAACGGAAAGCCCAGGCCCAGGTCGCAGGAGCGCTGGTAGAGGATGCCCGACAGGCGTCCGTTCGCGACATGATATTGATAGGTCATGTGGCAGGGCGGCAGCGCCATGCCCGGCAGTTCGGGTACGTTCCAGCCGGTGAAGATCAGCCGACGGGAGCCGGGGTTGGTGCGCAGCGCCTCGACCAGTTCGGCGATCTGGTTGATGCCTTTGGGGCGCTTGCGGAACAGGCCCGGCTCTGCGTCGACCGGCTCGTACACCGGCCAGTCGGTCCATTGCTTGCCATAGACCGGCCCCAGGTCGCCCCATTGTGCGGCGAAGGCGGGGTCGTCGATGATGCGCTGCTCGAACGCGTCGCGGTCGATCGTCTCGCCGGTGGCGCGGCGATATTTATCCAGCGGCCAGTCGGTCCAGATATGCACCTTCTGCTGCACCAGCGGACGGATGTTGGTGTCGCCCGACAGGAACCACAGCAGTTCCTTGACCGCCGATTTCCAGAAGATCTTCTTGGTCGTGATCAGCGGGACCGTGCCGTCCGACAGATCGAAGCGCATCGTGACCCCGAACAGCGCGCGGGTGCCGACCCCCGTCCGGTCGGTGCGTTCGTCGCCCTCTGTCCAGGCGCGCGCCATGGCGTCGAGATATTGTCGTTCGGGATGTTCGGTCATGAAGCAGCGGTAGCCCCTTCCACCCCTCCCTTTCAAGGGAGGGGCCGGGGGTGGGTGGCGAGCGCAGCGAGCCGGCCCGTTCGTCCCGCGGAACTCCGCCGAGGGCATCGAGCCCTCGGCTGCGTTATCCACCCCCTTCCCCTCCCTTGAAAGGGAGGGGTGAGATGTCTAGCGGGCACTGGCATTCGGACCGCCCGCTCGCTACATCGCGCCGATATGGCCAAGCTCAAGATCGCTTCCTGGAACATCAACTCGGTCCGCGCGCGCATCGACATCGTCCGCCAGTTCCTGGAGGAACAGCAGATCGACATCTTGTGCCTGCAGGAAACCAAGGTCCGCGACGACGTCTTCCCGTTCGAGATGTTTCGCAAGCTCGGCTACGCGCATTTCGAGATCAACGGCCAGCCGATGCACCATGGCGTGGCGATCATCTCGAAGGTGCCGCTGTACGACAATGGCCGGCACGACTGGCAGGACAATGGTGAGGCGCGCCATATCGGCGTGCGGCTCGACTGCGGCATCCGGCTGGAGAATGTCTATATCCCCGCCGGCGGCGACATTCCCGACCGCGAGGTGAACCCGAAATTCGGTCAGAAGCTCGACTTCCTCGGCCGCATGATCCGCTGGTCGGAAGAGCTGCGTGAGCCGACGCTGCTGGTAGGCGACTTCAACATCGCCCCGCTCGAATGCGATGTGTGGAGTCACAAGCAGCTGCTCGACGTGGTCAGCCACACACCGATCGAGGTCGAGACGCTGGCGCGGCTGCAGGCGAGCCACGACTGGGTCGATCTCGGCCGGACATTCGTGCCGCCGCCCGAGCGGCTCTACACCTGGTGGAGCTACCGCGCGCAGGATTGGGCGGCGTCCGATCGCGGACGGCGGCTCGACCATATGTGGGCCAGCCCCTCGGTCGCGCAGCAGGCGACCAACCATTATGTGTGCGAACCCTGCCGGTCTTGGCTGCGCCCGTCCGATCACATCCCTCTGGTGACCGAGTTCGAATTTTGAACGCTGCAAGAGAAGCCGCACGCGCGATCGACGCGCTGAAGCGGGGCTGGCCGGTTGGCGTCAGCGCCGAGGACGGACGCGTCGTGGTGCTCGCGATCGAGACCGCGAACGACGTCTCGCTCGCCGACTTCGACGCAGAACGCCCGGCCGACGTGCTGCTGTCGGCCGCGCGCGCCGCGACGCTCAACCTCGCCAACCAGCGCGAGGCGGCGAGCCCGGCCTGCCCGGCGCTGATTGAGCGCGTGCCGTGGATCGACCTGCCGACCGCGATCGCGCTCGCCGATCCGGTGCGCGACATGGCGACTCCGCTGAAAGGGCCGTTCCGCGCCAGGAGCGTGACAGCGCCCGCCGCCTGCGCCGCCGCGCTTCGGCTCGCCCGGCTGGCCGGCCTGCTTCCCGCCTTGTTCGTGCGCGCCGATGGCCCGGTCGAAGCCGAGCTCGCTGCCGCGTCGCTCGACGAATATGAGGATCCCGCGCATCTGGTGATCGCCTCGCAGGCGCGGCTGCCGGTCGCGGCTAGCGAGCGGGCCGAGATCGTCGCCTTCCGCCATGTCGCCGATGCGGCCGAGCATGTCGCGCTGATCATCGGCACGCCCGACGGCACGCCGCCGCTCGTCCGCCTGCACAGCGAATGCCTGACCGGCGACGTGCTGGGGTCGCTCAAATGCGATTGCGGGCCGCAGCTCAACGGCGCGTTGAAGGCGATGACCCAAGCCAGCTGGGGAATCCTGCTCTATCTGCGGCAGGAAGGGCGCGGCATCGGCCTGATCAACAAGCTGCGCGCCTATGCGTTGCAGGATCAGGGCTTCGACACGGTCGACGCCAATTTGCGCTTGGGCTTCGGCGTCGACGAGCGCGATTTCCGCGTCGCTGCGCGGATGCTGTCGCTGCTCGGACAGGTCAAGGTTCGCCTGCTGACCAACAATCCCCAGAAGGTCGCCGGGCTCGAAGCGGCGGGGATCGCGGTCGCCGAGCGCGTCCCCCACAAGATGGGCGAGAACCCGCATAACAGCGCCTATCTGGCGACCAAGCGCGACCGCACCGGTCACGTTCTCTGAGAATCGACCGGCGATGACCGATATCCGGGTCGATGTCGCGACGCTGACGCTGACCGGCCCGGACGGCGTGGCCATCCCCTGCGCGATCGGCCGGTCTGGCGCCTGCCCCGCCGACGAGAAGCGCGAGGGCGACGGCATGACTCCGTTCGGTCGCTGGCCGATCCGGACGATCCTGTTCCGCAAGGGAGCCGCCGCGCCGCCACCGGGTCTGCGCCTGCCCTGGCGCTGGATCGGCCCCGACGATGGCTGGTCGGACGGAATTGAAGACCCCGAATATAACCGCCCCGTCCGCCACCCGCACGCGCACTCGGCCGAACGGCTGATCCGCGAGGACGGCGCCTATGACGTCATCGTCGTGCTCGGCCACAACGACGCGCCGCCTGTGCCAGGCCGGGGCAGCGCGATCTTCCTCCATTGCAGCGAGGGCCGCCCGACCGCTGGCTGCGTCGCGGTCGAGAAGCCGGCGCTGCTCGCGCTGCTGCCGGCGCTCGAACCGGGCGACACGGTCGAGATCGCCTGACGCGCGCTCAGCGTCTGGCGGGCCGGACCGCCGTCACTTCCAGCTCGACCAGAAACTGCGGGGCGACCAGATTGGCGACCTGAAAGGTCGATCGCGCCACCGTGTCGGGATTGTCGGCCGATCCGAAAAACTCGCGGAACCCGGCGTTGAAGCCGGCGAAGTCGATCTTGCCCAGCTTGGGATCGGCGGCGAGGAAGGCCTGCATCTTCACCACGTCGCGGATCGCATAGCCCTTCGATTCGAGCAGCGCCTTGATCTTGCGCAGCGTGCTGACGGTCTGCGTCCTGGTGTCGCCGAAATCCTCGACCGTCTCCTTGCGGGCGGGATCGATCGGGTCGGCGAGCTGGCCCGAAAGGTAGAAGGTCTCATAACCGCCGGGGATGATCACGCCCTTCAGGATCAGGCCGGGCTTGCCGTCGGGGCCGGGGCTGGCGATCCGCTCGACCGGGGCGACCGACTGGGCGGCGGCGGGTGAGGCGAGCGCGGACAGGAGAAGGGCAGCGGTCAGGGCAAGGCGCATGGCATGTCCTCGATGCGGTTGGCGTCGAGGTCCGAGGCTAGGCATGGGAAGCGTCAGCGCAAGCGAATTGCGACATTGCCGCCGTCCGGTCAGCGTGCGGCGCGAATCCGGGCCTCGCACTGGCCGACGATGTCGCGCAATTCGCCGAGCGTCTGGTCGAGCGCCTCGCGCTGCGCCTGCAAGGCGTCCACGCGCTCGTTGACCCGCGCGAGCAGACGCTTGGTCTGTTCGAGGTGGAGCGGATCGGCGTCGTAGAGATCGAGGAACTCCTTGATCTCCCGCAGCGAGAAGCCCAGCCGCTTGCCGCGCAGGATCAGCAGGAGCCGCGCGACTTCGCGCCGGGAATAGACCCGCATCGTGCCGACACGCTGCGGCTCGAGCAGGCCCTTGTCCTCGTAGAAGCGGATCGCGCGGGTGGTCATCCCCAGTTCGTCGGCGACGTCCTGGATGGTCTGGAGCGCGTCGCGCTCACTCTTCGCCGTCACCCCCTGGTCCATATCCTTCAGCCCGCCGCTTTCTTCGCTTCCTCGGCCACCAGCTCCTTCTTGGACAGCTTGCCGATCAGCGTCTTGGGCAGGCTCTGGCGGATTTCGATCTCGCGGGGAAGCTCGATTTTGGATAGGCGCGTCTTCAGGAACTCGGCGATCTCGCCGGTCGACGCCGTCTGGTCCGGACGCAGCACGACGAAGGCCTTGGGCGCCTGCCCGCGATAGTCGTCCTTCACTCCGATCACCACCGCCTCCAGGATCGCCGGATGCTCGTAGAGCGCTTCCTCGATCATACGCGGGTAGACGTTGTAGCCGCCGCAAATGATGACGTCCTTGATCCGGTCGACCAGGAACAGATATCCGTCCTCGTCGAGATAGCCGACGTCGCCGGTGCGGATCGCCCCGTCGACGAAGACCTTGTCGGTCTCCCCGGGCTTGTTCCAATAGCCCTTCATGACCTGCGGACCGCGCGCGCAGACCTCGCCGCGCTCGCCCTGCGGCAGTATCTTGTGTGGATCGTCGAGGCTGCGGATCTCCAGCACGGTGCCGGGGAAGGGCGGGCCTGCGCTGTTGTCCTTCACCACGCCGGTAATCGGGTTGCAGGTCAGGATCGGCGAGGTTTCCGACAGGCCATAGCCTTCGACCACGCGCGCACCGGTCACCCGCTCGAACTCCTGACGCACATCGAACGGCAGCGGGGCGCCGCCCGAGACGACGAAATCGAGATCGTCGAAATGGACGGTCTGCGTCGTCGCAGCCTTGTTGAGCGCGGTCAGCATCGTCGGCACCGCCAGCAGTTTGGTCGGGCGGGTCCGCTTGGCGGTCTTGAGGAACTGTTTGAGCTCGAAGCGCGGCAGCAGGATCATCTCGGCGGCTGTGTCGACGCTGAAATTGAGCACGGTGGTCAGCGCGAAGACGTGGAACATCGGGAGCACGCCCATGATCCGGTCATTGGCCTCCGCGCCATGGCCGACATGCAGCGTCATCTGCCGGCTGTTGGCGGTCAGGTTGGCGTGGGTCAGCATCGCCCCCTTCGGCACGCCGGTGGTGCCGCCGGTATATTGCAGCACGGCGACGTCGTCGGGATCGATCGCGACGGGCTTGAACGCGGCCGGGTTCGCCGCCGTCAGGTTGCGGAATGCGATGTGCCGTGCATCGGAGGGCCAGCGCGCGATCTCGGCGCGCTTGAAGAGGCGATAGAGCAGCGAGGTGAAGGGCGGCAATATGTCCGCGAGCGGGCAGACGATGATCTTCTCGAGGCCGCTTTCCTCGGCGACGGCGGCCACCTTGGCATGGATCGACGCGACATCGATGACCGCCATGACCGTAGTGCCCGAATCGCGGATTTGATGGCGCAGTTCATGCTCGACATAGAGCGGGTTGAAATTGACGACCGTCGCGCCGCATCGGAGCGCCGCGAAATAGAGGATCATGAAATAGGGCGTGTTGGGCAGGCACAGGCCGAAGCGCACGTCGGGCCCGACGCCCATCGCCTGGAGGCCGGCGGCGGCCCGGTCGACGAGCGCGCCGATCTCGGCATAGGTCCAGTGCCGCCCGAGGAAGTCGATCGCCCGGCGCGCGCCATGATCGCGCACGGCGCCGTCGATGAGGTCGGTCAGCAACCGGGGCGGAATCGGCGGAGACGCTGGCACGCCTCCGCCGTCCGGAAGTGCGGCACCGCGACCGGAGGGAAGGGGGTCAGTCGCGGTGTCGCGGGAAGTCATCTCGATGCTGCTCCAGATCAGAAGGTCATGCGTCCGCCGACGGCGAGGGTGGAAAGGCGAATGACCGCGCCGTTGAGATCGCGGAAATTGCCGCGCCACGCGGTATCGGGCGCG
>JAIYAJ010000358.1 GCA_027489105.1 Zymomonas sp. | reverse complement strand
GTCAGCTCGACCTCGAACTTCGAACGCGAGGCGAACAGTTCGACGACGTTCGGCGCGCGGACTGCGCGCTGGTAGCTGCCGCGGAAGCGGACTTCGCTGACCGGCGACCAGTTGAGGCCCAGCTTGTAGGTGTGGGTGTTGAAGCCGGTGTTATAGTCCGAATAGCGATAGGCGCTTTCCAGCGACAGCAGCTGGAAGAAGGGACGCTCCTCGACGATCGGCACGTTGAGCTCGGCGAAGAACTCCTTGGCGATCGTGTTGCCCGACACCGGGAATTCCGGCTCAGTCGAGTTCTGATAGGCCTGGTCGGGGTTCAGCTCGAGCGTGTTCTTGCGATATTCGACACCGAAGGCGATGCCGACGCCGTTCTTTGCCCAGGGCAGCGTCATTCCGTACTTTCCGAGGTCACCGCTGACCGAAGCGACGATGTCGGTGAGCGCGGTCTGGCCGGTGATCTGCTGATCTTCACCCACATAGGCGATCGAGGCCGCGCTGGCGCGGTTGCCGCTGACCAGGTCGAGCGGGGCGCAGCGCGAGTCGTCGTTGGCGGAGATCGCGTCGGCGTTGATCGCGCAGACGGCCTGGCCGAAGGTGGCCGAACCGGTACGACGATCGATCACGGCGTTCAGCGCATTGGCGAAGCGAACGGTGTTGGCATTGCCGACGAAGCGGCTCTTGTAGCTGACCTTCGAGTAGGAACCGAAAACGTCATAGCTGAAGGCTTCGTCGATCTTGCCGCGCACGCCGCCGACCAGACGGAAAGTGCTGTGGTTGATCTGGTCCTGACGGTTGCCGCCCTCGACGTTGCGGCGGCTGACGATCAGACCGTCAGCGACGTCCGAACCGAGATAGTTACCCGCCGCGTCATAGCGACCTGCGCTCGACAGACCCGCAACGCCGCAGAGGAACTGCTGCTGCTGCGTGCTGAGGAAGGCGTTGTCGCAGTTGAGACCGCCGCCCTGGCCGGTGATGCCGCCGGTGAGCACGCCCGGGGCGATCTGCGCCGTGGACGTGTCGTCCATGTAGCTGATCTCGAAATAGGGAACGATGCTCTCGTTGATCTCATAATGACCGATCGCGCCCAGCGTGTAGCGCTCGTCGGGGCGCTGATAATAGTTGGCCGGGGCAAAGTTGTAGGTGCGACGACCAGCGACGAACTGGCCGTTGTCGGCACGGAACTGCGAGGGCACGCCGGCGAGGCCCGAGGTGTTGGCGAAATTGGCCGGGAAGTTGAAGCCAGAGCCGCTGCAGGCATAGTCGCTGCCACCGACGCCGGCGGCACCGAGCGCGCAGGCGCTGTAGTCATAATCGGCCTGCAGGATCGGGTTGATCTTGCGGTAGGTGCCGTAGGCGGTGATGTTGCCACGGCCATCGGCCATGTTGCTGCCCATCACGATCGAATAGTCCTGGGTGAAGCCGTTCCAGACGCTCTTGTCGGGCTTCGGATAGGCGCCCGGAACGATGGCATCGTTCTGGTCGAGCAGATTGCGGAAGCCGTCCTGACCGTTGTTGTGCTGGAAGCCGCCGACATTGGCGGTGATCTTCAGGCCCTCGAAGTCGTCGATCAGGTTGAAGTTGACGACGCCCGCAATCGCGTCCGAACCATAGACCGCCGAAGCGCCACCGGTGAGGACTTCGACGTTGCGGATCAGCGCGGTCGGCACCTGGTTGACGTCGGACGGGGTCGACTTGGGCGAACCATAAGGCAGGCGACGGCCGTTCACGAGCACCAGCGTGCGCGACGGGCTGAGGCCCCGAAGATCGATCTGCGCGGTGCCGGTCGCCTCGTTCGAGTTGGCCGAACCCTGGGCTGCGAACACCTGCGGCAGCTGGTTGATGAGATCCTCGGCGCGGGTCGTGCCGCGGCTCACGAACTCGGCGCTGTTGATCTGCGTTACCGGGCTGACGCTCTCCATGTTGACGGAGCGGATACGCGAACCCGTAACGACGATGTCGGCTGCCGGCGCGTCGTCTTCGGCGGCCTGCGCGAACGCAGCCTGCGAAATGACCAGCCCCATGAAGGCGGAGCCCGCCAGCAATGTCTTCCTATCGATCAACCTAGCCATGAACATTCCCTTTGCATTGCGCGCCACGTAGGGCGCAGTCTCCCTTCGGGGTCGCCAACGGCGCCCCGGCCCAGATCCTCTCTTGGTCTTTTCGAAATCCGGCTGCCGTGCCGGATCAGTATCTCCAGCTCGTCAGATCGGCGCCCTTGGGCGCGCTTTCCTCGATCCTTTTCAATATCTTCGGCAGGTAGAAGCTGTTGTAGCGCAGGCGCGAGATGGCGTTGCCGTTGGCGAAGTCGCCGTTCCAGCAATGCTCGGCGCGGTCACCGTAGAGCACCTCGCCCTGATAGGGCGGATCAGCCTTCTTGAGGAAATCCTCGGTCAGGTAGACGGCGTTGTTCAGATAGAAGTTATCCATGTCGCCGACATAGATATGGATCTTGCCCTGCAACTTCGGCCCGAGCGTCTTCCAGTCGCGCTCCATGATGTAGCGCAGGTCGTAATTGTCGCGCCAATAGGTCGCGACGCTCGGATCGATCACGCCGGTGCGCTTGTCCCAGATCCGCTTCGGATACCCGTCCGGCCCGTTGGGCGAGAAGACCGCCTCCCAGATGTCCCACTGCCCGCCGGAGCGCGTCTTGTCGCCCATGACCAGTTCCCAGCGGTTTTCCATCTCCATCGTGTAGGGGGAGTTGTCGAGATAATCGCGCTTGCCGGCGCGGGCGACGCGGGTGAACGGCCCTTCGAGATAATAGGCGTTCTTGTCCTTGTAGATGTTGGTCAGCATCAGCTGGCGGAAGTCGATCGGGTCCGGGCAGGCAGCGAAGGCGCCATTATAGTCGTCCGGATATTTGACCTGCACGCCCAGCGCTTCCCAGCCGCCGGTCGAGCCGCCGTATAGGAAACGCGCCCAGCCCTGGCCGAGGCCGCGGAATTTCTTTTCCAGCGCAGGAATGAACTCGTGCGTGATCGCGTCGCCATAGGGCCCGAGATTGGCCGAGTTCACCGCATAGCTGTCGTCATAATAGGGATTGGAGTGGTCGATCTCGACGATCAGCACCCGGGGGAATTTTTCCGAGATCCACTGCTTGTAGAAGTTGTGCGCCTCTTCCTGCTCGGTGCGGTTGTAGCATGGCAGGTTGAACCGCTCGCTCGGCTCGCACTTCAGGTTCGGATCGGGCGGGCTGGTTCGGAAGCCGCCGAAATCGTCCGGGAAATGCCCGTGGAAGATCATCAACGGATAGCGCGCCTCGGGATGCTTGTCGAAATCCTTGGGGACCAGGACGTGCCCGCGCATGTAGATGTCGCGACCCCAGAATTTCGACAGCTTCTCACTGCGGAATTTGAAGTGGCGGATGAACTCGCTGTCCTTGGCTTCCTCGATCGCGGGGTTGACCTTGTCGAGGACGACCTCGATCTCGCCCGGCTTGGCGGGGTCGAAATCGATCCACTGCGGCGTGCTGACGAGGTTGCCCGGCTCCTTGCGCCAATTCTGCCCCGCCCCGCGCGGCGCCGGCAGCTTCACGGTCTTGCCGTTCTCCAGCTTGTAGCTGTCGTAGCGGTGCAGCAGCGCCTGCACATAATAGCGTCCGGCGGGCACCTGGCTCATTGCTTCGGCGGGAAAGCCGAGAACATCGGCGCCGATCGCCGCGCTGGCGCCGGGCTTGAGCCCATCGACGTTCACGCCGAACATCTGCGCGCCGAAATAGTCGGGGCGGGTCTGATAGCGGGGCTCGGTCTTGTCGTCGGGGGTGAGCATCAGCATCACCCGCCCGTCGAAAGGACCGTCCTTCGCCGTGGCGGGAACGGTGACCTTGAAGGTTTCGGCAGCCACCGGCGAGGTTGCCAGCGCCAGCAGCGAAACCATGGCGGCTGCCGCGAGCCGGATTCCCTTACGCTTCATCGGTCATGTCCCCCAGATCTTCTCTCGCCCCTGCCCCGGCTCAGTCGCTCGGGATCAGGCGTATTTCGGTTTGGCGCCCATCGAGGAAGCGAACCTGCTTCCCGTCGAAGAAGGCATTTTCCTCGGTGCGGAATTCGACATCCTGGCCGCCCCATTCGGGGACGTCCTTGCGGGCCGACAGTTCGATCGACCAGGTCGTGTTCGCGTGGATCGGATT
>JAIYAJ010000201.1 GCA_027489105.1 Zymomonas sp. | reverse complement strand
GGAAGCTCTACACCGACCTCTGCAGCGAAAACGGGATCGTCATCGAAGGCCGCCCGGTGGGGCATAAGCCGCTCGACCCCGCCCTGTTCCTCGAACTGCGGCAGGGCATCCAGACGCTGGGCGAACCGTCAAAGATTTTCGAACGGTTGGTCTTCGCCGGCCAGCTCGACCACGGGGGCGACCCCGTCCTGCGGTGGATGGCCGGGAACGTGGTCATCCACTTCGACCGGAACCTCAACTTCATGCCGGCCAAGGATCGGTCGGCCGAGAAGATCGACGGCATCGTCGCCCTGGTCATGGCCGTGCGCCTGGCCTGCCCCGACGACGCGGAGGTCGAACCCACGTCCCCCTGGGAGGACGAAGACTACAGCATGGGGAGGGCGGCCTAGTGCGGTTTGGACCGGTCGAAATCCGTTTGGGGCAGGGACGCGAGGCGCGCGAGCAGCCGCTCGAAAACCCGCTCGTCCCGCTGTCGGACAAGGCCGGGATTATGTCGCTGTTCGGCATGGCCGAGTGGGCGACCTCGGTTGGTATCCACGTCAACGCCAAGACCGTGATGAGCGTCCCCGCCTATGCGAGCGGGGTGAACTTCCTGGCGCGCACGGTGGCGAGCTTGCCCTTCCATGAGTTCAAGCGGACGGCAAATGGGCCTGAGCGCGTCACCCGTGGGATGGTCGCGGGCATGTTGTCGACGACTGTCAATGACGACTACCTGACCTCGTATAAGTGGCGCGAACGGATGATCCGTTCAGTGTTCACCACGGGCGCCGGTCGTACCTGGGTGGAGCAGGACGCGGCTGGTAAGCCCGTCAATCTGTGGCCGCTGCGGACGGGAAACACCACCAAGGAACGCGTCGGCGGCCGCACGCGGTTCATCCACCGCGACGGCGCCAAGACCCACGTCTATCCCTTGGGCGAGGTGCTCGACCTCGTGTGGGCCGACCAAGACGACGAAGTCAGCATCTTCAATCCGGTCGAGCGCTTCCGCGACCTGTTCGCCCTGGCGCTGGTGATCGGCAAGTACGGTCTGAAGTTCTTCGGCAATGGCGGCGTGCCGCCGCTCGCGCTCAAGGGCGCCATCGGTTCGCCTGGCGCGGCGGCTCGCGCCAAGACCGACGTCAACTCGACGGTGGCGAGGGCGAACAGGAACGGCGACCCGATCCTGCTCGTGCCCGACGGCTACGAGCTTGTTCCTGTCGCCTTCGATCCGCAGAAGGCCCAGCTCGTCGACTGGCAGCGGTTCCTGATCGAACAGTTCGCCCGCATCCTCAATCTGCCGCCGATCTTCCTGCAGGATCTTACCCACGGGTCGTTCGCCAACACCGAGCAGCAAGACCTGCATGTGGTGAAGCACACGATCGCCCATTGGTGCGAGCAGCTTGAGACCGAGGCCAACGCCAAGTTCTACGGCCCGCGCAACCTGTCCAAGTACGTCGAGCTGATCCTCGCGGGCCTGATGCGCGGTGACTTCAAGACGCGCATGGAGGGCTACGCCCGCGCGATCCAAACCGGACAGCTCACCCCGAACGAAGCGCGGGCGCTGGAAAACCGGCCGCCCCTTCCGGGTGGCGACGACCTGCTCGTGCAGGGCGCCACCGTGCCGCTCGAACAGATGGATTGGGAGCGGGTCGCCAAGCCGCCCGCTGCTGATCCGACACCTGCCCCTGCAGAGGATGACGTCGATGAAGCGTGAAGTTCGGAACTTCGGCGGCGAGGTCGCTCGACGCGCTGCGGCATCGGATGGGGCTGTCCGTCCGATTGGCGGTTACGCCGCGGTGTTCAACACCGACACCCGGATCGGCGACTACTTCATCGAACGCATCGCCCCTGGCGCGTTCACGGGCGCCATCGCCCGCGACGACGTGCGTTGCCTGTTCAACCACTCGAACAATTTCGTCATCGGCCGGAGCAAGTCGGGCACGCTGCGCTTGTCCGAGGATTCCACGGGCCTGGCCTATGAGGCTGACCCGCCCGACACCGAGTGGGCGCGCGGCTTGGTGGTCTCCATCGAGCGCGGGGACATCAACTCGTCGAGCTTCGCCTTCCGCGCCCTTCGCGAGCAGTGGGACGAAACCGGTGACCTGCCGGTTCGGACCATTCTCGAGGTCGAACTGCTCGACGTCTCGCCAGTGACTTATCCGGCCTACGACGATGCCACCGTGGGTGTTCGCGCCGGTGACGTCCTGGCCGAGGCGCGGGCGGCTGGCCTCATCAAGCCGGCCGGCTTCTCGGCTGCGGCCCAACTTCGGATGCGTGGGGCCATTGATCTCCGCGCCCGCACCGCTTCGCACCGCTAAGCGCGAGTTCTACCCGACCCGTCAGGGCCGGCTTTTCACCCTCCAACCTCACAGGGAAAACCCCCATGCCTCAGGCTCTCAAGGAGATCCGTGAGAAGCAGGCCACGCTGCTGGCCGAAGCTCGCGAACGTCTCAACGAAATCAAGCCGGACACTCCGGAAGCCCGCGCCAAGGAGCTGGAAGCCCAGCACGACAACGCCATGGCGGAGTTCGACAAGCTGGAAGCGCGCGCTGAGCGCGAAGAGAAGCTCGCCGAACGGGAAGAACGGTCCCGCAATGCCAACGCCGACCGTCGCCCGAACCGCGAAGACCGGAGCGAGCAGGGCGACAAGAGCGGCCAAGGCGAGATCACCTATCGCCACGTCTTCGCCAAGATGGTCTGCGGCGTCGCTCCCGACGAGCTGGAGCCCGAAGAGCGCGCCATTCTGCGTGGCGGCGCGGCCAAGTTCGAGCAGCGGATGCAGACCGCCGGCACGACCACGGCGGGCGGTTTCACCGTGCCGACTGAAATCGTCCCCAAAATCGAGAAGGCCCTCAAGGATTGGGGGCCGATGTACGACGAGGACATCTGCACCGTCATCCAGACCAGCAGCGGCAACCCGCTGAAAATCCCGACCGTGGATGACACCGCCAAGAGCGGCGGCGCCCACACCGAGGGTGGGGCGGTTACCGACGACGGCACCGAGGACGTGGTCTTCGGCCAGAAGGCCCTGGACGCCTTCAGCTTCGACACCGAGTTCATCAAGTGGTCTTGGGAACTGAGCCAAGATTCGATCTTCTCGTTCGAAGACCTGCTGGCCACACTGCTCGGCGAGCGCATGGGCCGGATCGGTAACGCGCAGCTCACCGTCGGCACGGGCAGCTCGGCGCCCAACGGGATCGTCACCGCGTCTGCGGCGGGCAAGACCGCGGCGTCGACCACGGCCTTCACGGCCGACGAGATCATCGACCTGCTGCACTCG
>JAIYAJ010000541.1 GCA_027489105.1 Zymomonas sp. | reverse complement strand
GCGCAGAGTATGGGTATGAGCAATGACGAACCCCAGGGCCTGGCCCGCAATGCCTCCAACTATGGCGACCGGGAGCTGGCGCTCTATCTGCGCCGCTCCTTCGCCGCCTCGATGGGCTATTCGCGCGATGCGCTGATGAAGGACGGGCGCCTCGTGGCGGGCGTGACATTGCTCCAGAAACCCTATTCCAAGCTGGAACTGGCCCGGAAGATCCGCAAGGTGCTGGACGAGATTCCGCCCCTCTGACCACCGTCCCCTTTCGTGACAAAAAGCTGCCTGGTCAAAATAGAGCTTGCGGCCGCGCGTACCCCCTCTACTTTCCAACAGGGGGCCGAAACGGACCGTTCCTGCGGGAACGTCCGAACGGACCGCCGTCATCGCGCTGTCGGCGAAGCCTTCGCCGGCGGGGGGCCGCGAAGGGGGTAAAGTGTGGCGCAGGATGGATCGGGGCATGTGCACGTCATCGACGACGAGGCCGGCGTACGCGAAACCATAGCCATCATCCTGCGCGGGGCGGGCTACCCCGTATCTATCTACGAAACTGCCGAATCCTTCATCGGGGGGCTGGACCAGTCCACTGCAGGCTGCATCCTGACCGACGTCAACATGCCGGGCATGAACGGCATCGCCCTGGTCCGCCACATGAAGTCGATCGGTCTCGATTTGCCCGTGATCGTCGTATCGGGGCAGGCCGATGTAGCGATGGCGGTCGAGGCGATGAAGGCCGGCGCGGTCGAGTTTCTCGAAAAGCCGCTCCATGCCGAGCCGTTGCGCGAGGCGGTTCGGATCGCGCTGGACCGGACGCCCGCGCCCCGTTCGCCCGAGGCCGAACGCTATGTCCGCGTGGTCGAATCGCTGACCCGCCGCCAGCGCGAAGTGCTGACCGGCATTCTCGAGGGTCTGCCCAACAAGCTGATCGCCCATCGCCTGGGCCTGAGCGTACGCACCGTCGAGGCCTATCGTGCCGCGATCATGGAGCGCACCCAGACGCGCAGCCTGAGCGAGCTCGTGCGGCTGGGCATCATGGCGGGGCTATAGCCAGGCCGTAAGTCCGGTCTCGCCCCATTGGACGATCGCGCTTTCGACCTCGGCGAAAGGCACCGGCTTCGAGGCGAAGAAGCCCTGGACATAATCGCAGCCCAGGTCGCGCAAGATTTCCGCCTGAACCTTGGTCTCGACGCCTTCCGCGACGACGTGTTTGCCGAGATGATGCGACAAGAGGATCACGCTTTCGACAATGGCCCGATCCGCCGGGTTGCTGCCTAGCGCCTTGATGAAACCGCGGTCGATCTTCACCATATCCACCGGCAGGTCGCGGAGGTGGCTCAGCGAGGCATAGCCTGTTCCAAAGTCGTCGAACGCAATCCGGAAGCCGTGGCCATGCAGCAACTCGATCGCCGTACGGACGCGATCGCCATGCTGGCCGATCAGCAGATCCTCCGTGATTTCAACACAGATGTCACCCGGCACGATCCGTCCGGACCGCACCGCGTCGATCAGGACTTTGACATAGTGGCCCTGTTTGAAGTCGCTCAAGGCAACATTGACAGCGACCGACCCCACGGCCACGCCACGCCCACGCCATATCGCTATGTCGGCCAGAACCCGTTCGAGCAGCTGTCGGTCGGCCAGCGCGATCAAGCGCGCATCGTCCATCGCCTCGCGAAACGCGGCAGGCGACAGCAACCCGCGCTGCGGATGCTGCCAGCGCAGCAGCGCCTCCAGCTTGACCGGGGCGCCGGGCTCGAGCGGCACGATGGGCTGATAATGCACCGCGAGCTGATCGTTGAGCAGACCATGCTCGAAACTCGATTGCAGCGCGGCGCGGCGCGCGACCCCATCGCGCATCGCATCGCTGAAATAGACCGCGCAGTTCCGTCCCTTTGCCTTGGCCGCGTAGAGCGCGATGTCGGCATGTTTGAGGAGATCGCCGGGCGACCTCCCGCCCTCGGGAAAACGCGTGACGCCGATCGACACGCCGAGCCTCCGGATTTCGCCATTCAGCGTGATCGGGCGATCAAGCGTCTCGTATATCTGGCGAATCCGGCGCGTCTTTACGCTGCGATCGGGGCAATGGCGCAGGACCAGGGCAAACTCGTCACCGCCGAGGCGGGCCAGGATATCGTCGGGGTCGAGCGCCTGTTGCACACGCTGCGCAAGTTCCTTCAACAGCGCGTCACCGGCGGCATGGCCCAGGCTGTCGTTGATGTCCTTGAAATTGTCGACATCGATCAGCCCGACGGCGAAGCTTTCGTTGCTGACGCCGCCGATCAGCATCTCCAGATCGCCCAGAAACTGCATCCGGTTAGGCAGGCCGGTAAGCGAGTCGACATTGGCCAGCCGCCAGAGTCGCTCCTCGGCCTGCTTCTGCGGCGTGATGTCGAACCTGATCGCGGTGTAGCTGTTGATCCGACCGTCGAGATCGCGATGCGGGACGATCGTCGTATCGACCCAGTAGAGCTCACCATCCTTGGCCCGGTTGCATATCTCACCATGCCAGGTCTGGCCCTGCGCTATGGTGCGGTAAAGGTCGCGGAAGAACGCCGGATCATGATAACCGGAACGCAATATCCGGTGGTTGGCGCCGATCAGTTCGGCCTCGCTATAGCCGCTCAACTCGCAGAATTTGCGGTTCACCGTGCGGATGATGCCTTGCGTGTCCGTCACCGCGACGATTGCGGCCTCATCGAGCGCCTCGCGGTAAAAGGATGCCCAACTCTCCGTCTCGCGGAAACGCGCGCTTGCGTCATTGGCGGGTTCGGCGATCAGCACGTCCTGAACGGGGGCGGCCACCGACAATAGGGCCTCCTTCGTCGACGCTAAGGTGCGGCAGGATCGGCTCACGACATCATGCCGTCGCGGCCGGCCTGTGCCGCATGCGAAGCGCCTGCGCCGAGCCAGCCGGCTAGACGGCGGAAATGAACCGGAGAGCAGAATTTCAGGCCGATCCGCTCCGGCGTCGCCCAGCGGACAGTGGCGGTGAACTCGCCCAGCCCATCCAGAGCCAGCTCGACGACATCGCCCGGCGAAAGGCTCATCGGCTCCGAGAGCCCGAGGCCAACGCCCGACAGCGAGATGTTCTCCACGAACACCGGGCTTTCTTCATGCGCGGCGATCAATCGTCCACCGCCCCGCGCGCAGAAGCGCGGCGGCCTGCTCGGATGCACATGCTCCGTCGCCGCCCCGAGGAAGTCTGCCGGGTCGACCGGCGCGTCGAACTCGACTCCTGCACTGCCATCGGCGCTCCAGCGAACCGTGGACACTATCGTGGCGTCGGACCGGACTTGCAGCACCAGCCGCTGTCCCGGATCGACCGGAAAATTGGTCTCGATCCGCGCGCCACGGGGCGAGAAGTTGCGGATTATGCAGAGCGCCTCGCCGTGAACGCCGCAGATCCTCGCTACCTTGAACATCGTCACATGTCGCTCGTCGCGCCGACGACTTTCGGACTGCGGCATGTTGGACATTGTCATTCCCTTCCCTGTAGGCCCGGACTGCTCAGAATTGCGTCCAGTCGTCGCCGACCGCCCGGGCCATGGGGGCGACCTCGGCCGGCGCAGGCACCGTCCTGACGCGCAACGGGCGGACGTTGGTCACGGTTACCGGCCGCTGCTGCGTGGTCCCGGCCGTCAGCCGGAAGGATGCAACCGCCGATACCAGCTCATGCGCCTCATGTGCGAGCGTCCGGGCGGCAGCACTGGACTGCTCCACCATCGCAGCATTTTGCTGCGTCATCCGGTCCATGTTCGACACCGCCCCGCTGACCAGTCCGAGCCGGCCCGCCTGAACCTCGGCGGCCTCCGATATCTCGCCCGCCTGTACCTTGATCTCGCCGACGCGGCCGGCGATCCGCTCGAGCGCCCTGCCGGTTCGCCCGACGAGATCGACCCCGCGCTCAACCTGGCGGGACGATGTCTCGATCAGACCCTTGATGTTCTGGGCCGCATCCGCCGATCGTTGCGCAAGCGCCCGCACTTCGTTCGCCACGACTGCAAAACCGCGCCCGGAGTCGCCCGCCCGCGCGGCCTCGACGCCGGCGTTCAGCGCCAGCAAATTGGTCTGAAAGGAAATGCCGTCGATCAGATCCACGATCTGCGCGATCTGCCGGGCGGAGGACTCGATATCGCCCATCGCCATGACCGCCTCCTGGACGATCTCGGCGCCCTGAGACGCTTCGAGATGCGCTTTGCCGACCGTGTCGTTGACCGAGGCGGCCCCCGATGCGGTAGTGCGCACCGCATCGGTGATCTCTTTCATCGCATCGGCCGTCTCCTCCAGGCTGGCTGCCTGCTGCTCGGTCCGCTGG
>JAIYAJ010000019.1 GCA_027489105.1 Zymomonas sp. | reverse complement strand
CGATGGTCATGCGGGTCCGGGTCGCTATCGCCGCGATGGAAGACGTGCAGGATGTGGCTGTCGGTGAAGCTCACCCGCGTCATGTACGGGTCGCGCCGCTCTTCCTCTTGACCGAAGTAGGTCTCAACGCGCATCGGCCACCACCTTCCCGGTGGCCACATCGACCCGCAGGCCATGCAGCGGGCACGTCACGACGCCGTCGGCGTCGGGCACGAGGGAGCCCAGCGGGAACCGCTTGTGCGGGCAGATCAGGCCGCCGCGGGCGTGCTTGCACGTCCGGCCGGCGTAGTGCGCGCGGATGGTCCGGATGGCCGGGTAGTCGCCGAACTGGTAGGGGATCTCGACGCGCGCACAGCGCATTCGCCGCCAGATCACCGGCCCGTGCGGTCGCTCCTCGCCGGCCCCTGCGGCCGGGTCGGCGGGATCGCGCCAGCGCAGACCGTCTCGGAGCATCATCAGCGGCACGCGCTGCGCGTGCCCATAGGCATGGTCGTCAGAGCGCGTCACGCTCTCGCGATGACGGCCGGCGCTGATAGCCCGCTGCCAGTCGCGCGACCGCAGGAACCGAGGATCGACGTGGTAGTGCGGCCACGGGAAGTTGAGATGTTCCCGGTCATCGTGCTTGGGCAGGAAGACGGGCCACGGCCGCGGCGCCGCCGTCGAGACGTCGAGCCACACGTACTCCACCGTCGGCACGAGGTACCAGCGGCCCAGCACCGGCGGCGCGGTCAGATGGGTGATGCGTTCGAGCGCCATCAGCGTCCGTCCCCATCACCTAAGGTGAAAGCGCTGGAATCCGCGCAGAGCGAATCCGGCCCATTCCGCGGCCCATGGCCGCCGCCGACGACGTCCAGGCCCATCATGCGAACAAGCCGAGCTGCACCGGCGGAGCGGGCGGCAAGCCGATGAGCCAGAGTGCGCAGCGCATACGCCGCTTGAAGCGGGACAACGCCGTTGCCGAGCAGCCGTCGCCTGTCCATTTGGTGGGCCAGCCCATCGTGGCCTCTAGGAAGACCGGGAACGTGCGCGGGGTGGCGTCGGAGGTAGGCGCGCCAGGCGTCCACGTCGTCAGGCCCAGGCGGGAACAGAGCACCCGCACCTGACCATTGAGCAGCAGCTCGTCGGCGCGCTTGCCCGACCGGTTCGCCCGGCCGCCCGTCGTGTCCGCCACCGAGGGCGTCTGCCACAGCGAGGATGAAGAGCCGTTCGCGCTCATGGCGAGCGCCGACTTCAACCGCCGAGAATAGTCCGCCCTCAACCGCGAAACCCAAGCGCTGTAGGTCTCGCCTAATCCGCTCGGCGCCCGCGATCTCGTCGTCGCCGGCCGAGAGCATTCCACCGACGTTCTCGACGAGAACCCACCACGCGCCGCACTGGACTGTGATCCGGCGGAAGGTCGGCCACAGGTCGCGCGGATCTCGCCCACCGAGGCGCTTGCCGGCCTTGCTGTGCGGCTGACACGGGATGCCGCCAACGATGCCGTCCAGGCATCCGCGCCAGCGTCGGCCGTTGAAGGTTCGGGCATTGCCCCACACAGCCGCCGGAGCCATGAGGCCGAGGCGCATCTTTTCGACCAATCGCGCGACGGCGAAGGCTTCCCTCTCCACCAGGCAGACAGCGCGAGCGCTTGGCATTGCCAGCTCCACGCCCAAGTCGAGGCCGCCGCCTCCTGTGCAGACGGACAGGAAGTCGCCGCCGACGTCGTCAGCGGGTCCAAGTTCGGCAGGTAGAGCCACACGTCAGCCCTCCCGGCTTGCCGAGAAGTTGAGCCGACCGCCGCCCGCCGCCGCCTCGATGGCGAGGTTCACCGTCCAGCCGAACGCCCGCGCCTTCTCGGCCAGGGCCGCCATCTTCGACAGCAGCACCATCGGGTCGGCCAGATCCGCCGTCTGCGGCTCGGGCCGCGGCTTCGCCACCATGCGCGGCCGGCGGCGCGTCAGCTCGCTGGGCCCAGGCTCGATGATGCGAAGTTCTGTCGGACCCGCCATCACGCCACCGCGACCGGCTGGGGGCGCACGGCCAGGCCGAGCTTTTCATAGGCCCAGCACACCGCGCGCGCCTGCAGCTTGGCGTCGTCCAGGGCGTTGTGATGCGTGCCCGCCTCCGGCGCGGCGCGGTTCAACTCGACGCCGGCCAGCTCGTAAATCGTCCGCGTGCAGCGCCCTTCCGAGTAGCGCCAGGGCGACGGCATCGAGACCGCGCGGCACGCCGCCGCGAGCATCGGCTCATCGAAGTTGCCGCCATGGCCCCAGAGGCGCGGGCGCTCGCTCTTGCACTGGTCTTCGATCCACCATGCAAACCGCGCCAGCGAACCGCGCAGGTCGAGTTTCGCCCCACCCAGCGCCGCGCGCGCGGCGTCGGATTGCTTCAGCCACCAGAGCACCGTGGAGGCGTCCAGCGTCAGCCCGGCGCGCTCGCAGCTCACCAGATCCACGACCTGATAGAATTCCGCGCCCAGCGTCCCCGCGACCGGATCGAACGCCACGGCGCCGATGCTGGCGATCGCGGACCCCGGCTTCGACCCCATCGTTTCCAGGTCGACCATGATGTGTTGCATCGTCTTCACCCCACCCCTTGTTGATTTTGCTAGTCGTCGCCCACGGCCGCGCACGACCGCTGGAAGGCGGCCCGCGTCTCGGCGTCGATCATCTCGGTCAGCGTCCGCGCCCCGGCGGCCAGGAAGCCGGCAAGGGCGGGCGTGAAGCCGCTCTCGACGAACCCCTTGGCCAGCAGCAGGAAGGCCGCCGCGGCGGCCTGGGCCGTCACATGCGGCGGCGGGAACTTGGCTTTCAGGCGCACGACCTGACCGGCGAAGAGCGGCCCCTCGAACCGGTCGACCGCACCGCCGCCGCTCACCCGCTCGCCCAGCCGCAAGGCGTCGCCCAGCAACAGCAGCCACGCCTTGCGCGCGTCGATCTCGGCGCCGGCCATCTGGCGGCTACGGGAGACGAAGGTCGTGCGGCGGTTCATTGACGCACCGGAAAGAGGGGGCGACCGGCCTCGCCCGCCGCCCCCTCCCCGCGCGCGGCGACACAGGCTGGAGAGCCCCTACCGCGCGTGTTCAATTGGCCTGCAACCGCCGGTACTGCGGCCGGCTGACGCATCGCGGGCGCGAGCGCCCTCGGCACGACCCAAAACGGGTAACGACCGGCGTGGACGTCCCGAAAGTCGGGTACGCAACGTGCGCCCTCGGAACGGGGAAGACGCCCGCGCGGACCCAGGCGCAGGCGGCCAGACGGCGAGCATACGCCGCGGCGACGACCCCGCGACACCATGGCGCTGGCCGATGACGCGGCTCGGCGCTCTACCGCACCGATAGTAAAAGCTCCGAAGGGGGGAGGCCCCAGCGCCGCCATGAGTACGCACGCCGTTATGTCCGCCACCGAGACCGCCGCCATGCTTCTGTCGCTGGCGCAGTCCGAACTCGCCACGCCCGAAGGCCGCGACCGCGTCACCGCCGCCTTGTGCAAGACCTTGAGCGCCGTCACGGCAGGCCGGTGCGCCGGCGTCTGCCCGATCCCAGCGAACGACCGGGCGATGACCACGGCCGTCACCGAAACCCGCGAGGCGCTGGAGATGGCCACCGCGCACGTCGATTTCCTCGCCCGGCGCGTCACCGGCTACTCTCAACCAGCTTGAGCGGCGGCGGCCCCTCCCCGCGAATGTGCGGCGGGTAGAAGTCGCGCTCGGCAACCGCATCGCTTCCAGCGGTGACACGCGCGATCTTCGCCAGGACATCGCGACCCGGAACAGCCCGGTCGTCATGGCCGAATTCGAGACAGTACCGCCGGACCTGCTCGGCCGACACGCCGATCAGGGGCGCGAGCCATGAGAAGGGCAGTTTGCGGTCCCACAGCCAGCGAGCCAGCTTCGGCCGCTCGACGGGGTCGGGAACGCGCGTGAGGTCGTCGCTCAGATCCATGATTCGTGGATACGAGAACTGATTTGGTGGGTTTCACAACTCTACAGTTGTGGTAATCCACAACCGTGGCCGCACTCGCTCTCGCATATCCCACGCGTACCGTGCCCCTTATGGCACGCGAATCAGTGGACGCCCCCGAGGCGAAGTTGTTGGGCCGCGCATTGGGCGTGCTCCGCAAACGCGCGGAATTGTCGCAAGAGACCGCGGGTGACCGCTACGGGATCTCCGGCGAAGGCTGGCGCAAGTACGAGGCAGGAATGGCCAAGGCCATTTTCTCGCCTGACACCCAGACCCGGCTTACGAACGCCCTGGGCTTCGTCCGACAGGATCTCCTAGACGAGCGCGCGCGCCTCAATGGCGAAGACTTGCCCGGCGTTCCGCGCATCGGCCCCGCCGAGCGGCAATCATGGGTTCAGGCTAGGGGGCCGATCACGAACGAACCGCTGGGCATCCTCGACACGATCCAAGCAGGCGTGTGGGTCGAGATGGATGACGTTGGCCAGGTGGCGCCGCCACCGTCTAACGTCCTCCCCGACCCACGCTATCCCCGTGCGCGACAGTACATCTCGGTCGTGCGGGGCGACTCAATGAATGCGCTCGGTATCGTAGAGGGCGATTGGGTCCATTGGGTTGACGCTGCGGACATCGGCTATGTCCCGAAGTCTGGCGACATCGTGCGGGCCGAACGACTGCGGTTCGGCGGACACGAACGCGAAGCCACCCTAAAGCAAGTCGAAGTCACCGGCCCAGATGCGGCCTTGCTGTGGCCGCGCTCGACGAATCCACGCTTCAAGAGCCCCCTTGAATTGACGGCGGGAACAAGTGAAGGCGAGGACATCGTCGTGCAGGTAACCGGCCTTATCCTCTCGACGATCCGGCGCTTCTAGCTACCATTCGCCCCGATCAGCCTTGATGCACGACGCGATCTTGTCGGCTTGCGCCAATAGTTGATCGCGCATTTCATCGACCTTCCCAGGCTTCGCCGCACGGATGGGCCGCCAGTCGCCGTTGAGCACCTGGATATCCGAGTGCGAAAGGCGAAAGCGCCCTTCCCTCGCCTCGAACGTCAGCCGCGTGCGCGCCGTCTGGTAGAGCGGACTGCCCCATACCGTCTCGTGATACTCGAAGGTATTTCGCGCCACAATCACGCCAGAGACGGGGTCGCTGGACAGGATGGTTGGAGCCGTCGTGAGCCCAGAGCTGACGAGCTGCGCGATGCAGACATTGGCCTTCCGCGAGAGCGCTTCCACGCTTCCCCGCGCGTCGTAGACCGGGCTTTCAACTGTCGAGAGGTAGACTGTCGGCGCCGCTGCCGCGCTTGATGCCGCCAGGGCGAGAACCACCCCAAAACCCAACTCTGTACGCACGCTCCACGCCCCCTCCGACTTCACGGCAACGCTAGGACGTGGGAGGTGCGCGAGGCGAGCTACCATATCGGTGGCAATGGCAACCTCCCAACTGCACGGTTGGAGTTGACAACCACACGCGAACGGTTGCTTTCTCCAACCGTTCCCCGCACGGCCTAGCCGCTCGATGGGCGCGCGGCGGAGGGCCGGGCGGGGAGCGGGAACCGCTCGATGCTCGTCGTCCGCCCCCATCGCGCCTCGCAGTATGCGCTGCGGATCGACACCCCGCCGCCGCCCGCGCCGACGCGGGCCGACACGCTGCCGCTCTCGCCCGTGGGCGACCTGCTGCTCGCGCTGGCCGTGACGGTCGTCCTGATCCTGGGCGTCTTCTCCACGCCTGACACGACCTGCCAGGTCGTGTTCGCGGTGCTCGCCGCCACCACCTTCGCCGCGCTGGTCATCGCCGCCGGCCGGCTCGGGGGGTTCTGGGCTTGAGCGACCTCCTGTCCCGCGCCCGCCGCGTCCAGGCGGCCACCCTGTTCCTGCCCGGTCAGCCGCCGCTTGAGCATCTCACCTTCGACGCCCTGCTCACCCGCGTCCGCGCGTTCGCGGCCGAGGGCGAGACCACCTTCACCCCGGCCCAGCTCGCCTATCCCGACCTCGACCCCTGCCGCGCGCTCAGCCTGCGCGTGGGCGGCGAGCTGGTCGGGTTCATCGCCGACACCTGGGCCGACGACACCGACCGCGAGTTCGCCCTGCGCGTCCTGCGCAAGGCCGTCGCGCCCGAGCGGGTCGCGGCGTGAGCGTCGGCAACCTGCCCCAGCTCAGCCGCCCGCGCGGGACCGGCCTCGCGCTCGCCCTGGGCCTCGCCCTCTGGGCCCTGATCGTCGGCGCCGCCGCGGTCGGGGTCCGCCTCGCCCCCACCCTCTTCACCTAAGGAGACCACCCCATGGCCGATGGCTCGACCCATCCCATCGCGCGACGCGAGACCAGCCGCGACCGCAAGAAAGCCGCCACCGCGCAGAAGATCCTGCAGGCGGCCCACGCTCTATTCGAAGACGTCGGCTTCGAAGCCGCCACCATCCGCGACATCGCCGCCAAGGCCGCCATGTCCACCGGCGCCGTCTTCGCCAACTACGAAGACAAGGTCGACCTCTACCGCACGATCTACGGCCATCCGCCGATCTCGCCGGAAGCCGGGCGGGAGCTGCTGGCGTCCCTCCGCACGGTCACCGGGCCCGACAATGGGACCTTGGCGACGCGGGAAGCCCGCCGGCTGGTCAACCGCCTCGGGGGCTGCTGACCCGTGGCCGCCATCACCAAGGATACTGCCGTCGCTATCGCGATGGCGTACCGCGAGATCGAGACTGCCGAAGGCCTGCTCGCCGAAGTCCTGAAAGCGCGGGGCGGTCAGCGGTACGACGATCTGCGGGACGCCTTCGGCCGACCGCAGCACGGCCTG
>JAIYAJ010000253.1 GCA_027489105.1 Zymomonas sp. | reverse complement strand
GGGAAAGCGTTGAACAGCGTGGATTCGCTCGGATTCTCGATATGCGGCTCGATCGTCAGCAGGCCCTTCTGCTGCACGAGCTTGTACAGCGAATACTGCATCGCCAGCAGCTCGACATACGATTCCTGCTTGTACTTGGGCCCCTTGAAGATCGTGCCGAGCATGGACGGCACGGCCTTAAGCACCGGCCCGCTGTTGCCGATCACGAAGGCGCCGATCGCCGCGCCCAGGATGATGACATACTCCCAAGGCTGCCACAGGACGCCGAGTTTGCCGCCCATCGCCGCGTAGCCGCCGAAGACGCAGAGGAAGACGATGATTGAGCCGACGATCAGCCGCATGGATTTGCCACCCTCGCAACGCGGGAGGTATGGCCCCCGCGAAACAAATACTGCTTCGAGGGAATGAACGATCATGGTTAATGGCGAGTTTAGAGGCGCTGGTTTGCCGATAGGTCAGGGCCATGGTTCGTGACGGCCGTAACGCCGCACGGCGGCCGCCAGGACCCGCAGCCGGTGCCTATCGCCGTGACCTCGGAGGGCGGCGCCGTGGCGTGCGACGCCTGTGTTGACGCGCAACGCCACGATGAAATCACCGGCCGCGACGGTGGCTGCGCCCAGGATCTGGGCGATCGCGATGGCAGTGCCCGCCCCGGTGCCGTCCAGGTCATGAGAGAGGATCCCCGCGCTCTTGGCGTGGTGCAGCGTGCCGCGCGCGCCGGAGGCCGGGGCGCCGCCGGATTCACGCAATCACGAAGTCACCCGCCACAACGGTCGGTGCATTGAGGATCTGCGCAAGCGATACGGCTGCGAAGCCGCTGCCTGTGCCGTCTGCATCGAAGAGCAGTATCCCCAGTGTGGAGTTGTAGATCATCGTCGGAGTGGCGTTGGTGGCAAGGCTGGTGTTGCCGGCGATGAAGTTGAACCCGTTGGTCAAGCTGCTTCCGGCGGCAAGGCCGAAGCCTGAACCCGTCAGTTGGAACTTGTCGGCCCCGCTCGTGAAATCGAGGATCGAGTCATAGCCATTGGTGGCCCAGCCGGTGAAGGCGTAGGTGTCATTGTTGGCGCCGCCTGACATCAGATCGTTGAAGTTGCCTCCGGACAGGAAGTCTGCACCGGCCTCGCCAAACAGCCAGTCGGACGCGTTAACCCCGCCGAACAGAGTGTCATTGCCACCGCCGGCGAAAACGAAGTTCTGACCGGTCTGGCCGATGAAGGTGTCGCCTTGCGCGGTCAGATAGAACGCCTCGGCCCCTGTAATGGTATCGCCCGCCGCCTCCCCCGTATTGGTGCCTGCATTGATCATGTCGACACGCACCCCACTCGTGGCATTTGCGTAGCTGACATAATCAAAGCCGCTGCCTGTATCGATGGTGTCACCCCCTGCGCCACCATCGAAGAAATCCGATGCCGTGCCACCGTTCATGACATCGGCGCCGTCGAAACCATAGAGATAGATGTTGGCGTCCGAATTGGTGAAGCGGTCGCCCGAATTGGTCAGGTAGAATACTTCAAAGCCCAGCACCGTCTCTTGAAACGCCACCCCCGCATTCAGCGCCTGGTTCAGAAGATTGACGGTCACGCTCGCTTCTCCCAACCATGAAACACTGTCGAAGCCGGTGCCGCCGTCCATGCTGTCGGAGCTGCTTCCGCCGACAATGAAGTCATCGCCGCCATCGCCTTGCAGCGTATCTTGGTTGGCTCCACCGTTGACATAATCGTTGCCGGCGCCACCGGACAGGCTGTCCAAGCCGGCGTCGCCACCGAGCACGTCCGCGCCGTCGCCGCCATTCAGCGTGTCGTTGCCGCTGCCGCCGAGAATTGTATCGAGGCCATCGTAGCCGGATATGCTGTCATTTCTCGATGAGCCGGTCAGGGCGTTCGCGGCAGCATTGGCATTGAGGACGATGGTATCTGCATCGTTCCAGTTAAGGAATTGGGTGTTGGCGAGCGAGAAGTTCGTTGAAGCGGCAGTGATGACAAGGGTCTCTGCCGAGAACCCGTTCGATTGCAGGGTTCCAGGACCCAGATCATCGCTTGCAGCAACGATGTTGAGCGTGCCGGCCATAATGTTCAGCACTGCACCGCTGCGCAGATTGACATCGTTGACGGAGAAACTGGTCCCGTTGACGGAAAAGGTCGCTCCAGACTTGATATCGATGATACTTGAGTTGGCAACTGATCCCGAATTGAACAGTGTAAGCGTGCCGGCATCGACATTGGTGATGCCCGAGTAGGTGTTCACGCCTGTCAATATCTGTTCAGACGTATTGATCTTCGTAAGTGAGATCTGTCCGGTCCCATTTGTAATGGAGCCGTCGAAAGTTGTAGAAAAACTGGTGTTCAACGTCAGTGTTGCCGAACCTCCATCAGACTTGACCACGCCCGACCCGGTCAATCGCGAAATGCTCGTTCCGCCGATGCCGTGCAAGTCCAGTGCGGCTCCCGCTCCAATGAACGTCTGACCTCCTGCGTTGGTGTAGGAGTTGAGAGATGTATTGCCGACCTGCAGCGTGCCGCCGATGACGGCCACGATGACGTTCGCCGCCGAAGTGATCGTGCCACTGGCACCCTGCCAGATCACCGTGCCGGCCGGCGATACGCCCGTGCCGTTGCTGTTGATGTTGAGCGTCGTGCCGCCCAACGAAGCATTGATGTTGTAGGTTCCGGTATAGGTCAGCGTCGTTCCGGTTTGCGCGCCGAGCGACACGCTGCCGATGCCGCCCTGATTGAAGGTGTTAGCCACGCTCATCGAACTGAGCGCCAGGAGTTCGATGGTGTTGCTGTTGGCCACGGTGACCGCGCCGGTGCCGAGCGAGGTTCCCGTGCCCAGTTCAACACGGCCGTGATTGATGTTCACGCCGCTGGGACCGGCCAGCAAGCCGCCGCCAAAGGTATTGGCCCCCATCAGGGTGAGCACGCCGGCGCCGTATTTGTCGAGCCCGCCTGCGCCGGAGATGACCCCGTCGATCTGCAGCTTCGTACTGAAACCAGTGGTGGTGACGTTCGTCGTGTCGGAAAGCGCGACGTTCACGCTTGAGAGGAAGCGGGTGGTGAGAGCGTTGATGGCGGGCTGCGAGACGTTGATGGCAGCCCGCCCTGACGCGACGTCGAAATTGAGCGTGCTCGATGCGCCGCCCGCCGAAAGCTCGTAGGCAATCTGCTGCGTGGCAGTGATGTCGAGCGTGCCGATGGTGCGCGTCGCGCCGTCGCCCAGCGCGATGGTGCGCGTACCGAAGGTGGTATTCAGGACGGTGCCCAGGGTCGCCGTGTCGCCGGCCGTATTGGGGAAGCCGGAGCCTAGCCCCCAGTTCGCTGGAGTGCTCCAGGAGCCCGATGTCGTCGTCCAGCTGCCGCTTGTCATGTCGTCAGTCCCCGATGCGTTGCACGGCACGGGCTGCGGGATCTCTCTCCGATGCCCCTGACGTGGTCTTCCGCCGCTTGGCAAAGCGGTCGGTTCCGCGCCGGAGACTAGCTATGGCCGGGAGGCGCGCATCATCAGGGTTGATTATGTCCGTCGGCCGCTGGGAGGAGGGGCCGGGCCGGGAGTCAGCGGCCGCGCGGCGTCGCCGAAGGGCTCGCGCATCGGCATGATGCCGTTCAGGAGAGCCACCACGTCGGTCTGTCTCTGCAGGCCGGTCTTCTCGAGCAGCGCGCGCACCTGCACGCGCACGGTGTTGGGAGAGACGCCGCTCTCGCCTGCGATTTCGTCGACGACCTTGCCGGCGGCGAGGCTCCGGGCCACGCGCGCCTCTGCGGGCGTCAGGTCGAAGAGCGAACGCATCAGCTCCACAGGCGGGGCTGCCGGCGTCGAGACCGGCAAGAGCAGGAAGATGGCGGCGCTGCCGGCGAAAATGTCCTGCGCCGAAAAGCGGACGGGGACGAGATGGCCCACGAAAAGCTCATCGGAGCCGGCGGGCCGGACCGGGAACGAGCGCACCCCGCTGTTGTCGGGCAGGCGAATGCGGGCGAGCGCGTCGGACAGGAGCGCATCGGCGTTTCTGTCGATGAGGGTCATGCGGTCGAAGGCGCGCCAATGCACGAGGTTTGACTGTCTGTCGATCAGACTGTTGGCGGCGAGCACCTTGCCGCTCCCCTCGAGAATGAGCGCGGCGAAGCCGAGCGCAGCCAGCGCGTCACTGGCCGCCCGCGCGCGTTCCAGCTTCATGCGAGCGGACAGGATGGCGGTGCGCGCGAGATGCGGCCGCAGCGCATCGAGCGCGCGGATCGTCTCGGCGCCGACAGGACCGTCGGATGCGAGGCGCGAGAGGATCACCGAAACGCTCTCGCCCGTCGGCAGCGAAAATGCGGTCGTCGTGCCGAAACCAAGGCCGATCTTCCGCCAGAAATCCCGGTAGATCGGTTCCTCATCCAGTTCGTCCGCCGTGCAGATATCGAGATCGCGCAGAAAGCCGGGATGCGTCGCGCTTTTCACCCGCGACATCAGCGTGCCGCGCCAATACCAGCCTTCCGAGATGAAGCGCTCCGTCACGGGCTGCGCGTTGCGCGACGCGGTCCATGCGCAGACGTCCGAGTTGGTTACGAAGAGAGACGCTCCCGCCGAACCGGAAAGCTTCGAAGCATCTCGCAGGACCTCGGGCCACAGTTCCGGCACGAAGCCGCACTCGTAGATACGATCGACCAGAGCTGAGTCCATGTGCCTCCCTCAACGCATACGGCCTGCGGTCAGAGTTCACGATACTCCTGAAAGCCTTTGCATAAATCGGCAAAAGACGCCAAGTTGCTGGCAGAAAGACGCAAAACGCTATTGGATGTCGCCCCGCATCCATGCCCGCTGAGGCAGCGCCGAGGGGCGCGCCATGCGGTCATGATGCCATCGCGTCGCGGCTCCGGATGCCCGCAACTTTTCCCTTGCGTCAGGGCTCGGACCTCTGCTGTTCTGCCGAAGCGCCCTGCGGAGTTGCTCATGCCGTATGAACCCGTGATCGACCTCGCTGCCCTGGCTGCGGCCCAGGGCTTCCGCATCGATGGGGCGGTGGCCGGCGACGCTTCGGGCTTCGCCGTCTCGGGGGCAGGGGATGTCAACGGCGACGGCTTCGTCGACGTCATCGTGGGCACCGTCGACGCCGACCCCTCCGGGCGCACCAACGCCGGCTCGAGCTATGTGGTCTTCGGCAAGGC
>JAIYAJ010000218.1 GCA_027489105.1 Zymomonas sp. | reverse complement strand
GCAGGCCGTCGCTCTGGCGCGCGCCGTCGGCTATTACAGCGCGGGCACGGTCGAACTGATCGTGTCGGGCGCCGACAAGACCGGCCAGGGCTTCTACTTCCTCGAGATGAACACCCGTCTCCAGGTCGAGCATCCGGTCACCGAATATATCACCGGCCTCGACCTGGTCGAACAGATGATCCGCGTCGCCTATGGCGAGAAGCTCGCCCTCACCCAGGACGATGTGAAGATCAACGGCTGGGCGGTCGAGAACCGTGTCTATGCCGAGGATCCCTATCGCGGCTTCCTGCCGTCGACCGGGCGCCTCGTCCGCTATCGGCCGCCGGCCGAGGTCGATCATGTCCGGGTCGACGACGGCGTCTATGAAGGCTCCGAAATCTCGATGTTCTACGACCCGATGATCGCCAAGCTGGTGACCTGGGGCGAGACGCGCGAGGCCGCGATCGACAAGCAGATCACCGCGCTCGACCGGTTCGAGATCGACGGCATCGGCCACAATATCGATTTCCTCTCGGCGCTGATGCAGCATCCGCGTTTCCGCTCGGGCAACATCACCACCGGCTTCATCGCCGAGGAATTCCCCGAGGGCTTCCAGGGTGCGCCCGCCAGCGACAAGCTCAGCCTGCAGCTTGCGGCGATCGCCGGCGTGCTCGCCAGCATCGACGCCGCCCGCGCCGCACATATCGACGGACGCCTCAACGGCCCGGCCGAGCCGTCGGCCAGCTGGGTCGTCACGCTGGACGGTGTCGAACGCACGGTCGAGATCGCGGGTGATGCGGTGACCGTGGACGGCACGTCGGTGGTGGTCGACGCCCCCTATATTCCGGGCCAGCGCCTGGTCGAGGCGGTCATTGATGGCGAGGGCCTGTCGCTGCGTGTCGAGCGCAAGCGGACCGGCTGGAAGTTCACCACGCGTGGTGCAAGCCACAGCCTGCGCGTGCTGACGCCGCGCGTTGCCGCCTTGTCGCACCACATGATCGACAAGGTGCCACCGGATCTGTCACGTTTCCTGCTGTGCCCGATGCCGGGTCTCGTCACCGCGATTCACGTGGGCGAGGGTGCCAAGGTCGAGGCAGGCCAGCCGCTGGCTGTAGTCGAGGCGATGAAGATGGAGAATATCCTGCGCGCCGAGAAGGCCGGAACGGTCAAGTCAGTCGCCGCCAAGCCGGGCGACAGCCTGGCTGTCGACGCCGTCATCCTCGAATTCGAATAAACCGCAATCGGCAGAGTCTGCACACCGGGCGGGCGCCATTATCGACGATATCTTGCTGACCCGGGGCGGAATTCCGCTCCGGGTCATGGTTTATGCGGTGTTAGCCATAAGTCATGTAAGCATAAGAAACGGCGGCATCTTCGCGAACCGCCCGCGCCGGCCCTTACGAATAATCAATAATCTTGCGGTTACTACCTTGTCCGAAGCGGAGGGGACGATTCGCATCGTCTTCCCTGGCCAAGATGGAGGTAGAGATGGGACTACTGGCCCGGTTCGGGATCGGTGCGAAAATGGGGCTGGCATTCCTGCTTATGCTGGGAATGCTGGCGGGCCTCGGCGCCTTCGCGGTCATGAAGATCGGCGAAGTCAACGAGCGGTCGAACGAGATGCGGACGCAGTGGCTTCCCGCCACCAAGCTCGTGGGCGACATTCACGCCTATACGTCGCAATATCGCATCAGCCAGGGCCTCCACGTCATGTCGGAGGACGAGGCAGGACGCCGCAAGGCCGGTATCCAGCTTCGCAACGCCGACAAGGCGATCCGCCGCATGCTCGACGACTATGCGCCCTATGCCAAGGGTCCCGAGCAGACCGCCGCCTATGACGCGCTGAAGTCGACCTGGGAAGAGTATCTCGCGTCCAACGCCCAGCTGACCCAGACCGCCGAATCGGGCGATGCGGCCGCAGCCGTGGCGCTGTTCCGCGGCGACAGCCTCGACAAATTCTACGCCGTTGAGGACAATATCCTCGCGCTGGTCGATCTCAACGACAAGGGTGGCCAGACCGCTTCGCAGTCGGCCGCCGCCATCTACGCCAAGACTCGCACATTGGTCATCCAGCTGATCGCTGGCTCGCTCGCTCTCGCCGTCATCCTGATGATCATGCTGCTGATCGGCATCGCCCGTCCGCTATCGAAGATGAGCGCCGCCGTCCGTTCGCTGTCCAATGGCGACCTGTCGGTGTCGATCCCAGCGCTCCGTCGTCATGACGAGATCGGTGGCCTGGCCCGCGCTCTGGATGGTTTCAAGGCGCTGTTCGCCGCCGAACAGGAGCGTGCTCTGGCCGACCAGCGCCGCGCTGCCGAGGAACTGGCCCAGGCCCAGGCGACGCAGCGTACGGTCGAGCTCATCGGCGCCGGCCTGTCGGCGGTGGCCCATGGCGACCTCACCGTCCGCGTGCCGAACGATGCCCAGGGACCGCTCGCCCAGCTGCACCACGATTTCAACGAGGCACTCGACCGTCTGTCGACCACGATCACCGAGATCATCGATGGCTTCGGCACGATCCGCTCGGGCACCGGCGAAATCGCCCAGGCGGCGCAGGACCTGTCGCAGCGCACCGAGAGCCAGGCCCACTCGCTGGCGCGGACGGCCAGTGCGCTCGAGCAGTTCATGGGCACCGTCCGCCTGACCGCCGGCAACGCCCGCGAAACCAGCGAGAAGGTTGCGGCAGCCCGCTCGGCCGCCGAATCGATGGGCACGACCGCTCGTCAGGCGATCGAAGCGATGCGCACGATCGAATCGTCGAGCCGCGAGATGGAGGAGATCGTCTCGACCATCGACAACCTCGCCTTCCAGACCAACCTCCTGGCGCTCAATGCGGGCGTCGAGGCGGCCCGCGCGGGCCCGGCCGGTGCCGGCTTCGCGGTGGTCGCGACCGAGGTCCGTGTTCTCGCCCAGCGTTGCACCGACGCAGCCGGCAAGATCCGCGACCTGATCGCCACCTCGGGTCACCAGGTCGTCAGCGGTGTGGAACTGGTCGAGCGTTCGGGTTCCGCCCTGGGCACGATCGTCGAGGAGTTCGGCCAGGTCGCCGACCTGATCGCCGAGATCGCCGCCGCCAACGAGCAGCAGGCCACGGGCCTCAACGAGATCAACGCCGGCGTGTCCTCGATGGACAATGCGACCCAGCAGAACGCCGCGATGGTCGAGGAAACCAATGCCAGCGTCCAGAGCCTCTCTGCCGAGGCGCAGCGGCTCGCCGATCGTGTCGGCGGCTTCCGCACCGGCCAGCAGGCTCCGACACGCCGGGCACCGGCGCGACCGGCACCGGCTCCGCGGGTTTCCGCACCGGCACCGGCGCGCGCTGCTGCCCCGGCCAAATGGGCCAGCCCCGCTCCGGTTCACGGCGCGCTCGCACTGAAGGTCGAGGAAGACGACTGGACCGAATTCTGATCCCCCTCGGACGGCGGAGTATCCGGATCCGTCGCTCCACCCACCCCACCCCCAATAGTTCCAATCACGGAGGGCAATGTGACTGTACGCTTTCGTAATCTCCTCATCGGTTTGACGGCTGCGACGATGGTCGCCGGCGCGGCGAATGCCGCGGCGACGCCCGAATGGACGGCGCGCATCCGCCAGATGATCGCCTCTAAGCAGGATTATCCGAACGCTGCCCAGATGCGTGGCGATGAGGGTACCGCCAAGGTCAAGCTCGACGTCTCCGACGACGGCTCGGTCGCTGCGGCTTCGATCGTGCAGCCCTCGGGCTCGGCCCTGCTCGACAAGGAAGCCCTCGCCGCGATCAAGCGCGTCGGCAATTTCCCGGCTCCTCCGGGCGGTGCGGTTTCGGTCGTGGTCCCGCTGACCTGGAAGCTTCAGTAAGCTTCACAGGTCGCAAGACGAAGGCGGGCGGTCAGCGCGGCAGCAATGCCGCGGCGGCCGCCCGCTTGCGTATTTCGGCCACATCGGGTTCGCCCGCCGGCACCACCCAGCTGCCGCCGACGCATAGGACGGCGTCGAGCGCCAGCCAGTCGCCGGCACTCTGTTCGGTGATCCCGCCCGTCGGGCAGAAGCGCGCCTTGAACAGCGGCGCCGCGAGCGCCTTGAGCGCAGGAATGCCGCCATTGGCGGTGGCCGGGAAGAATTTGAAATGGGTCAGCCCCATGTCGAGCCCGCGCATGACGTCGCCCGCATTGGCGGTGCCGGGGAGGAAGGGTATGCCGCTGGCGATCGCGGCATTGGCCAGCGGATCGGTCAGCCCGGGCGAAACCAGGAAGCGCGCGCCGGCATCGACGCTGGCCTTTACATCGTCGGGGTTGAGCACCGTGCCGGCGCCGACGACCGTGCCCTCGACCTTCGCCATCTCCCGGATGACGTCGAGCGCTGCGGGGGTCCGCAGCGTGACTTCGAGTGCGGGCAGGCCGCCCTCGACCAAAGCCTCGGCGATCGGCCGGGCATGGGCCACGTCGTGAATCACCAGCACGGGGATCACCGGTGCCAGCATCATGATGTTTTCGACGGTCATGCCAGTTCCTCTTGATAAGCGGCGGCGGCACCCAGCAATCCCGCTTCGGGATGACGGGCGAGCCTGATGGGAAAATGGCCCATGCGGGCCTCGAACCGTCCCTTGGCGCGGAACCGGTCGTGGAAGAGCGGCCCTTTCAGCCGGGCCTCGATGCGGTTGGCGAGGCCGCCGGTCACCACCACGGCGTTAGCGCCATGCGCGAGCGCGAGATCGCCGGCGACCGCGCCGAAGGACATGACCAGACGGTCGAGCGCCTGTGCCGCCAGCGCATCCTCTCCGTCGATCGCAGCCTGCCAGAGCGAGGCATCGTCGCGCGGCACGATGGCCAGCCCGCCGACCATCGCGAGCGTTTCGTGAATGTCCGACAGCGCCGGGCCCGAGACGATCCGTTCGATCGAGACGCGGCGATGTCGCTCGCGCAGGCGGGCCAGCAGCCTCTCCTCGAACCCGTCCAGTGCGGCGAAGTCGAGGTGGCCGCCCTCGGTCGGCAGGACGATGCGCCGTCCATGGCGACGGACGAGCTGAGCGACGCCGAGGCCCGTGCCGGGTCCGATGACGGTGGTCACGCCGGTCTCGGGCACGGGTCCGTCCGGTCCGCCCAGCGGCACCAGCTCCTGTTCGGTCAACACGCCCACCGCCGCCGCCATGGCGGCGAAATCGTTGATCAGGGTCAGGCTGCGCAGCCCCAGCTCGTCGGCCAGGGTCGAGGGGCGGATCGTCCAGCTGTTATTGGTGAAACGGATCAGCTCACCCTCGACCGGGCCGGCGATGGCGATGCAGGCGGCATCGGGCAGGCTGCCGCCCTCGTCGCGCGCGAAGGCCGCCCAGGCGTCGGCGAGGCCGGCATGGTCGGCGGTGCGATATTTGCGCGGCGTGCCGAGCGTGGGGCGCCGGTCGCTATGCAGCTCGGCGATGGCGAAACGGGCGTTGGTCCCGCCCAGGTCGACGGCGACGAGCTTCATCAGAGTCCGGCCGCTGCCAGCATCGCCGAAGCCCCGCGCTCGGCCGCATCGGCGCCCGCGCGCATGAAGGCGAACAGCTCGCGCCCGGTTCCGCTCGCCGGGGGTGGGGGCGATGCCGGTTCGCGCGCTTCCCATTCGGCCGCATCGACCAGCACGCTGATCTCGCCTTTGTGACCGCACAGGCGGACGATGTCGCCGTCGCGCAGTCTCGCGATCGGGCCATGCGCCAGCGCCTCGGGGGTCAGGTGGATCGCCGCCGGCACCTTGCCGCTCGCCCCCGACATGCGCCCGTCGGTGACAAGCGCGACGCGATGGCCGCGATCTTGCAGCACCCCCAGCGGGGGGGTCAGCTTGTGCAGTTCGGGCATGCCATTGGCCTGCGGTCCCTGGAAGCGGACGACAACGACGACGTCGCGGTCGAGTTCGCCCGCCTTGAAGGCCGCCGTGACCTGATCCTGATCGTCGAAGATGCGCGCGGGCGCCTCGATCGTCCAGCGTTCGGACGCGACCGCGCTGGTCTTGAACGTGCCCCGGCCGAGATTGCCCTGAACGAGACGCATGCCGCCATCGGGCTGAAACGGATTGGAGACCGGACGCAACATGGTCTCGTCGCGCGGCAGGGCAGGGGCGGGCGCCCAGGTGAGGGTTTCGCCGTCCAGCGTCGGATCGGCGGCATAGTCCCCCAGATCCTTGCCGGCGACGGTCAGTATGTCGCGGTGGAGCAGCCCGCCGTCGATCAGCGTGGCGATGACATAGGCCATGCCCCCCGCCGCCTGGAAATGGTTCACGTCGCCCGAACCGTTGGGATAGACCCGCGCGATCAGCGGCACCGCCGCCGACAGCCGGTCGATATCCTCCCAGTCGATCACGATGCCCGCTGCGCGCGCGATGGCGGGCAGGTGGATGACATGGTTGGTCGAGCCGCCCGTCGCCAGCAGGCCGACGGCCGCGTTGACGATCGCCTTTTCGTCGACGCAGCGGCCGAGCGGGCGATAGTCGTCGCCGTCCCAG
>JAIYAJ010000529.1 GCA_027489105.1 Zymomonas sp. | reverse complement strand
CGGCCTCAGCTGCGGGAAACGCGTCTCCCAATAGCGGAGAATATGCTGCTGGATACCAAGCTCCGCCGATAGCTCTCCAATGGTCCGAAAGGCGTCGTCGGATTTTTCACCAGCAGAAGTCATTCAAGAAAAAGCCTTAATTCCCCGCAACGATCCGATCGCGGAGCATCTGGCTGGCCCTGAAGGTGAGAACACGCCGCGGTGCGATCGGCACCTCGACCCCGGTTTTGGGGTTGCGGCCGATCCGTTCTCCCTTCTGGCGGAGGATGAAGCTTCCGAAGCCGGAAATCTTCACATTCTCGCCGCGCGCCAGGGCAGAGCTCATATGCTCGAGGATCTGTTCGACGACCGCCGCCGAGTCGGCGCGCGAAAGGCCGATCTCGCGATGGACCTCCTCGGACAGATCCGCCCGCGTCAAAGTGCCCCCATCCAACGCCATAGAACCCCCCGGTCGGTTACGTATCGCTTATCTTACGTACAGTAGCGCACGAATCAAAGCCGATTCCAAGGGCTTCAATAGCGTATCGCGGCGGCGCCCCACGTAAATCCGCCCCCCATGGCTTCCAGCACCAGCAGGTCGCCGCGCTTGATGCGGCCGTCGCGGACAGCCGTGTCGAGCGCGAGCGGAACCGACGCAGCCGAGGTGTTGGCATGCTGGTCCACGGTGATGATGACGCGCTCGGCCGGCAGACCGAGCTTGCGTGCCGTAGCGTCAAGAATGCGGCGATTGGCCTGGTGCGGAACGACCCAGTCGATATCGGCGACGGTCAGGTCGGCCGCCGCCAGCACCTCGCGCAGCACCTCGGCGAGGTTCGTCACCGCATGGCGGAAGACCTCCTGTCCCCTCATGCGGAGCTTGCCGACGGTTTGCGTGGTCGACGGACCACCATCGACATAGAGCAGCTGATTATGGCGGCCATCGGCATGGAGCCGGGTCGCCAGCACGCCGGAGTCGCTGTCCTCGCCGCGCAGAACGACCGCGCCCGCACCGTCACCGAACAGGACGCAGGTCGTGCGGTCCTCCCAGTCGAGGATGCGGCTGAACGTCTCGGCGCCGATCACCAGCGCATGGTTGGCCGCGCCGCTCTTGATCATGCTGTCGGCGACCGACAGCGCGTAGAGGAAGCCCGAACACACAGCCTGCACGTCGAAAGACACGCAATCGTCGATGCCGAGTGCGGTCTGCACGATCGTGGCCGATGCGGGAAAGGTCTGGTCTGGCGTGGCGGTGGCCAGGATTATCAGGTCGATCGCCGACGGCGCGATCCCTGCGCTCTCGATCGCCCGCCGGGCGGCGTCTGTTGCCAGCGAGGAGGTGGTTTCCCCCGCCCCCGCGATATAGCGCATGCGGATGCCGGTCCGCTCGACGATCCACTCGTCGGACGTATCGACGGTCTCGGCGAGCTGCGCATTGGTCACCTGGCGGCGCGGCAGAGCCGAGCCGGTGCCGGCGATAACGGCGCGACGCACCCGCTCAGCGCTCATGCGACATCTTCCGGCTGGACGACGCTGCCCCGGAAATCCTCCAGATCGTCGATGATCCGGCGAGTGAGGTCCTCGCGAGCGATCTTGGCGGCAAGGCTGATCGCATTGGCGATTCCCTTCTCGTCGGCGCCGCCATGACTCTTCACCACAAGCCCGTTCAGGCCGAGGAAGACGGCACCATTGTGATTATTGGGGTCGAGATGATGGCGCAGCAGCTGGAACGCCGGCTTGGACAGAAGGAAACCCGCCTTGGACCGGATCGAGCTGGAGAAGGCGCGGCGCAGCAGATCGGTGATGAAGCGCGCCGTACCTTCGATCGACTTGAGCGCGATATTGCCCGAGAAGCCGTCGCTGACGATGACGTCCGCCTCACCCCGGCCAAGCCGGTCGGCCTCGATGAAACCGTCGAAGCGCCATCCACTGCCGGTCTGCTGGCGCAGCTGGGCTGCCGCATCCTTGAGTTCGCCGGTGCCCTTGAGCTCCTCGGTGCCGATGTTGAGGAGCCGAACGCGCGGCTGCTCGGTGCCGAGCGCCAAACGCGAATAGGCCGCCCCCATGACGGCGAACTCGACGAGATTGCGCGCGTCGCAATCGGTGTTGGCGCCCAGATCGAGCATGACCAGATCGCGCTCACCCAGCGTCGGCAGCAGCGCGGCGAGCGCCGGCCGATCGATGCCATGCATCGTCCGCAGCGACAGCTTCGCGATCGCCATCAAAGCGCCGGTGTTGCCGGCCGACAATGCAGCGGCCGCGTCCCCGGCCTTCACAGCCTGGATCGCGGCTCCCATCGAGCTGGTCTTGGACCGACGAATCGCCTGGCTCGGCTTGTCGTCGCCGGTGATCACGTCAGGGCAGTGAACGACGTCCGAATCGGCCATGCCCGAGTGGCGACGCAACTCCGCGCGCAGCGCGGCGTCATCGCCGAACAGGGTGAATCGCAATGATGGATCACGCTGGCGAGCAAGGGCGACGCCGGCAACGATCGTCGCCGGCCCACCGTCACCGCCCATCGCGTCAATGGCGATTCGCGGTGCTTCGTCCACGGTCATCCCCCGGATAAGGCCTTGGTCAGGCCTCGACCGAGAGGATCTCGCGGCCGTTATAATGGCCGCAGGCGTTGCAGAGATTGTGCGGGCGCTTCAGCTCGCCACAGTTCGGGCACTCCTGGAACGCTTCCACCGTCAGCGCGTGGTGGCTGCGGCGCATGTTGCGCTTGGAGGGCGAGGTCTTTCTCTTGGGGACGGCCATGTCGGCACCTGTTCCTAGCTAAACAAATAAAGCGACGAACGCCCGTAACCCTGTGGGGGGTCGGGCTCGTCGCGAGCGCGCGACCTATAGCGATTTCGCTCCGCGTTGCAAGTATCGGTACGACCTGCCAATCAACGCGCTTCCAACCAAGGAGGGGATATGATCCTGCCCAT
>JAIYAJ010000323.1 GCA_027489105.1 Zymomonas sp. | reverse complement strand
ATGGATCCGTCGACCCCGCTGCTGTGGGCGCTGCGCGACGCTTCCAACATGACCGGCACCAAATATGGCTGCGGCGCAGGCCTGTGCGGCGCCTGCACGGTCCATATCGACGGCCAGGCGGTGCGATCGTGCAGCGTGCCGATCGGTTCGATCGAGGGTAGTTTCGTCACCACTATAGAAGCGCTGTCGCGCGACCGCAGCCATCCGGTGCAGCAGGCCTGGGTTGCAGAGAATCTGCCCCAGTGCGGCTATTGCCAGCCGGGCATGATCATGGCGGCGGCGGCTCTGCTCGAAAGCAACGCCTCGCCCAGCGATGCGGAGATCGATGCCGCGATCACCAATATCTGCCGCTGCGGCACCTATCCCCGCATCCGTCGGGCGATCGGCCGTGCCGCGCGGATTCGCAGAGGCGAAGAGACGGTCGCCGCCGCCCCGCCCCCCGGCATCGACCCTGCCGACGCCGCGCGGGCGGTACCGGCGCTCGATTCAAGGCCGACCGAATAAGGTCGTAACCGACTCCGATTCTTTCGGCAGGCTGACGCACGGGTTCAGCCGGCGCTAAGCCCCGCGCCGTTAGAAGAAGATCAGGCAGGCATCGCGCCGGCCGTCGGGAGATGTTTCGATGCGTAGCGTTTCGCGGGTGATGACCGGCCTGTTGCTAGGTCCCGCCCTGGTCCTTCCGTCCTTGGCCGCCGCCCAGGATGCGCCGCCGCCCCGTCCGCGTGCCGGGCAGGGCGACATGCGCGGTGCGATGATGAACGCCGACAGCCGCCGCGAGGCAATGGAGCGCTATCGCGCCTCTCAGGGCGCGCCCGAGCAGCCCCGACCGGCCCCTGCGCCGGCCGCGCCGTCCCGCGACTGGAATCGCGAAGGCAACCGCGATGACCGCCACCCGGCACCCCCTGTGCAGGCGACGTCGACCCCGCGCCCCGGAGCTGGCACGACGCCCCCCGACCGTAAATGGTCCTCGGACCGCCGCACCTGGGACAGGGACGGCGACCGCAACTGGTCGACCGATCGTAGCCGCTGGGGCGGTGAGGATCGGCGCGACGGACGCCCGACGCCCCCTCCGCCCGGATCGCCGGACAATGGCGGCGACCGCCGCGACCGCGACGGACGCAATTGGGATGGGCGCGACCGCGACGGCCGGGATGGACGTGCCGGGGAAGGACGAGGCTGGGACGGCCGCGGCGCCGATCGCCTCGAACAGGATCGCCGGGACCGCGACCGGGAATGGCGGGATCGGAACGACCGCGGCTGGGACCATGCCGATCACGACCGCGATGGCCGTTCGTGGGACAGGAATGACGGACGCCGCGACGATCGTCGCTGGGATCGCGCCTGGCGCGACGACCGCCGCTATGACTGGCGTGGTTATCGCGACAGCCATCGCAACGTCTATCGCCTGCCGCGCTATGTCGCGCCTCGAGCCGGCTTCGGTTACCGACGCTGGTACCCGGGCTATCGCTTCGATCCCTGGTTCTACGGGTCGAGCTACTGGATCGGCAACCCGTGGCAATATCGCCTGCCGCCGGCCTACGGCGACTATCGCTGGGTGCGCTATTTTGACGACGCGGTTCTGGTCGACCTCCGGTCGGGCGAGATCGTCGACATAATCTACGACGTCTTCTTCTGATCACGGCTCCGGCAAGAGAGTGGCCGAGAGGGGGCCCGGCGGCACGTCCGCCGGGCCCTTTTCGTTGCGTCCCTTCGCCGACCCCAACCTTTCATTTCGCTGACGATCGGGTTCGCGCCCGGTTCATCGCCCCTGTGCGAATCAGATGCCAGTGCCGGAGGAGGAACAGGGCCCCCGTCACGGAGTTTGACGAAGCGAATTTCGAGAGGAGTATATCTCATGCGTAAACCGATCATCCTGGCCCTGCTCGCTGCCGTGGCCATTCCTTCTATGGCGTCGGCCCAGTCGCTGCGCGAAGCGCGGGAAAGCCAGCGCGACGTTCGTGAGGCGCAGCGCGATGTGCGCGAAGCCCAGCGTTACGGCGACCGCCGCGACGTGCGCGAGGCCCGCGAAGAGTTGCGCGACGCACGTCAGGAAGCGCGCAGCGACTGGCGCGACTATCGAGAGTCGCATCGGGACGTCTTCCGCCGCCCCGCTTATGTCGGCCCGCGTGGCTTTGCCTATCGGCCGGTCACGCCCGGCTACCGCTTCGCGCCGGCCTATTATCACTCGCGCTACGTGATCGCCGATCCCGTTCGCTACCGCCTGCCGCGCCCGGCCGGCTATAATCGCTGGGTGCGCTACGGCAATGACGTGGTCCTGGTGAACGTGCGGACCGGTCGCGTGGTCGAAGTCCACAACCGCTTCTTCTGGTAACGCCATCGGAAGCACAGGAGGCCCCGGCATCCCCGCGATGTCGGGGCTTCTTGCGTCCACACTCTATGGGTGAAATAGCACGGGCATCACAGACAGGATGCCTGCTCCCATGATTCTCCGTACCGCGCTGCTCGCAGCCTCGGCCCTTTCGGCCGCTCTCATGATCGCCCCCGACGCGGCCCACGCCGCCCCTGCAGCGACGACCGCTCCCGCCTCCCCTCTTTCCGCGCAGGACAAGGCCTTGCTCGATCTGTTCCGCGAGAGCGACGAAGCCTCGCTACGCCGCAATCCGCTCAGCGCGCTGTTCCGTGGCGACATGCGCTATGCCGATCGCCTCGGCGATTATGTCAGCGACAGCTACATGGCGGGCGAGAAGGCGGCCGTCGATGCCGACCTCGCGGCGCTTGCGAAGATCGACCGGTCGCAGCTCAACCCGACCGACCAGATCGCCTATGACGTCTTCAAATGGCAGAGCGAACTCAACCTCAAGGGATTTGCGTCCGACCTGATGGCAGTAACCGTCGTCCAGCCGGTCGACCATTTCCAGGGTTTCCACACCTTCTATCCCGGCTTCGCCTCAGGCGAGGGCGCGGCGCCGTTCAAGACGGTCGCCGATTATGAGAACAACCTGAAGCGGCACCGCGAATATGTGGTGATGGTCGATCGCTGGATCGAGCGCTTCCGCCAGGGCATGGCCTCCGGCGTCGTCGAGCCGAAGCTGATCGTCAACAACATGATCGAGCAGATCGACACGCAGATGGCGCAGGGCGTCGAGGGCTCGGTCTTCTACGGCCCGGTCAAGAGCTTCCCGGCCGAGATCCCGGCCGCCGACCAGCAGCGGCTGCGCACCGAGACCAGCGCCATCATTCGCGACGGCATCTTTCCCGCCTATAAGCGGTTCCGAGATTTTCTGAAGAACGACTATCTGCCGGTGGCGCGCGACAGCGTCGGGCTGGTCGGGCTGAAGGGCGGCGACCGGCTCTACGCCCATCTGATCGAAGTCCACACCACCCTGCCGCTGAAGGCGGAGGACGTTCATCAGTTGGGGCTGCAGGAAGTGGCGCGGATCACCGCCGAGATGGAGAAGATCAAGACGCAGGTGGGCTTCAAGGGCAGCCTCGCGGAGTTTTTCGTCTATCTGCGCGAGGATCCGAAGTTCCAACCGCAGAGCGCGGACTGGCTGCGCGACGAATATTTCCGCATCGGCAAGCGCGTCGACCAGCGCATCCCAGAGCAATTCTCACTGCTCCCGAAGAGCCCGCTCGAGATCAAGGCGGTCGAGCCCTATCGCGAGAAGAGCGAGGCTGCTGGCAGCTACCAGTCGGGGACGCCCGACGGCAGCCGACCTGGCGTCTTCTACTTCAACACCTATGACCTGAAGTCGCGCACGACGCCCGGCATGGAGACGCTCTATCTCCACGAGGCCGTGCCGGGGCACCATTTCCAGATCAGCCTGGCGCAGGAGAATGATGCGCTCCCCGCCTTCATGCGGTTCGGCGGCAACACCGCCTTCGTCGAGGGCTGGGCGCTCTATGCCGAGACGCTGTGGAAGGATCTGGGCATGGAAAACGATCCCTATCAGCGCTTCGGCGGGCTGTCGGACGAGATGCTGCGCGCCATGCGACTGGTCGTCGATACCGGCATCCATGCCAAGGGATGGAGCCGCGATCAGGCGATCGAATATATGCTGTCGCATTCGAACATCGGCCGCACCGATGCCACCGCCGAGGTCGAGCGCTATATCGCCATGCCCGGCCAGGCGCTGGCCTACAAGATCGGCGCGCTGACCATCCTCCGGCTCAAGGACAAGGCTCGCAGGGAACTGGGTGACCGGTTCGACCCGCGCGCCTTCCACGCGCAGGTCCTCGACACCGGCGCGCTGCCGATGACGGTGCTCGAAGCCAAGATCGACGACTGGATCCAGCAGACCCGCGCGCAGCGCTGACCATGGGTGGCCGCGCCGCGTGATACGCAACGGCGCGGCCGACATGCGCGGAGCCGCGCAATGCCAGTCCGAAAGGGGTTGGACCGGCTCGGAAACGCTGCAGAAAGCCAGGGGTTCCCTTGGCTTTCAAAAAATTACGCTCAGGCGAGCGCCTCGGCGATCAGGCGGCGGCTGTTGTCGATGCCGTAGAGCGCGATGAAGCTGCCCATGCGCGGGCCCTGCTCGGCGCCCAGCAGCGTCTCGTACAGCGCCTTGAACCAGTCGCGCAGCGACGCAAAGCCATAGGCCTCATCCTTGCCGATCGCATAGACTTCGTTCTGGATGTCCTCAGCGGTGGT
>JAIYAJ010000435.1 GCA_027489105.1 Zymomonas sp. | reverse complement strand
TGACCCATATTATTCAGCCTCTTCCTGCTGCTCGCGCACGACGACCCGGAGGCGCGCGAACGGCTTGATGATGCGGGTCGACTTGCCGCGACCGCGCGTGGCGAAGCGCTTCATGACGATCGACTTGCCGACCGAGGCTTCCTTCACGACGAGCGCGTCGACGTCGAGGTTGTGGTTGTTCTCGGCGTTCGCGATGGCGCTCTGCAGCACCTTGCGGACGTCGACCGCCATCGCCTTCTTCGAGAAGGCCAGGATGTTCAGCGCGTCACCGGCCGACTTGCCGCGGATGAGACCGGCGACGAGGTTCAGCTTGTACGGGCTGCCGCGAACGGTGGTGGCGACCGCAAGGGCCTCCTTCTCACCGACGCGACGCGGAGCTGCGGGCTTCGACATCAGCGCTTACCCTTCTTGTCAGCGTGGCCGGGGAAGTAGCGCGTCGGCGCGAACTCGCCCAGCTTGTGACCAACCATTTCCTCGGAGACCGAGACCGGCACGAACTTGCGGCCGTTATAGACGTTGAACGTCAGACCAACGAACTGCGGCAAGATGGTCGAGCGACGCGACCAGGTCTTGATCGGAGCGCGCGCGCCACCGTCCTGAGCGGCCTCCGCCTTCCGGAGAAGGTGAAGATCGACGAACGGACCTTTCCAGACGGAACGGGCCATGGATTACCTCTTCTTCTTCGCGTGGCGCGAACGGATGATGAACTTGTCGGTCGCCTTGTTGTGGCGGGTCCGCGCACCCTTGGTGGGCTTACCCCACGGGGTGACCGGGTGACGACCACCCGAAGTGCGGCCTTCACCACCACCGTGCGGGTGGTCGACCGGGTTCTTCGCGACACCGCGGGTCAGCGGACGCTTGCCCAGCCAGCGGTTGCGACCGGCCTTGGCCAGGTTCTGGTTGGCGTTGTCCGGGTTCGACACGGCACCGACGGTGCACATGCAATCCGAACGGATGTAGCGCTGCTCGCCCGAGTTGAGGCGAACCATCACCATGCCCTTGTCGCGACCGACGATCTGCACATAGGTGCCGGCGGCGCGAGCGATCTGACCGCCCTTGCCCGGCTTCATCTCCACATTGTGGACGATGGTGCCGACCGGAGCCTGGCCGATTTCCATCGCATTGCCCGGCTTGGTGTCGGTCTTCTTGGCAGCGACGATGACGTCGCCGGCCGCCAGACGCTGGGGCGCGAGGATGTAAGCGAGCTCACCGTCCTCATATTTGACGAGGGCGATGAAAGCCGAGCGGTTCGGATCATATTCCAGGCGCTCGACGGTCGCGGGCTGGTCCCACTTCCGACGCTTGAAATCGATGATGCGATACTTCTGCTTGTGACCGCCGGCGATGCCACGCGCGGTCGCATGGCCCATGTTGTTGCGGCCGCCCGACTTGCGCTTGCCTTCGGTCAGAGCCTTGACGGGCTTGCCCTTGTGCAGCGACGACTTGTCGACGAGGATCAGGCCGCGGCGGGCCGGGCTCGTCGGGTTGTAATGCTTCAGCGCCATGGCGTCAGATTCCCGTCGTCACGTCGATGGACTGGCCTTCGGCCAGCGTCACGATCGCCTTCTTCACGTCGGAGCGCTTGTAGGGAGCACCCTTCCAGCGCTTCGTCTTGCCCTTTGCGACGATCGTGTTCACGCCGGTAACCTTGACGTTGAACAGCGCTTCGACAGCAGCCTTGATCTCCGGCTTGGTCGCATCGTTTGCGACCTGGAAGACCACGGCGTTGTGCTCGGAAAGCAGCGTCGTCTTTTCGGTGATGTGGGGCTTGCGCACCACATCATAATGGCGGTTGTCCACCAGGGTTTCGTTCTTAGCCATTGAAGCGCGCCTCCAGCTTCTCGACAGCGGCGCGGGTCAGCACCAACGTCTCATGCTTCAGAATGTCATAGACGTTCGCGCCGATCGCCGGCAGCACGTTGACCGAACGGATGTTCGAAGCCGCGAGCTGGAAGCCGTTGTCGACCGCGTCGCCGTCGATGACCAGGGCGGTGTTGCCGAAACCCAGCTTGCCGATCTTCTCGATCAGCGCCTTGGTCTTCGCATCCTTGAGCTCGAGCGTGTCGAGCACGAGGAGCTTGCCGTCCTTGGCCTTGCTCGAAAGCGCCATCTTCAGACCGAGCGCACGAACCTTCTTGTTCAGGCTGCTCTCGAAGACGCGGGCACGGGGACCGTGCGCCTTGCCGCCGCCGATGAAGATCGGAGCGCGGCGATCGCCGTGACGAGCCGTACCGCCGCCCTTCTGGCGACCGAACTTCTTGCCGGTGCGGGCAACGTCGCTGCGCTCACGAGCCGCACGTGCCGGAGCGCGACGGTTGTGGAGCTGCCAGGTGACGACGCGATGCAGGATGTCGGCACGCGGCTCGACGGCGAAGATCTCGTCGTTGAGCTCGATGTCGCCCGACGCGGTGGCGTCGAGGGTCTGGACCTTGACCTTCATCTATCAGCCCTCCTGGCCGTCGGTGGCTTCGGGAGCCGCGGTCTCTTCCGCAGGCGTCTCGGCAGGCGCACTGTTGCTGTTGGCGGCAGCCTTCAGGCCGGCCGGATAGGGCACGTCCTTATGGGCCGGAACCTTGACGGAGTCCTTGACGAGGAGCCAACCACCCTTCGAGCCGGGCACGGAGCCCTTCACGAAGAGCAGGCCACGCTCGGCGTCGGTCTGCACGATTTCGAGGTTCTGCTGGGTCCGCTGCTTGTCACCCATGTGACCGGCCATCTTCTTGTTCTTGAAGACCTTGCCCGGATCCTGACGCTGACCGGTCGAGCCGAGCGAGCGGTGCGAGACCGACACGCCGTGCGTCGCACGCAGACCACCGAAACCCCAGCGCTTCATGCCGCCGGCGAAACCCTTACCCTGGGTCTTGCCGGAAATGTCGACGAACTGACCCGCGACGAAATGGTCGGCCGAAATCTCGGCACCAACGTCCAGCAGACCATCTTCCGACACGCGGAACTCAGCGAGGATCGCCTTCGGCTCCACTTCGGCCTTGCCGAAATGGCCGCGCTCCGGCTTCGAGAGATTCTTCGGCTTCGCAGAACCGGCACCAAGCTGCACCGCGACATAACCGTCACGGTCCATCTCGCGGCGAGCGACAACCTGAACATTTTCCAGTGCCAGGACGGTTACCGGAACGTGCCGGCCATCTTCCTGGAACAGGCGGGTCATACCCATCTTCTTAGCGATCACGCCTGTGCGCATGATCCGTTCCTTCCACAACAGAGGCTCGCGTTAGCGGCGAGCGTGCCAACGAAAAAAGCCCCGGCGTCTACCGGAGCCCCCAGCCCAAATCAGACACAGCCCCCGCCAGGGCCAGAGTTCCGCATTGCTGCGAATGGCGGGGACTCGGACACCGGATCCTGAAGATCGCGGTCGGTATCCCTGTCAGTTCGTCATCCGCGCCGCGTGGCCGGAAAAACGAGAAGCGCGGGAGCGATTCGACTCCCGCGCGCTGCAGGCCCTTTAGGCCAGTTTGATCTCGACATCAACACCTGCCGCGAGGTCGAGCTTCATAAGCGCATCGACGGTCTGCGGGGTCGGCTGGACGATGTCCAGAAGACGCTTGTAGGTGCGCACCTCGAACTGCTCACGCGACTTCTTGTCGATGTGAGGACCGCGGTTCACGGTGAACTTCTCGATGCGGGTGGGCAACGGGATCGGGCCACGGATGAGCGCGCCGGTACGGCGGGCGGTGTCTGCGATGTCGCCAGTGGCCTGATCGAGCACACGATGATCGAAAGCCTTGAGGCGAATACGGATATTCTGCGTTTCCATGTCCTGCACCGATGCGAAAGAGCCGTGCGGCAAAAGCGCCGCCTTCTAACCTATGACAAAAGCGAACCGGCCGACCCCCGAGGGGGCCGGCCGGCCCGTTTCGACTGCGTCTATATTACTTCGAGATCGAGCTGACAACCCCGGCGCCGACGGTGCGGCCGCCTTCACGGATCGAGAAGCGAAGACCTTCTTCCATCGCGATCGGAGCAATGAGCTTGACGCCGAGCTTCACGTTGTCGCCGGGCATGACCATCTCGGTGCCCTCGGGCAGTTCGACGGTGCCGGTGACGTCCGTGGTGCGGAAGTAGAACTGCGGGCGGTAGTTGGCGAAGAACGGCGTGTGACGGCCACCCTCTTCCTTCGACAGCACGTAGACTTCCGAGGAGAACTCGGTGT
>JAIYAJ010000275.1 GCA_027489105.1 Zymomonas sp. | reverse complement strand
CGAGATCAAGGCCGCCGCCCGCGATCCGGGCAGCCGCGCCAAGATCGGCGTGATCAGCCATGACGGTTCGATCGACCCGGTCGGTGCCTGCGTCGGCATGAAGGGCAGCCGCGTGCAGGCCGTCGTGCAGGAAATGCAGGGCGAGAAGATCGACATCATCCCCTGGTCGCCCGACACCGCCACCTTCGTCGTCAACGCGCTGCAGCCTGCCCAGGTCTCGCGCGTCGTCATCGACGAAGAGGAAGAGCGTATCGAAGTGGTCGTTCCCGACGACCAGCTGAGCCTCGCCATCGGCCGCCGTGGCCAGAATGTCCGCCTCGCCAGCCAGCTGACGGGCAAGGCGATCGACATTCTGACCGAGGCCGACGCCAGCGAGAAGCGCCAGAAGGAGTTCATCCAGAACTCCGAGATGTTCCAGAACGAGCTCGACGTCGACGAGACGCTTGCCCAGCTGCTGGTCGCCGAAGGCTTCGGCGCGCTGGAAGAGGTCGCCTATGTCGAACTCGACGAACTCGCCTCGATCGAGGGCTTCGACGAGGAGCTGGGTGCCGAGCTGCAGAGCCGCGCGCAGGAAGCGCTGGAGCGCCGCGAAGCCGCCGCCCGCGAAGAGCGTCGCACGCTTGGCGTCGAGGATGCGCTGGCCGAGCTGCCCTATCTGACCGAAGCGATGCTGGTCACGCTGGGCAAGGCAGGAATCAGGACGCTCGACGATCTGGCGGATCTCGCCACCGACGAGCTCATCCAGAAGAAGCGCGCCGACCAGCGCCGCCGCCAGAACGACCGCGGCGACCGGAGCGATCGCGGAGGTAACGAGGAAGGCAATAAGGGTGGCGTTCTGGCCGAATATGGCCTGAGCGAGGATCAGGGCAATGAGATCATCATGGCCGCCCGCGCCCACTGGTTCACCGACGAGGCCTGATCGCCCATGCCCTTCGTCGACATCCGCATCGCCGGCACAGCCAGCCGCGTCCAGAAAGCCGCCATCGTCGCAGACGTGACGGCCAGCCTTGGCGCGCATCTCGGCAAGCCGGCGAGCGCGGTGCAGGTGACCATCACCGAAGTGTCGACGGAGAATTATGGCGCAGGCGGCGTTCTCATTGCCGATCGCCCGGCAAGTCCAGCGCAGGAGGTCGCTTCTGCGAATGGCCCACGATGACCATGCTCCGCTAATCGTCGATACCGACGCACCTCGCCGTACCGGCGGGGGCAGCAAGACCGCGCCTGAGCGCAAATGCATTTTGTCGGGCGAGCGCGATCCGCGCGACACCCTGATTCGCCTTGCCCTCTCGCCGGATGGTCTGGTGCTGCCCGACCTGCGGGCAAAGGCGCCCGGCCGCGGGGCCTGGATCGGCGTCGACCGGCCCACGCTCGAGACAGCGCTCGCCAAGGGCAAGCTCAAGGGCGCACTGTCGCGGGCGTTCAAGACCGGCGAGATCACCATAGCGCCAGAATTGCCCGCTCTGATCGAAGACGGCCTGCTGCGGGCTGCGCTCGACCGGCTGGGTCTGGAAATGCGGTCTGGCGCGGTACTGACCGGCAGCGACCGCATCGGCGAAGCCGCGCGACGCGGCCAGCTGGGGCTGCTTATCCACGCCTCGGACGCGTCCGAAGACGGCAATCGGAAACTCGATCAAGCCTTTCGCGTCGGGCTCGACGCCGAGGGTGAAGACCTGCGCGGGGTAGTAATTCCGGCGGATCGCACCATATTGTCGATGGCGCTTGGGCGCGACAATGTGGTACATATTGGTGTGACTGTGCCGGCATCCGCCGCGCGCGTCGCAGACGCTTTGAGCCGCTGGTGCGGTTTCATTGGACGTTCGGAAAGCGCTACAGCCTTGCGGAAGCTATCCGCAGGGTCCATCCGCGCTACGGAATTTTGAAGTTCGAAGTGAAGGGTTCGGTTACCAGATGAGCGATAACGACAAGCCGAAACTGGGAATGCGCGCGCCGCTGGGCCTCAAGCGCACGGTGGAGACGGGTCAGGTGAAGCAGAGCTTCAGCCATGGCCGTTCGAACACCGTCGTGGTCGAGGTGAAGCGCCGCCGCGTGCTCGGTCGGCCGGGCGAAGCCGAACCTCTGGTCGAAGAGGCAGCAGCACCCGCTCCTGCGCCGCAGGCGCCGGCGCGTGCGCCCGCTGCGGAAACGCCGCCCCCGCCCCGCCCGGTCGCTCCGCCGCCGGCCGCCCGCCCCGCACCCGCCCCGATCACGCGCGCCATGACGCCGCTGGAACGCCGTGAAATGCAGGAGCGGCTGCTGCGCGAGGCTGAAGAGGCCCGCATGGCTGCGCTCGAGGAAACGCGCCGCCGCGAGGAGCGGGCCAAGGCTGAGGCGACAGAGGAAGAGCGTCGCCGCGCCGAGGAAAACCGCCGCACCGAGGAGGAGGCCGGGAAGGCTCCCGTTCCGGCTTCGACCGACGCCGCTGCGGAACCGGCTCCCGCCCCTGCGGTTGCGGAAGAGCCGGCTGCTGACGCTCCCGCAGCAGCAGCGCCGACAGAGCGCCCCGCCAGCAACGCGCCGCCGCCCCGCCGCTTTACGCCGGTTTCCCCGGCCAAGCGTCCGGAACCGCCGCGTCCTCAGCAGCGCGACCGTAAGGGCGACGACCGCCGCCAGTCGGGCAAGCTCACCGTCACCCGTGCGCTCGACGACGATAGCGGCGCCCGCGCGCGTTCGCTCGCCGCACTGAAGCGTGCGCGTGAAAAGGACAAGCGCGCCCACCAGGCGGGCACCGTCCAGCAGAAGCAGGTGCGCGACGTCGCGGTGCCCGAGACGATCACCGTTGGCGAACTCGCCAACCGTATGGCCGAGCGCGGCGCGGATCTGGTCAAGGCGCTGTTCAAGATGGGCATGCCCGTCACGGTGAACCAGTCGATCGACCAGGACACCGCAGAGCTGCTGGTCACCGAGTTCGGCCACAACATCAAGCGCGTGTCGGATTCCGACGTCGACCTCGTCACCTCCGACGACGTGGATTCGGAAGATACGCTGGTGACGCGCCCGCCGGTCGTTACGATCATGGGCCATGTCGATCATGGCAAGACCAGCCTGCTCGACGCTCTGCGCGGCACCGATGTCGCTTCGGGCGAGGCCGGCGGCATCACCCAGCATATCGGCGCCTATCAGGTGCAGGTGAAGAGCGGCAACAAGATCACCTTCCTCGACACGCCAGGCCACGAAGCGTTCAGCGACATGCGCGCCCGCGGTGCGAACATCACCGACATCGTGGTGATCGTGGTCGCCGGGGACGACGGCCTGCGTCCGCAGACGATCGAGGCGATCAGCCACACCCGCGCGGCGGGCGTTCCGATGATCATCGCGATCAACAAGATGGACAAGCCGGGCTCCAACCCGCAGCGCGTTCGCGAGGCATTGCTGCAGCATGACGTGCAGGTCGAGAGCATGGGCGGCGACGTCCAGGAAGTCGAGGTCTCCGCGCTCAAGAAGACCGGTCTGGACGAACTGATCGACAAGATCGAGCTTCAGTCCGAAGTGCTTGAGCTCAAGGCCAACCCGGACCGTGCCGCAGAGGGTACGGTCGTCGAGGCGACCCTCGACAAGGGCCGTGGCGCCGTCGCCACGATCCTGGTCGGACGCGGCACGCTCAAGGTCGGCGACATCTTCGTCGTCGGCGCCGAGAGCGGCAAGGTGCGCGCGCTGATCGACGACAAGGGGCGCAATGTGAAGGAGGCGGGTCCGTCCCAGCCGGTCGAAATTCTCGGCCTGTCGGGCGTGCCCAGCGCCGGCGACCAGTTGTCGGTCGTCGAGAACGAAGCCCGCGCCCGCGAGGTCGCGGCCTATCGCGCCAGCGTCATCCAGCAGAAGCGCACCACGGCAGCTCCGGCCAGCCTGGAATCGATGTTCTCGGCGCTGCGCGAACAGAAGGCCCAGCAATATCCGGTCGTGGTCAAGGCCGATGCCCAGGGCTCGGTCGAAGCCATTGTCGGATCGCTCAACAAGATCTCGACCGATCTCATTCAGGTGCGCATCCTGCACGCCGGGGTCGGCGGCATCACCGAGAGCGATGTCACGCTGGCGGCCGCATCGCGCGCGCCGATCATCGGCTTCAATGTCCGCGCCAATGCGAAGGCCCGCGAGATCGCTACGCGCGACGGCGTCGCCCTCAAATATTACGACGTCATATACGATCTTCTCGACGAGATCCGCGCCGCCATGGCCGGCCAGCTCGGTCCGGAATATCTGGAGCATGTCGTCGGCCGCGCCGAAATCCGTGAGGTCTTCTCGGCAGGCAAGCATGGCAAGGCAGCCGGCCTGCTGGTTCTGGAGGGTTATATCCGCCAGAAGCTGCGCGCCCGCATCCTGCGCGACGACGTCATCATCTACAACGGCTCGATCTCGTCGCTGCGTCGCTTCAAGGACGACGTGCCGGAAGTTCGCGCCGGTCTGGAATGCGGCATCACGCTGGAAGCCACGACCGATATCAAGCCGGGCGACATCGTCGAGACCTTCGAGGTCGAGGAACGCGCGCGGACGCTCTGACGAGCATTTCGCCGCTGGACGTCAAAGCCAGGGGCCGGGCGTGGTCATGCCGCGCCCGGCCCTTCGCCTGGCGGTAGCTGCGTAGCATTGCACGGAAAGGTTCACCCATGCGTCGCAACGAGACCCAAGAAGGCCGTTCGGTCCGCCTGCTCCGCGTCGGCGAGCAGGTGCGCCATGCGCTGTCCGAAATATTGACCCGCGGCGAGGTTCATGACGATATCCTTGCCCGGCATATGGTTTCTGTCACCGAAGTGCGCATGTCGCCCGACCTGCGCCACGCCACCGTCTTCGTGAAGCCCCTGCTGGGCACCGACGAGGAGGCCGTGATCAAGGCGCTCCGTACCAACACCGCCTTCCTCCAGAGCGAGGTCGCGCGCCGCGTGAACACCAAATATGCGGCCAAGCTGAAATTCCTCGCCGACGAGAGCTTCGACGAAGGCAGCCACATCGACAGCCTGCTGCGCGCTCCCACCGTCGCCCGCGATCTGGAACGGGACGACGATCAAAGCGAGGATTGACGGCTAGAGCGTTTTCGAACCAGATGGAATCATCTGGTGACTCGGAAAACGCGGTAAAACAATAATCTAGAGCTATCCGTCCGATGCAATCGGAACGGATTTCGCTCTAGGTAGGCCTGTTATCGCGCCCCACGCCTGCGGTTCAGCGCGCGCTGCTCGGCCGCATGCAGCAGCTGCTCGAGATCGTCGACATTGACGTCGAGAATGTCGGGATAGTCGTCGATCGCAGCGATCAGATCGTCGCGACCGAACTCCAGAAGATTGTGCATCACGACGGGCGCTGCGGGCGCTGCGTGCGGATAGCTATGTCCTGAAAAGCGATGGTAGCACCACGCAGTCAGGAACAGCAGCGCCGTTCCTATCGCCACCGGCATCGCGACAAAGCCATAACCACTGGCCGCCACCGCCGGGCCGCCGAGCACCGCCGTCAGGGCCACGGCCCCACCCGGCGGATGAAGGCAGCGCAGCAGCGCCATGGCGCAGATCGCGCCGCCCACTGCCAGCCCTGCCGCCCACCAGGGATCGAGCCCCAGCCGCGCCACGGTGACCCCGACCAGCGCGGACAGAATATTGCCCCCGAACAGCGCCCATGGCTGTGCCAGCGGGCTCGCCGGGACCGCGAAGACGAGCACCGCCGCCGCCCCGACAGGCGCGATCAGCAGCGGCCCATGGCCCGTGCCGATCAGCCGGTGCAGCATCCAGGCGAAGGCTGCGATCCCGATGACAGCCCCCAGCCCGGCCAAGGCGCGGTCGTTGGTCGCCCGATCCGACACGGCGTGCGAGAGAGCCGCGCGCAGGCGAGGCAACGATGCGAAGCACGTCTCTCGGGGGGCTGGCATGGTCATGCCCCGCCCTATCCACGCAAAGCCTGCCGGCTGCCAGCAAAGACTCTTTGCGCCGCCGCAATCCGCGCTACTGTCGCCGCTGTTGGGGTTGGACGGTCCATGTGATTGCCGCAGGGAACGGGCGCGCTAGGATGGGGACATGGCGAAGCTTTATTTCTATTATGCCGCGATGAACGCCGGCAAATCGGCGACCCTGCTGCAGGCCGACTTCAACTATCGCGAGCGCGGGATGCGGACCTTGCTGTTCACCGCCGCCTTCGACGATCGCTTCGAGCCGGGCAAGATCACCTCCCGGATCGGCCTGGCCGCCCATGCCACCGCGATCGACGAGGACACCGATCTGTTCGAGGAGGTCGGGATCGAGCTGGCTGAAAGCCCGGTCCATGCGGTTCTGGTCGACGAAGCGCAGTGGCTGACGCGCGCGCAGGTCTTTCAGCTTGCGGCGGTATGCGACGAACTCAACATTCCCGTGGTCGCCTATGGGCTGCGCACCGACTTTCAGGCGAAGCTCTTCCCCGGCAGCGCGGCGTTGCTCGCCATCGCCGACACACTGGTCGAACTCAAAGCGATCTGCGCGTGTGGACGCAAGGCGACGATGAACCTGCGGATCGACGACCAGGGCTATCCGGTCAAGCAGGGCGAACAGATCGAAGTGGGCGGCAATGAGCGCTATGTCGCCCTGTGCCGCCGCCATTATGCCGAACAGATGGGCCTGCGTCGGGGCGCCCTGATCGATTGAGAACGGGTCGGACAGGCCCGCCCGTGCGTCAGGCGGGGTCGCCCTGGGGCAGTTTGAGCAAGGCCGTGGTCACGCGCCCGGCGAACAGGTCGAAACTTCCGCCGAGCTGACGCGCGAGCGCCTGAGCCAGCTTAAGGCCAAGACTGTTCGTCTGCTCCAGACTGAAGCCCGTCGGAAGGCCCGCACCGTCATCGGTCACGCGCACTTCCAACATACCGTCGGCCGTGCGTTGCGCAGTGATCTCTACGCGCCCTTCCTCGCGATCGCCAAAGCCATGTTCGAGCGCGTTGCTGACCGCTTCGGCAATGATCAGGGCCATCGGCACGGCAGCATCCGGCTCGAGCGCGAAGTCCTCCTCTACGAGCACCTGACAGCAGATTCCCGGCTTGCCGCTGGCATCGATCAGATCCGGGCCCAGCTGGTCGAGAAAGTCGCGAATGTGCAACTGATCGCCATGGGGATCATAGAGTTGCCGATGGATGCGCCCGATGAGGCCAAGCCGGCGTGACGCTTCATCGAGTGCGGCCCGCGCCGCTTCATCGCTGATGCTCTTCTTCTGAAGCGCGATGAGCCCGCTGACGACCTGAAGATTGTTCGAGACGCGGTGCTGCAACTCGCGAAACAGCACCTCACCCCGCTCGGCCAGCTTGCGACTGCGCTCCCGTTCCGCCGCCAGTCGCCGATTCATCCGCTGCAGCCAGTCGATCAGGGCGACGTCGATCAGCACGACCAGCGCATAGAAGGCCATGGCGAACATGACCCCGCCGGAGAATTTCGCCGAGAAGGTCGGGGGAATGAAGCAATACCAGGATGCGAAACCGCACAGCACGGCCGCGAGCACCCCTGGCGCTATGCCGAACAGGAAAGTCGACAGGATGACGCCGGGAAAGAAGGTGACGAAGGGATAGCCCGCCGGCATGACGGGATCGGCCACCCAGCGAATGACGAAGCACAGAGCGCAGATGGCCAGCACGGCCCCATAGCGCAGCACCGGTCGATTTCGACCGAGTGGCAACCGTTCGAGAAAGGACGCGCTTTCGTCCTTCAAGGCCATTTCTCCGTCGAAATTCCCGCCTGCCTACTACGCATGTTGGCCGCTATCGGGCAACATGCTTGAATAGCGCCAAGGCTTTGCCCCCAGTCTCAACGAAAAAGGGGAGCCGCGAGGCCCCCCTCTCCCATTTCAACAGAACCGGACGATCAGTCGTCGTCGCGGGTCAGGAAGGCCGGCGCGAACTCGGGATCGCCGCCCTCGCTGCCACCTTCCGAACGCTCGCGGCGCGGACCACGGTCGCGGCGCGGGCCACGGTCGCCGCCACCACCTTCGCGGCGGCGATCGCCGTCACGGCGCGGGCCACGATCGCCCCGGTCACCACGGTCGCTGCGCTCGCCACGCGGGCGCTCCTCGCGGGGCGGACGCGTGTCGGGCAGTTCCTCGCCGGTCTCCTGGTCGACGACGCGCATCGACAGGCGGACCTTGCCGCGATTGTCGATCTCGAGAACCTTGACCTTGACTTCCTGGCCTTCGGACAGAACGTCGGCGACCTTCTCGACCCGCTCGTTCTTGATCTCGGAGACGTGGACGAGACCGTCCTTGCCGCCCATGAAGTTGACGAACGCACCGAAGTCGACGAGGTTGACGACCTTGCCGTTGTAGATCTTGCCCACTTCCGGCTCGGCGACGATGCCGATGATCCAGTTCTTTGCGGCTTCGATCTGCGCGGTGTCGGACGACGAAATCTTGACGGTGCCGTCATCGTCGATGTCGACCTTCGCACCGGTGGTGGCGACGATCTCACGGATGATCTTGCCACCGGTGCCGATGATGTCGCGGATCTTGTCCTTGGGAACCGACATCGTCTCGATCCGCGGCGCGTGCGCCGACAACTCGGTCCGGGTGTGGTCGAGGGCCTTGGCCATCTCACCCAGGATATGCGCGCGGCCTTCCTTGGCCTGATGCAGGGCGGCGGTGAAGATCTCCTCGGTGATGCCGGCGATCTTGATGTCCATCTGCATCGTGGTGATGCCTTCGGATGTGCCCGCCACCTTGAAGTCCATATCGCCGAGATGATCCTCGTCGCCCAGGATGTCGCTGAGAACCGCGAATTCCTTGCCTTCCAGGATCAGGCCCATGGCGATGCCCGAAACCGGCCGCTTGATCGGCACGCCGGCATCCATCATCGCGAGGCTGCCGCCGCACACCGTCGCCATCGACGACGAGCCGTTCG
>JAIYAJ010000349.1 GCA_027489105.1 Zymomonas sp. | reverse complement strand
TGCCGATGCCCCAGCGCTGCGCCACCGATTCGGGAATGAAGGTCGGGATCGAGATCAATACGCCGATCGCGAGCGCGAGGCAGATCGACCAGATTTTCCAGCGCGGGAAATCGAGCATGGTGGGATCAGTCGTTGGCGGGCTTGCCGGCGCCGGCCGGACGGACTTCGGAAATTGTGCCCTTGATCAGCTTGATCCGGACGTTCGGGGCGATTTCGGCCTCGACCTCGCCCTCGTCGACGCGGGTGACCTTGCCGACGATGCCGCCGCCGGTGACGATCATGTCGTTCTTCTTCACGGCATCGATCATCGCGCGATGCTCCTTCATCCTCTTCTGTTGCGGACGAATGAGCAGAAAATAGAAGATCACGAAGATGAAGATCAGCGGCGCGAAGCTCAGAAACGAAGCGGCGCCACCGGCAGGAGCCGCACCGGCGGCCTGGGCATAGGCGGGAGAAGCGAACATGTGTCTGGCATCCCGGAAAGAGAAAGGGCCGAAAAATGGCCTCGAAGTGGCGCGCGCCTATCACGTTCCGCATGGAAGTGGCAACCGGGCGCTTGCCAAGACGCTTCGACCCTCCTAAAGCGCGCAACCTTGGTCGGGGCGTAGCGCAGCCTGGTAGCGCATCAGACTGGGGGTCTGGGGGTCGCAGGTTCGAATCCTGTCGCCCCGACCATTGAAAAGCTGGACGAAAAGCCTCCCCCAGGGGCTCCAGCGCAGAGCGATCCGAACCCCCGTGTGTCTCCTATGCCCGGCCGATCCCGTCAGATAGTTTCGAAATCTGCTCGCCGCGATTGACGCTGCTGAACCGCCGCATGAACGCAGGGAGGCCCTCGCCAGCCCTTCCTCGATATCCTTTTCGACGCGCAGTCATGCCCGCCGCCAGCCCGCGGTTGATGCCCTCGGCTGCTTCGGACAAGCGGGGGATATAGTCAGCGGCGATCATTCCATACCGCATCGAGCGGCGGACAATCATCTGTCCAGGTTCGATACCGGACATCGCGCGCGAGCGAGGAGGCGACAAATGTCGCTCCGTGATCACTCTGTTCGCGGGAGAAAAGGGAAAAAGAGGTGCTCCGCCCTAGGAGGATGCTGGAAGGTTAGGCGGGCGGAGCACCAGAAAGTTGTGGCACGAGGGGGATGGCCACAGTCCTCATATCGTCGAGATCGACTTTTTGGTCGATACGACCATAAGGACATGTACGCTCATTCACTGTCTATTAACGATTACTCTTCTGTCTGAAGGCCTTTTGGGTCTCCGATCGTGCGGTGCAGGAAGGAGGCGAGGACGGCCCGATACAGGCCGTCGTCGAGGTCGCACATCGCGGCATGGTCGCCGGCCTCGACCAGCCAGAGGCTGCGGTCGCCGCGCACGGCGGCGAAAAGGTCTCGGGTTTCCGCCGCTGTCGTCGACTCGTCGCCGGTGCTGCCCATCACGAGTACGGGTCCATTGAAGCGCGAAAGGCCTTGCCGCGGGGACAGGCGGGACGGCGGGACGCCGATCCGAATCGGCGTCTGCAGGCTGAGCATCGGTTCGAGAATCGCGGGCAGGGGAGCGGGCAGGCGCTGCGCGATACGGTTGCGGATGGCGTTCCGCAGGTCGGGATAGACCGCCTGGAGAATCAGCGCATCGGCCGGCAGGGGCCCCGCTTCACCGATCAGGCTGGCGGCGCCGCCGAGCGAAATCCCGAGCACTGCGACCGGAGCGCCCTTCTGCCGCGCCTTCAGCCAGGCGAAGGCCGCCTGGGCGTCGAGCGCCTCGGTATAGCCGTTGGTGCGGGTCGCCAGGTCGGACTCGCCATGCCCACGAAGGTCGATCGCGAGCGAGGCATAGCCGAGACGGGCCAGCCATTCGGCGCGCGCGGCCATCGACTGCCGCGACTGCCCCTTGGCATGGAGCAGCAGCACGGCTGGACCTGCGGGTGAACGGCCGGGCCGATATGTCGCAGCGATCGACAGGCCGTCGCTGGTTCGCAGGCGCAGATCCTGTGCCGGCGCGCGGGCCGGGGGTATCGGCCATCGCTCGCCGCGCGACAGGCGCCATCCAACCGTCCAGCTGGCGGCAATGCCGACCGCCAGTAAGGCGCCCGCCAGCGCGGTCCACCACGCGATCGATCGCCTGCGCATGCCCTAGCCTTGGCCGGAGGCGGGGCTTCCATGGCCGAGGTCCGCCAGCGGAAGATAGCCCTCGGCCTCCTCGCCGCCGATCAGGGCGACGCCGCCCAGCAGCAGCCAGGCATGGGCTTCGAGCTTGCCGTCCTGCTTGCGCACGCCGAAGCGGATCGAGCCGCCGCCTATTCCCCGGCGCGTCAGCAGCATCTGCCCGGCGACGGCGCGCACGAGACAGGTGCTGTGCCAGGGGAGCCGGTCCGCCACGCGGCGCAGGCGGCGCGCCATATCCTTCGCGCGCTCGAACGGCTTGCCTTGCGGAGGAGCCATGGCCCCGTCGCCGTCGCCGGGCGCTTCCATCGCGCCGAACAATCGGCGGGTGACGCGCAAAGGGACGACGAACACCAGCACCCAGGCGACATGCAGCGCGATGGCGGTCTCGATCCGCAGCAGGATGGACATCAGCTTCCGCATCGAAAAATCGTGGCTCCTACGGAAGGCTCTATCTGGTCCGACCGAACTATCCCCGTACGACCTTCTTGCCAAGGCTTGCCGCAGTTTTCCGACCAGGCGGCGATCACGGCGGATCGTCCGCCGTTCGGAACGCCCTGCCTTGTACGAGGCGGCGGACGGCCGGCGCTGCGGCTTGACCCGGCGCGACCATGCTCCATTACAGCAGCCATGGCTTCGAAACGGCACCGGCGTTGGCTTTCTGCGCCCTTGAGCGGATTGGCGGCGGCGGGTGCGCTGCTCCTGCCCGGCGCCGCGCAGACGGCAGAACCGGCCCCCTTCGATCTGGCGGGGCCGGCGCTGCGGATCAGTGTGACGCGCGGCGCGGTGACCTTGCCGATCGCGCAGGTGCCCAGCCTGGAGGAGGGCGACCGGATCCGCGTCT
>JAIYAJ010000023.1 GCA_027489105.1 Zymomonas sp. | reverse complement strand
TGCCGCAGCACCGCATCCGGCACGCGCGACATCTGCTCGGCCAGCCGCTCGTTGACGATCGTGTCCGTGCGGCGGCGCTCGATCATGGCCTCGGCCCTGCCCAGCGTCTGCGCCCAGCTTTCGCCCGGCTTGCGGCAGGTGCAGGCCCGGTCGAACTGGCGCCGGTAGCGGCCCGCATTGGGCATCGAGGCATAGGCCAGCCCGGAGCTGCTGACGGCTCCATCGATCTCGCCGTCATCGCCGAGGAAGTATACATCGACGGAGGCGCCGGGGCAGGAGGCTGAGCACAGCTCGGAAGGCCGCGCGCCGCCGGCGAGGGCCGCCGGCAGGGGAAAGAAGAAGCCGTCGCATTCGCGGACGCAGACGGTGCGCCCGGCGCCCCAGGCGGCAGCCCTGGAGTCCTCCGGAGGCGGATCGAACTTGAGCTGCTCGTCGAACACCTCCGGCGTGGTCGCGGCCCGTGCGCGCGATGGAGCGATGGCCTGAGCCATCAGGACGCTGCCTTGCCGTGCAGCACCGTCGCCTGGCCCGTCAAGACGGGTGCTGTTCCGTCCCGACTTGTCCTGGCTTTGCGCGGGCGATGACGACGGAGCCGCACCGACGCAAAGCAATGTGCCGATGAAGGCAAGTGCGACGACGCGCTTCCATGAAAACGTCATGGCTGCAGGGCGCATTTCATTGCCGCAGAGCCTGCGCGATGCCTGATCGTCCTGCCAAGAACTTCCTCATGTCTCCCGGTCCCGGCATTCATCCTGATCCCATCATCGGCTTGACCCTCCGGGAGCGCCACTCTACGTCGATGTCCTGACCCGCTGAGAGCCCTGATGATGATCGGCACCATTGCGAAAGTCCAGATCGGCGCCGATGGATGGACCGCCGAGGTCACGTTCACCGGGATGGGCGTCGCCGGCTCCTCGGCAGCCTATGACCTCGCCGCCCAGTCCGCGCCCCGGATGCGGTTCGAGGTCACCTCACCGGGCTTCGATGAAGCGGGCCAGCCCTACCTGGCCACGCGCGACGTGATCGCCACGCGTGTGGTGCGGGAGCCCTACCCCAACCAGGGCACGTTGGACCAGCGCGTCGTCAACGGCGATCTGGTGACCGTCCTCGCCGAATAGCTTGATCACGGCAACGGATGGCAACGACCCAACGCTCAACGGCGGTAAAGGTCGAGATCAGATTTCGGGACTGGCTGGCGCCGATTGGCCGAGCGGCAGCGCTGGCGATGATTTGCTGCTCGGCGGAGAGGGGTTTGACACTTTGAATGGTGGATCGGCTGACGATTTGCTCATGGGTGCGAGCGCGGATCTGTTCCGCGTTGACAGCAGCGCCGTCGACGGTTCCGATCACGACACCATCCTCGATTTGGATTTCGCCAGCGGCGATCGGACCGCGCTCAAGCTTTTCGCTGCCGGCATTTGCGTGTCCGAGGCGGGCGGAAATCTTCTTACCGTGGTTTCCGGCGGTGCTGGCGCAATTATCGACTCTATGGCGGGCCTTGTCGAACAGACGCGCGCTTCGCCGCGGATCTGGGCTCAAGCTGGAGACCTTGCTGGCTCGCTGATGCTAACCATCCGTGGCGTCGATCACGATATCCAGATGGTGCGGATCAACAAAGCGCTTGCCGGCTTGTTCCTGGCGGCGGCCTGCTCGGAATTTGAACCTGCTTGCAGCCGCCGTATCGAATTGGCATAGACCGAGTATGGAGCATGCCGACGAGTTGCGGACGTCGCCACTGGCGCAGTTGATGATGAGGCTCTATCGAACCCAGGGTTTGCGACGACGGGTGTTATGGCTCGCATCGCGGCTAGAAGGCGGGCAGTTCCGCAGCAGAACGATGCGCCGCATACTTGCGGAATTTTATCAGGTCGAGATTGGTGAATACAGCTACGGCTCATGCTTCGAACCAGGAGCATTCCCAGGCGGAGCCCGAGTGGGACGCTACGTCTCGATGGCCAGCGGCGTGAGGCGCAGGCTCAACCATCCGCTGAACAACCTGATCCTGCACCCTTATTTCTACAACGAAGCTTTGGGCTACGTTCCGGCGCGCACGATAGCGCACCAGCCAATCGAAATTGGTCACGATGCCTGGATCGGCGAGTCCGTCATCTTCACCGAAGGATGCAGGCGTGTTGGCATTGGGGCGGCTATCGGGGCCGGCTCGGTCGTGACCCGAGACGTTGGCGACTTCGAGGTTGTGGCGGGGGCTCCTGCCCGTCTTCTCAGAATGCGCTTTGACGACACTCTATGCGCCCGCATCATCTCCAGCCGCTGGTGGGAGCGGCCCATCGAAGAACTGGCAGCGTTCACAGCAGAACTCAATGTACCCGCCGCTCAGTGGGCGGAAAGCCACCCTTTGCTCAATCGCAACCATTAGGCCCGCAACGCGCAGTCGCTGGTCAGTTCTCTATCACGTTGGCGAGATGCTCGACGCCGAGCGCTCGACAGGGAGTGCCTCATGCGTCTTCAGACCGTGCTCGATGCAAACCTGTGCTCTGGATGCGGGCTTTGCGCTGCCTTGCTTGGCGAAGAGCGAGCGAGCATGCAGCTTAAGGAGCCAGGCTACCTTCGGCCGGTCGTTCAAGGCGAGCTGAGTTCCGACGAAGAGTCGCTCATTGCGGACGTATGTCCGGGCAATCAGGTCGAGTTACCTAAAGGTGCCGACAATCTCGCAGCGCCCGAACTGGGGCCGCTACTAAGCGTCGCGACCGGCTATGCGACCGATGCTTCCCTGCGCCACAACGCTTCGTCAGGCGGCGCGATCTCGGCAGTCCTTAGTCATTTGATGGCAACTGGAGAGACTCACTATGTGCTTCAGGTCGCTGCGAGCCATGACGTGCCCTGGCTAAACACGGTCGTAACAAGCGGCACAGTCATGGAAGTCCATTCAGCCAGCGGATCGCGATATGCCCCATCTGCTCCACTCGAGCCCCTGATCCGTTGCTTAGAGGAAGGCAGGCCGTTTGCAGTGGTCGGTAAACCCTGTGATATCGCTGCGCTGCGCGCTTACGCCAAGCGGGATCCGCGCGTCGACCAGCTCGTGACCGTGATGATTGCTTTCATGTGCGGGGGCATACCGAGCGCTCGAGGTGTGAAGCGGCTGGTCGAACGAATGGGAGCGGACCCTGGGGAAGTGGTGGAATTTCGTTTTCGCGGCGATGGCTGGCCGGGTCGAGCCAAAGCCGTCACCCGAACCGGAAGCGAACACAGTCTTTCCTATGATGAGTCCTGGGGCGGCGTCCTAAGCAAGCATCTGCAGACACGATGCAAAATCTGCGCAGATGGTACGGGCATGTCGGCTGACATTGTTTGCGCTGACGCGTGGTATGGCGATGCATCCGGGTATCCGCGCTTCGACGAAGCTGCTGGCCGGTCCCTTGTGCTGGGCCGAACGCCCAAAGGTGTTGCACACATAGAAGCAGCCAACCGTGACGGCCATCTGGCGTTGCAGGCGCTCGATGGCGGCGAGATTGAGAAAATGCAGCCTTACCAGATACGCCGGACACGCCTGATACCGTCGCGCCTGCTGGCGATGCGTCTCTTCGGCTATCCGGCCACGCGATACTGCGGCCTGCGGTTGAGCCGCTTCGCGTTCAGGGCGGGCTTACGCGAAAATCTGGAAAGCTTCCTGCGCATGGCCTGGCGAGCAGCGCGGCGCAAGCTTTAGAGCATGCGCCGCAGCCTTAGGCTTCAGTACTGCACCCAGCCGTTCGTGATGACCAAATGCTGGACAAGTCCGTCATCATGACGAAGCTGTATCTGCAGATCGATCCCGTTTATCCGACTGGCCTGGATCGAGCCTCCTGACGCCTGCACCAGTTCGCGAATGTCGGCAAAGCTGTCGATCACGACACCGCGCCCATTGTCCGTGACCTGGAGGACATTGCCGCCAGCAATCTGCTTGAATTCTCCGGCATCGAAGCCAGCAAAAACGATGCGGTCTCCTCCACGAAAATCGACGTCCGCCAGCCTGTCGACGTCACCGTTCTTTACCGTGACGCTGTCGAACTTGAACTGGTCGGCACCGGCGCCGCCTCGGAAGACATCGTTCCCTTCAGCATTCAGCAGCAGGTCCGCGATATTCGAACCCCGTACCGTCACGCCGCCCGCATCGCTGACCAGTGGCCTCGCTGGCGCCACATCGACCCCGTGAATGATCTTCAGGTTATCGATCTGGCCATCAAAATTGCGGCCAAAGGCTCCGCCGATGGTCAGGTCACGACCGTTGGTCGTTTCGGCGAGCGCTCCGAAATGACCCGCAGCACGTCCGGCCAGATTGCCGTCGACCAGAATATCGAGTTCGCCCTTGATGCCGTCATACCGCATGGAGAAGTTGTGCCAGCGGCCATCGACCAGAGAAACGTCGCCGGCTCGCGTCCACTGCGTGACCCCGTCATTGGTGACAGTCATGATCTGCAGACGACCATTGTTGATCTCGACGCCGAAGCTGCCGTGCAACCAGACCATACGGCCGGAGCCACTTCCTTCCGCCTTGAAGTCAAATGTCATCGTCATCTGGCGCATGCCAGACAGGTTATCCACATCATGCACAATGACGTTGGTCGTCGACTTGCCACCGTCGAAGTCGGCAGCCTGGCCTGAGCGACCGACCACATAGTCGGCGGCGCCGACCCACTCACCGATACGACCGACGTCCGAACCATCCCTCAAATTGCCATCGAACTTCATGTCGAGGACAACTGGGTTGTAGATGAACACCGACTTGTTGAATGTTTCGACGCCGGCCGGCGACCTCACCGTAAGCTGTACGTCGAAGATCCCGCCGGTCTGGTAGGTATGCGCGACGTTGACACCTGTTGCCTTCGTGCCGTCGCCAAATGTCCATTCGAACACGGCGTTCTTTCCGAACATCGACGTTAATGACTGGCCAGGCTCGAAGCTCGACACGGAAAACGTGTTGGTCAACGAATCAATGCTGCCCGTCTTGGAACTCGACATGATGAAGGCTTCCGGCTTGTCGGCCAGTTGCGAAATGAGCAGTGAACCGACGTTCGGATCTAGCACGCCGGGGAGTCCGATAAGGTCGGCCAGCGACTTGGCCTTGAGGCCGTTGACGAGTACATCGCCGTAGAAGCCGGGCCTGTTGGGATCATGCCACTGAACGAGTTGATTGTTCGCGCTCGTGATGCCGTCGGTACGCAACTGCAATCCGTTGGCGAGATTGTTCACGACGGAGATACCGGCGCTGCGATCCCAGACGTTGATCGACGCCGTGTAGTCGGAGCCCGGCACGGACAGCACCGTGTTGTTGCGAACGACGCCGCCGATGACGTGGCCAAGCGTGATCGAATCGGCGTCACGCGTGTAGATCACGTTGTTTTCGATAAGCACGTTCCGATAAGGCAGATTGCCCTTTTCATCACGCAGGAAAATGCCGCCAACAGGGAAGCCGTCGAACGATGATTGGAGGCTTACATTGTTGCTGATGACAATGTTCTCGCTCGGCTTTTCAGCTCCATTCGACCAGAACTGGATGATGCCGGGATGATCGACGGCGTTGGTCGAAGCGGATTTGAACTGGCCGAAGTTGTTCGAGTCAATGATGATGTTTTTGACTTCGGTAAAGTCAAAGCCGTCTGACCTGATGTCGTAAACGTAGTTCTTGTTGACCTTCGCATTCACGACATCGTCGAGCACCGCTCCCCTGTGAAGATCGTGAAACGTGTTGCCGACCAGGCTGACGTTCGTCGATTTGAGCACCCCGATGCCCACGCCGTCATTGCCGAAGTTGCCGTCGACCGACCCGTGGACGTTGCTGTTGCGCACTTCAATGTTGTTGCTGTTCTGCACGGACATGGCACGCGCATAGAGACTGCCTGCCTGATGCGTCGCATAGGTCACGTTAACGTCGTCGAATGTCAGGTTCTGGACGCGGTTCAAGGCAATACCTTTGAACATTGCGGGGTTGTCCGAATCCGCTGACTTGATGGTGACCTCGGACGCGAAGGCCCGATTGGTGACCTGCAGACGATCATACGTTCCGCCCTGGAGCAGGATGGTTTCGCCGCCCTTGACCACTCGCAAAGCGGCATTCAACTCGGCCGTGTTGCTGACAACGATCGTCTTCGATGCCGACTGAGAAACTAAAGAATTCATTCCTGCCTCCACTGACTTATGCAGTGTAGCGCACTCGACTTAAGGACAGGCCCAATCGGCGAAGCTCAATTTATGCGTTGATTTTAGCTTTCTGTTAGAAATGAATCTTATGGTTTTGGCATTGGGTGGATAGGCCCAGAACAAGACGCAAGCGTGGACACGGCCGGCGGACTCTGTTTCGATCCTTGGCCGCGCGGTGTTGAAGGCCGGTTGGGACAGTCAGATGCAGACAAAGCCACTCTTGCTAGCCAGTGCTTGGCTTTTTTTGGCAGGCGTATGGGCAAGCGGCCCGGAAAGCAGCGCAAGCGCGCAGGCGGGACAGACCTATTTTGTCGATTTTTCCGCCGGTTCAAACACTGCCAGCGGGATGACCTCCGGGGCGCCTTGGAAACATGCTCCAGGAGACCTTGACGCTACCGACCAACCCGCAAGAGCGCGGCTCAAGCCGGGTGACGTCATCCAGTTTCGCGGCAACGTAGCCTATCGTGGCACGCTCACGGTGCGGGCAGCGGGCACGGCCGAAGCCGCTGTTGTTTACCGCGGTCAAGGGTGGGGGGGGCGCGCGACCTTGACGGGACGCGATGAAGTCATGGTCGACCTCAAGCCCTGCGCTGCCGTTGCCGGTTGCAGCGCGCTCGGCCTGAACGCCGACAACCTTCTGGCGGCCGAACTGCCGCAAGGAATCGACGCCCGCTCGCAGATCGTGCTTGACGGGCGTGTCCTCAGCCTGGCGCAGTCGCCGCCCTTGGCGGACCCATTCTTTGCCGACGACATCTCGACATATCACGCGGTTGGTTCAGCTGCGGTGAGAGCCTTCGGCAGTGGATGGCATCTGACGCATGCGAAGCTAGCGAGCATCGCCGCAGGCAGCGGTCAGCAGGATATGTTCCTGTATCTCTGGGGTATGCCAAACCTTATCTATGAAGCTCGCATTACCGCGCTTGAGCCAGGAGGTTCGGTGTTGGTCGAAGCGGGGCGCTTTCAACCCTATGGCGACAGGGACACGCGCTTTGCAATCGTCAACCATCCCAGTTCCCTCCACAATCCGGGGGATTACGCGACCATTGCAGGAGGAAGACTGCTGATCGTCAAAGATCCGGCGGGCCCACGCAGGGCTTCCTTGGAGGTAAGCCGGCGGCCATTCGCTATCGACGCGTCGCAGGCAAGCCATACTGTTTTCGATGGCTTCGTCATCGAGGGTTATGCCGGCGGGTCCTCGGACCAGAAAGGAGGCGTGGCGCTATGGCTGAACGGAAGGGCGCGGGCAATTGCGTTTCGAAACAATGAGGTGCGCGAACTCGACAGCCGCGCCGGTTCAGGTGCGGTCCAGGCCAACGCGGTGGATGGGCTCCAGTTGGAAGGCAACCGCTTCGAGCGGTTGCGCTACGGGTCGGGCATCCGCACGGGCCAAGGCGCACGCAATGTTGTCATCGTCGGCAATCACATGCGACGGCTTGGCCGAACGGGCATCGCCATCATCGCAAGCCAATCCGTTGTCGTCAGGGATAATCGCATCGAGGGTGTCAGAGGTATCCACGGCAACGCTGTCTCTGTCTATCTTGGCACCAAAAATGTCAATGTTTCCAATAATCTGATCATGGATTCGACGCGCGGTGTGACCTTCCATGGAGCAGGCGGTACGCCGAATGACATTGTCCTCGGCAAGAACATCATTTCCGTATCGGGCCCATCGAGCGTCGGCATTCAAAGCTGGGGGAAAGGTACCAACGGCGTCGAGATCACCGGTAACGTCGTGCTCGCACCTTCGAACCGCGTTGCGGTCCATCTGGACGGTGGTGACCGTAATGTGCGGCTCGTCGACAATTTCCTTGAGACGCTATTCGTTCAAGGTTCGATTCCGACCGATTGGCGAGTGACAGGGAACACGGTGGCCCGAACTCCGCCGTCGAACTTTCGAGGTGCGGCTTCCACGTCCGAAACAAACCGCACGGACCCCAAGTTATTCCTCGCCATTCGAAGCGCTGGCGTCACTGATTCGCCTGCGTTCTGCCGTGCCCTGGCGGATGCCATGCTCCGCGGTACGGGACCAGCCAGTCTTTGCCGTTAGACCAACAGTCCCCACCGCATGCAAAAAGCAAGAAACCGCAGCGCGATGCGCTGCGGTTCCCTACACGATTAATCAGGCGCGTTAGGCTTCAGACGGAAGCAGTGAAGCCGGTGCCGAGCGAGGTGAGATACTCGTCCCACTGGGTGGCCAAGGCACCGGACCACGCGTCCATGAGGACGATCTTCTGTTCGGCGCCGGTTACGGTGTTGCGAACCACGAAGGTGACGTCATGTCCGGTCGCGACGTTGTTGTCGAGGCTGACGCTATCCGAACCACCGGCCGCCACGGACAAGGTGTTGAGATACTCCTTGGTGACCGACACGATCTCGATGTTCTGACCGCCGCCCGAAGCCCGGAAGAACAGCGAATCGCCCTGCAACAGCGAGAAGTCCGTGATCCAGTCGGTCGCGCCAGCGGTGATGTGGCCCGCGCTCCACTCGAACGTATCCGCATCGAGGCCACCGACCAACACGTCCGAGCCCGCGCCGCCTATGATGGTGTCGTTGCCGCGGCCGCCGCGCAGAACGTCATCACCGCTCAGACCGTTGATGACGTCGTCGCTCGCCGTTCCAATGATCGAGTCCTGAATGCCCTTGGCATTGCCGGTTAAAATAGCCATTTTCCTGCTCCTTCACGTGAGGTTTTCAATTGCTCTGTCAGCCGACGCCAACGCAGCAGACAGCTTGGTTACCGTTCAAGTACAATTGCGCGCCAACGCTAGAGGATCCCGCAGCGTCGCCGTTACGGACCCTCGCCTCCTAACCGTTGACCTGCAAGGCTCTGGTCACCTCTCCCGGTTGTTCCAATACTGTACGCCGCTCCGAGACCACCGTTACGACACTTTCAACCATACCGCAAGAGGTTCAGATCACGCGCCGCGCATTAACCCTACGAAAGCGCCCGCTCGGTACGCGGTACGGATCGAGTGTAGATTTGACAAAAGAGGTATGTTGGCTTTTATCTGAGAAAGAATGAGCAGAAGCGTTCGGAATTGCCATAGATTTTTATTTCACCGCGCAAAATTTCTTCTCTTCAAGACTGTTAATCATGTAATTTGACAGCAGGGCATATGCTTCCCGGTTGAAATGAAGTGTGTCCGAACGCCACTGTTCCGCAAGATGGAATACATGTTTTTCAGTCAACAAACTTGCCATTGGAAAAAGGTTCCATTGACCGAGGGACCGCGCTTCCAATGTGCGATTGGTCAACGATACCAGTGTCCAGATAGACTTCCGCCATACAAGTCGTCGTAAGATGCTAGGACGAGCAGGAGGTGCGATACTGGCAATGATCGCGCAAGATCCGCTTGCCTCGACTTGCTGCGCTGCGGCTAGGATGCGCTCGACGAGTCGGTCAACGACTTCCGCGGCAGCCAGGTCTGTCATGTAGGAGGCAGCGACCAGATCGTTGATGCCCGTCACGATGATGACGGCTCGTGGCTTCAAGGCCAATGCGTCGGATGCAAGCCGGCCCAAAGTTTGTACGCTCGTCTCACCCCCAATTCCTCTCAGAACCGTCTCCCCTTCCCTTAAATTCGGGGGCGGGCGCCAGAAGGCAGCGCGCGAGTCGCCGATAACAACCAATGCGACCGCATCTCGACCGCTGTGGAGACGCTCATTATCCGCCATGAATGCCGTCGAGGGCGGTCCCGACAACGCCGCAATCTTGGTCTGGCCATATAGCCATCCAAGCATGAGCCAGGACGCGAGAACTGTCGCGACGATGCCAAGTCCCCAGTAAGTCAACCTGCGCCTGAACTGGATCAAGGGACGTTCTATGTGCTGGCACGGCAATTACGCGTTCTTTGCCGAGCGTATCGGCTCACCTTCGATGTAAGCGGCCTCGAAATGCTCCTTGAGTATCCCCCATCGAACGGTGTCGATCCCTGAACGCAAAATCCGGGCTGGGTTTCCGCCAACGATCGAGTTTGACGGTATGTCCAGCGTTACGACCGCGCCCGCTGCAACAATGCAGTTATCGCCGATTCTGACGCCAGGCATGATGATGGATCGGGCGCCGATGAAGCAGTTCTTGCCGATGTAAGTATCGGTTGTGAGTGCTCGTGCCATGTCATGCGCGAGCACCACGACTCCGAATGCGATGTACGTCCCATCGTCGACATGGACCCCGGTCGGGTTTGTGACATCAAGGTGCGCCTTCAACGAAATGCGGCAGCCGGGATGGACGTCCATGCGATGGATCCGGCGCAAATAGGTGTTGCGGAGCCCAAGAATCCGATTGCGCAGTCCCAGGACCATGCGGACAACACGGCTTCTGGACGCCGGCAATCTTGAGCGAGCTCTGAACTGGGCCTTTTCCGAACCCGAAGACATCAAGTCGTATCCCGAACGGTGTTATCTACCTTGCTTCGAATCGACGCCCTGCCGCTTGCTGCGGCTTGGCGCTTGCGGCCCCTGACGTGAATGTCCCGGCAACCGCAGCACTGTTCCAGATGCGCTAAAGGCGTGCGTCGTCTCGGCTTCCATGCTGGTGGAAGCGCTGTCGATCCGCAGGCGCCCGTCGAGGGCTGCATTGCCGGCGCGGCCTGAGCCTGAAGGAGCACCGCCATGGCCATCAGCACGAACACGAGCATGTGGTTATCGGTCTGAGAGAGCACCAGCTTGACGACCAGAAAGGCAGTGAGCCCAGCAGCGATCGGGCCCCCGAGCCAGGCATCGTCGCTTCGCCGCTCGACGTAAACCTTGATGCCTTTCCATATCGCGATGGCAATCATGCCAAACCAAGCAGCAAAGCCCAGAATGCCGAATTCGAGCAGGGCGCTGAGCCAGTATGTGTCGATCGTAAGGACACCTGCCAGATTGGTATAGCCCAGCGTTTCGGCTCCAAGGCCAGCGCCGTGACCAAACAAGGGGCGCTCGAAGATCCTCGGGATTCCCAACATCCACATTTCAAAGCGGCTGTCGGTGCTCGCCTGCTGAGCGCCACCGCCAATCGTCATAGCTCTCAACCTCGGGCTGGCAAAGACGGCTGCGACAAAGGCGGCAAGCGCGAAGGGCAGCAGCATGATCAGGAAAGGTCCCAGCATGCTGCGCTTATCGCGTCGCCAGATTCGAATGACGAACAGGGCCATGACCGACATGAAGACAGTGATCGATCCGACCATGCCCAAGCGCGAGCCTGAAAAGTACTGCGCGGGCAAAATTGCAATGGCCGTGATCAGGCCAAGCGCCCGAAACATCGGACGTCGTCCATCCAGAAAAGCGAAAAGCGCGAACGGAAGCAGGACGACCAGGAATTCCGCATAGACAAGACTGACAGAAAACGAGCCTTGTACCCGGTAGCCATCTGCTCGAAATGTTCCCTGGATGATGCGCGTCAACACTTCACTATCTGCACCGAAGCCGGGAGGAAGATAGTCAAGCCACAATAAGCGCTCCTGGCGCGCCTCAAGGAATCCGATGAGGCACTGAAACAATGCAAAAAATATAAACAGGCCCCCGAAAGTCGCAATTCGCCTTGGCTTGTAAAGCAATGACAACGTAACAAACAGCGGGAAAGTCCAGTACAACTGAAAGAGCGCAAACTTCTGAGTCGCTTGGCTTGGATTTCGAGACGTTGGTATACTCAATACTTGACATGCGATGAATATGACAAGCAGAGAAAAGAAAATTCGGTTTGCATTTATCAGACCAGAAAGTCGCGACTGCATATCGACGCTGCTGCGCAGAGCGTGCAGCCAGGACAGGACGAGAAGAGCAAGAACTAGTCTCATCGGACTGATCCACGGCAACCCGCTCACTTGCAGAGAAATATACTGTGGATAGATGCAGAACAGACAAATAACGATTATGAAAAGCGCCCAGGTCAGACGGTCCCGGAATGTCAACATCTCGGGCATATAATAGATGCCTGAAACAATAATTACTGCGATTATTATGGCATAAATTTCGAGCGAGCTCTCATAGAGATACGGCAACGTCAAGCCGACGCAAGCCCCCAGGACCACCGCCAGAGACAGCCAGCCGACATCGCTAGCGAGACCGAAGCGGCCAGTGGAACTTGGCGATATCGGCATTGGCCTGCTTGCCTATCTGCCTATGCTTCAAGCTCCGACAATGGCCCGAGAGTCGAGAACGGGCGTCGCCCGGCGCAGTGTGGCGCCCATCCAGTTCGGATTTGCGATTGGGGGCAATGGTACCATGCCTTTCTCCAGCGGCGAACCTTGGACCTCGCCCAAAATGGGCGCGTCGAGATAGGAGCGGAGGTCGTCAACACACCTAACCCGGCGATCAAACATCTCTTGCAAGAAGGCTAGCGCAAATCCGAGGCCTGCGCCCAAGGCGGCAGCCAGCCCAAGAACAACCGGGACCCGTGGCCAGGATGGGTCAGACGGCGTGGTGGCTGGTGTCAGCATCGTTATGTTGCTGACGGTGGCCGTGCTTTCAACGGCGGCCCGTTCACGCCGTTGCACAAGGGTGTCAATTTGCGACTTGAGTGCCTCAAGTTCTCGGTCAAGCGAGGTGGCTGCCGAGCGCGACTTCGACTGGTCATTGCGCTGCCCTTCGTCGCGTGTTAGCAGCCCTTGTGCTTCCTCGACCTTGCGCTCCGCGGCGCCAAGTTCCCGCTCCCGATCAGCAATCATGTCCGACCTGAGCCGTGCCGTCGCAGTACGAATTTGCGCTCGCAATTGTTCGCCATTGGCTGTCAACGCCTGAACGCGACGATGTGTCGGCCCCAGTAACGGCGTCTCCCTCTGCAGAGCGACCTCCACATCCGCCAGGCTGCGCCTGAGCGCGAGCAACTCCGGATTATCGAGAGGTGGATTCTGCCCGCTTCTGGCAAGGTCGAGGGCGGCGCGCGCCTGAACGACGGCTGCTCGCGCATTGGCAAGCATGGTTGGGACCGATGCGTTGGAGTCGACTTGGCCAGCGGCATCAACTTCTCCGCGGCGGATCGCATCGAGCCTCAGTTGGGATCGCTGCGCTTCCACCTCAGAAAACCGGTCGCGCAGTGCGCTCAGTCGCTCTTCATGAAGGCGTACGCTTTCCAGAGCTGGCTGAATGCGCATCTGGACCTCGCGTTGAATCAGCGCCTCGGCAAAGGCGTTGGCCAGCCGAGCGGCGCGATCCGGGTCGCTCGCCCGGTATACGATGGTGATGACGTCGCTCAGGCCTTGCCGATTCACTTCGAGCCCACGTTGGAGAGCGCCCGCGATCCAGTCGACCACATCGCCGCGATCGTCCGAGTTACGATAGGCTTCAAGCATGGCAGGATCATTCTGCAGTCCAAGATTTCGTACGACGGCCATCGCCGTCCCACGGCTCCTCAAAGCCTCGACCTGTGAATTCACATAGGTCCGCGAGCCGCCGATCGAGACCTGGTTCAAGGTGGCAGCATTGGCGTCAGACAGATTGACGTAGAGCTGTGCGCGGCCTTGATACAAAGGCGTAATGCGGAAAACGGAAACAACCGCGGCAACGAGTATGACGAGAAACGACATTACAATGGTCGTCTTTCGGCTCCAGAAGATCAGCGCTGCCTGCTTAGGGTTCATCACTTACGTTCCGCTCAAGAAGATCGCTGGGTTTATCCCAACATCATCCTATTTCAATTGAACAGTATATATCCATCGACGCAGTTGTTTATTAAACTTTCAGTCCATATTTCAGAACGCTTAACTTGATACTACATGGGTGTCGGCAATAGCAACGATTGGCGCACAAGAGATTGGCTTTACCATTAATCTAGGATCGCCACCTTGTTCGTCGACGCCTTCGCGTTAGCGTTAAGTCACGTATTGCCGCCAACATGGTAGACCGCTCAGGCTCCGCGTGCGATATAGCGGATATCAATCGTCAGCGCCACTCGCATGACACATCTAGCGGTGTGTCCGAGGTTTGCTTTTCGGGAAATCGATGCTGGGCCTTAGCTCACTTTGGACAAGGCTGAAGGACAAGGACGGGCCCGACAACGCCCGGCCTGCAGCTGCCCCGCGGAAAAACACAGGCCGCAACCTCCAAAGAAGTTTTTCGATCGACAAGCCTGACGGCTTTCGATTCCCGGCATCGGAAAACATGATAGGCGATCAGCAGAGCGAACAGCTACTGCGCGTGATCAAGTCTTTCGCGCCAAGTCAGCCCACGCAAAATGCCGCCCAGTTCGCCGGAAGAGGCGACATACTGGCCAACGTCATTGCTGCGATCGAGGAACATCGCAACCATCTGGTCATCTTTGGGGGCCGCGGCGCTGGCAAGACATCACTGGCGCTGGCCGTCTGCTCTATCGCCCAGCAGGTCGGTTACCATACCGCTTACGTGTCGTGCTCCCGCGAGAGCACGTTGGGCTCCATATTCGGCTCTGCCTTATCGGAACTGTCCGTCCGTTTTGACCAGAATTTCGATCCCCGAACCGAGGAAGCGGACGCAAACCTGCGTTTTGACGCTCTTGTGCCGGAAGGTCCGTTGCCCCCGCAGGCGCTGGCGGATGTTCTCTCGCGCATCCGCGGCACGCGGCTTCTGATCGTCATCGACGAGTTCGACCGTAACGAGCATCCCACGCTCACGCGCGACCTGACCGAGATCATGAAGGTGATCTCGGATCGCGCAATCCCGGTTCAGATCGTCATTGTCGGCGTCGGCGACGTCGTCGATAATCTCGTCGGCGAACATACGTCGATCGCACGCGTGCTTTATGTCGTTCGCCTTTCCAACATGTCGGACAATGAAATTCGCGACACGTTAAGTGTCGCTTCGCGCTTCGCCGGCGTGTCCATGGCGCCGGACGTCACAGAGTCGATTGTCTCGATCTCTTACGGTCGACCCTACATCGCGAGGCTGGTTGGCCTTAAGGCCGCCAAGATGTCGCTGCTCCGCCGGTCAGCAGTGGTCGAAATGCAGGATTTCCAAGACGGGACAGGCGAGCTCCTCGGCTATCTCTCGTCGGCCGGCTTCGGCCAAGTCAGCCAACTGATAGCCGGCTCTCCCCAGCATGTGCCCTTCTTTGTCGCGATGCTTAGCTGCCGTCGCGACTCTGCCGACCGCTTCAGCGTCGCCAATGTGCTGGCGGCACTTGCAGACCGGGGTTCAATCTATGACACGGTGGAGGTTGTTCAACGTGCTCTCGACGTCATCTCATCTCCGCAATTCGGATTGCTGAACGTAAACCGGGAAGGAACAACGACCTACCAGTTCGTAGACCCACGGGCAGAGCTTTGTGTGTCGATCCTCTGCAGCCGTGCGCTTGTCCGAGGCAATGCCAAGCCTGGAAGTAGCGTCGAACGTTCCATGAATTCTGCCAGTGCCTAACGTAAAGAGCAATCTTTCCAGAGCGTCTGTGCCCGGTGGCAGCAAAGCGCCATGATTATCGTGTCGGTCATCATTCCTCACTATAATGATCTAGCGAATCTGGATACTTGTCTCGCCAGATTAGTGGAGCAAGATGCCGGCAACATTTCATTTGAAGTCATTGTCTCTGACAACAACTCACACTGTGGCCTAGCTGCCGTCGAGCGAATCGTCGATGGGCGCGCGCGTGTCGTCCAGGCGTTCGAGCAGGGAGCGGGTCCGGCCCGAAATGTCGGCGCCGCTGAAGCCAGCGGAAATGTTCTCGCGTTCATCGACTCAGATTGCGTCCCATCCAAAGACTGGATCGCGAAAGGCTACGAAAGGCTTGCGCAAGCGGACTTCATTGGCGGGAGGGTCAATGTGCTGCCAGCCAGTCCCGGACGGCTTAATCCCTATGAAGCGTTCGAGACGGTTTTTGCATTCGACTTCGAAAGCTACATCAACCGGAAGAACTTCACCGGAAGCGGGAACATGTTCGTGCGCCGGAAGGTGTTCGAAGCCGTAGGGGGCTTCCGACGTACGGTGTCGGAAGACATGGAATGGAGTCATCGAGCCATCGCCAAAGGATACCGCCTCGCCTATGCTCCAGACGTCGTCGTTGGGCATCCAGCCCGTAGGAACTGGGAGGAACTGGCAGCAAAATGGCGGCGGCTTGTCCGAGAGAGTTTCGGCTATCACCGGCAGTGCGGACGATCGATGGGAGCATGGCTCGGAACCGCCCTCGCTGTGATGGCTTCGCCGCCCGTCCATGTCGTAAAGGTCCTTCGAAGCCCAAAGCTTGGCTCCGCACGTGATCGCTTCAATGCAATTGGCGTTCTGTTCGCCATCAGGGCCTACCGTGGTTGGACCATGGCGTATATTGCGGTGCAGGAGCGGAGATCCCGCCTGGAGATTGCTTGAAAATACAGCAGCCTAACGTGGGCATTAGCTGCATCGTGCTGGCGAAAAGCATCATTCGGTTGCAGACATGGCGCCGGTTCTCGCAGGCATGGCGAATGGACAGACGCCAGACAGTTGGATTCGCGGGAAGACGCCTGCTGAACAGTTTAGGTATCGAAATATGATCGGGGTCGTCATTGTTTCCTACAATTCATCCGACGTCATCTTCGACTGCTTGGAAAGCCTACTCGCTGCCGATGATTCCCCTGCGAGGATCGTCATCGTCGATAATGCGTCGCCCGACCGGACAGCGGACCAAATCAAGCTTTGGGCGCTGAAGGGCGAGAGACCCCAGGCTGGCCACGACGCGGGCCGCAGTGCGCCAGCCTTGACCTTTCCGCTCGACTTCGTCGATGTCGCGCCTGACGGCGCCATGGGCAGTTGCCGTATCGCGCTGGTGCGCGCCGCGAGCAACGGCGGCTACGCAGCAGGCGTGAACCTCGGCCTCGCCATGCTGAAACAGCTGTCGGACATATCGCTTTTCTGGATACTCAACCCTGACACAACCGTGCCGACCGGCGCGGCGACTGCCTACATGGAGGCCGCCTCGATGGAGGGCGATGGCCTGCTGGGTTGCCGGATTGCATTTTGCGAGCCGCCGCACGCGATTCAAAGCGACGGCGGGGTGGTGAATGCCTGGACTGGAGCTTGCACAAACCTCAATCGCGGCACGATGCCCCACGAGGCGACAGCAGTCGCAAACCGGGCGATCGACTTTATCAGCGGCGCCAATCTCATGGTGCCCAAACGGGTTCTCGAAGCTGTGGGGCCCATGACCGAAGACTATTTCCTTTACTATGAAGAAGTTGACTGGGCACGGCGCGCTCGGATGCTAGGGTTTAAGGTCGCGATGGTCCCTGGTGCGACGGTGTTTCATCATGGCGGCACTGTCATAGGGTCTGGCACACTCAAACGCAGCCCGTCACCACTTTCCGTCTACTTCAACTCACGGAACCGGATGCGTTTTGTCAGGCGATGGATGCCATTACGTTTGCCATTCGCCTATGTATTTGGTTTGGCCAAGGTCATTCAAATGCTGGTTCGCGGCGATCGAGATGCGGCCTGGGCCGGCTTGCTCGGTGTCCACGGCTGTGCGCCGCCAAGTAAGGTGCGTTGCCAGATCGCGCCAGAATCTTGGGGAACAGCATTCGGCCGACCTGGGCATGCTGCACCCGTCAGTTCTCCTGTGGTTCCGCATTGACATCATGACCTCTGAACCGCTCCGCATCGGACTTCTCTGGCATTCCTTGCGCTCGGCCAATCTGGGCGTCGGAGCTCTCACAATTGCAAACATCGCTATCCTGCGTGCGGCCGCCGCCAAGGCGGGGCGAACGGTGATACCGGTCGTGATCGGCTTCGGTGGGCCTCTTCACTATAGTCCCGATAAAGGGGTCGAGGAGGTCGAGACAGCGTCGACAGCCTACCTTTTGCCGGGATCGCAGCTATGGAAGGCCTTAGGGTCCTGCTCGGTCATTCTCGATATCGGGGGCGGCGACAGCTGGGCCGATCTGTATGGCGGGAAGCGCTTCTTCTGGATGTGGTGGTCAAAGCAGATGGCGTTGCTGCAACGGCGTCCGCTTGTGCTCAGCCCGCAGACAATCGGTCCATTTGACCGGCCTGTCCTGAACCGGCTGGCAGGTCGGACGATGAAGCAATGCGAACGGATATTCACACGTGACACCGAGTCGATGCAGCTCCTGAAGGCGCTTGGAGCCGAGACGCGGGCTTCCGAAACCGTCGACGTCGCCTTCAGGCTACCTTTCCAACGGATGCCTTGTCAGGCAGGCGGGCCCATCCGCTTCGGCTTCAATGTGTCCGGGTTGCTCTACGCCGGTGGATACAAGCGGAATGATCAATTCGGATCGAGTGAAGCCTATCGAGCCGTCGTTGACGGCGTCATCGCCGGTCTTCTGGCTAGGCGCGATGTCGAGGTTTCGCTGGTGCCCCATGTCCTCACAGGCGACGGGTCTGCGGAGGACGACGCTGCGGTCTCCTACGCCATCGCCGCGCGCTACCCACGCGTCAAGGTAGCGCCGAGCTTTAAGTCACCTGGCGAGGCCAAAGGTTACATTTCGAGCCTGGATCTGCTGGCGGGATCGCGCATGCATGCCACAATCGCAGCGGCATCTAGCGGCGTGGCCGTCGTTCCTCTTGCATACAGCCGAAAGTTTCGGGGCGTGTTTTCAAGCATTGGATATCCGCTGGTAGCGGACTGCATTTCAACGCCGCCTAATGAATTGATCAGCGTCACACTCGGTGCGGTGGACAGACGATCGGAGCTTTCAACCGCTGCGGCGCAAGGTGCAGCGCTAGCGCTGGATCGCCTTGAAGCATATGAGAACTATCTGGCTGAACTTCTCAGGCGACTTTAACCACTATAGCGAAAGCGCGGCCGACGGCGTAGCAGCCCAGTCGAGCAGCTATCAGTGTGCTTTGCCATTGCGTTGAGCGGTGCTAAGAAGCATTCATGACATCTCGTATTTTCGGGCATATGCGTCGGTTTCTCTCGGTGAGTGCAACCTTGGCGTTTCTTGGCGTCGTGATGTCTGGCGGCGTGCAAGCACAGACACCGGTCGAACGGCGCGTCGTCAGCTCGGCGGAGGAACTTCGAGTTGCGTTGGCGGCCGGCCGCCAGCCGGTGGCTTTGCTGCCCGGGGTCTACGACCTGATCCGCATTGAAAACCTGGCGGCCGGCACTGCCGTTGTAATCACAGCAGCAGACCCAGCACGTCCGCCAACGATCCGGCGCATGATTGTAACAGGCTCATCTGACGTCGTGATCGATCGCCTTTCCTTCGCTCCGGTTGACGGCGAAGGCAGCCTGCTCGAGATTACGCGCAGTGCTCGGGTCGATGTCCGCCGGGCGCGCTTCACCGGATCCAACGACCTTGCAGTCGATCGCAGGTTCCGAGCGCTATCCGTAGAAGAAGTAGATGGCATCGGCGTGTCAGACAGTTATTTCGAATTAGTCGAGCGTGCCATCGTTCTCAGTCGGGTTCGGCGAGGCGTGGTGGCACATAACGACTTTCGAAAGCTTGGGGCGGGCGCCATCGATTTCTATGCCTCAAGTGATATTGCGATCCAGTCCAATCGCTTCGGCGGTTTTCGGCCGGATGCCGCTCGTGTCGGGAGTTTCATTCGGGCCTTCACGCGTGGGGCCGGGTTACCGACCGCTGGCATCCGCATCAGACACAATGTGATACTGCAGGACACGTCCGCGATAGCGGATGGTGTCATGCTTACCAATGAAGACCGTTTGCCTTACGCGGACATCGAAATCGCGGACAACATCATTGTGAGCGCAGGTCCGCATGCGATTACGGTCGACAGTGGGACCAACATCCGGGTCGAGCGCAACGTGGTGCTTGAGACTGAAACATCGACGTTCAATGGCGCGATAAGAATGCTTCGGGTGATTGAAGGAACGATGCAAGGCAACATGGCTACAGCTTACGCATTGGTCGACAGTCAACGGGTCGCACGCGGCATGAACATGACGATTCCGCGAAGGGATGTCCGCGCTCGAAAGAATTACCTGAAACGCATCACCGACGGCCTGGCCACAACGGTCGACAGTCGCATACAAGCAAGCCGCAGCGTCACGGCCGAACATCGCGCTTCGGGTCCACGCACATGATGGCCTCGAAAGCTTCCGTAGCCACGCGGACTGCAGCCATATGCGCCAAGCGAGTAATGGCGATTCTTGTTCTCTCCTTCTTGTACGGCACTGCTCAGGCCCAGCCTCAACGGATCGAGAATATCTTCGATGCTCCTGTCCTCAATGGGAAAACAGACGCCGGCGAGCGTTTCAACGGCTGTCCTCGCCCACCTGCTGCCGTGATGGACCACAGGTCGATCGTTATCTATGCAGACGCCGCCAGCCGGACCATTTCCGGTGAGCAGTGGGTGCGCCAGTCGGCAGGCACGCGTGGCATCCGCGAGTTTTCGGCATCTGTGGCAAGGATGGCGGACGGGTCCTATCTGGCGGCGGACAAGCGTGACGCCCGGGCTGCGTGCGCGGCGCGCTGGCTGGAGGCATGGGCACGCGGGCGTGCTTTCCTCGGTGAGGTCACTCCTCAGGCGAGGTATGACACGATATGGTTTGGTCATGTCTCGCTTGGTGTATCTTATCTCAAGATCAAGAATAGTCGCAGCGTCAGCGCAGCGCAGCATGAAGCGATTTCTGCTTGGCTATTGGATGTGGCGCGCGCAGCGATCCGCGATGAGGCTGCGCTTGTTGCCGCTGGAGGCCAACGAGAGGTTTATCGTGCGTGGACGAGCGCAGCTGCAGCCGTTGCCGGCGTTGCTGCAAACGATCGCAGCCTTTTCGACTATGGCATAGCCAATGCGCGATCCATTCTCGCCGAGGTCACTGGCGCCGGCGCGTTACCCTCGGAGTTAGCGCGAGGCCGACGTGCATTTCAACACCATGTCTGGGCGTTCGAACCGCTGGCGCTGACAGCTCTCATCGCCCAGCGCAACGGCGTCAGCCTGACAGATGTCAATGATCGGGCCCTGGAGCGTGTCGCTCGCTTCATTATCTCTAGTGCCCGAAGCGATACTCGCATCGCCGAGCTGGCGAAAGCTGACCAGGACAGCGGCATCGGCGGCTGGCCGCGTCCGTTCGAGACTGGCGCATTGGAGATCTTCAGCGCTGTTGCGCGATTGCCGGAAGTCGAGGATATTTTGCGGAACCGTAGACCGGCCAGTTCTCCTTTCTCCGGCGGAGAATGGACCCGGTTGCTGCCGCGATCACCGAGGCCGGACTAGGCGGCCGAGATCGTAACGAAGGTTCAATCAAACTTCGCTATCGTTCGGCTACGCGCTTGGTTGATGGCAGGAGGCCAATCCTTTAGAAGGGCTAATGCCTGTCGTGTCGGCTTGGCGGTTAGGGCGCTATAATGAGGAGCCGCGCTTGAACGCTGGTTTAGAAAAGACCGAGATCGCGTTTCGCGAGAAGTCGCAGTTCGACCAGTGGAGCTTTCCTGCGGATGTTGCCAAAGAGTTGGCGGTCCTGGTTGAGCCAACACTTCCACTGGCACGTTCGGTTCTATCGGTCGTATCCCAGTTGCAGCACATGTATGTGGATGCTGGCGTCAGGTCGTTCTGCTTTATCGGCGACGCCCATCAATCTGGCACGTCCGTTGTTGCTGCAAACGCTGCGGCGGCCTTCGCCCTGAGCGGGCTTCGCACCGTGCTGGTCGACACCAACTTCAATGCGCCGCGAATTGCCGACATGTTCGGGCTCGATAAGTCGAAGCCCGGCCTTTCCGAATGGTTAATGCAAATTGGCGATGCCAGTGTCTGGTCAAGCTATATGCAACCTGCCTATCCAAACCTGATCGCAATCCCCGCGGGCGGCCTGACCAAGGACGCAAAGGCAATGCTTGCGACCGAGCTTCGGCATTTCATTCTCGAATTGTCGCGAATGTTCGATGTGGTCATTTGCGATGCGGCTCCCATGTCCGACATGGCCGGCACCCTCGCAGTTGTGTCCGCGGTCGAAAGAACCATCATCGTGGCTCGCGCCAACAAGACGCGGCTCAAGACGTTGTTCGGCTTCCAGGACGTGGTCCGGCAATGCGACGGCCAAATCGGCGGCGTTGTCTATCTCGACTATTGAGGATTGAAGCTGCTTCATGACGCGACGTCTTCAGAAGTACGTCGCAGGTAGCAATCGGCTTCTCGGATTTTCGGCCATTTCCGAGATGGCGAGTTCCCTCGCCCGAACTTTTGTTCTTGCACGGATGTTGCCGCCAGAGCAGTTCGGCGTCGCAGTGACTCTTGTCTTGACCCTGTCCCTTGTCGAGATACTGGGTGACGTCGGATTGGAACGGTCCATCGTGCGGCTTCGCCAGGACGTCACCCTTTCCGAACAGAGGGACACCCTTCATACCTTGGCGGTGGTGCGGGGTGCAATTCTCGCGATCGGCCTCGCAATTGCGGCCCCCTTCCTCGCTTCAGCTTTTAAGACGCCTGAGTCAGTCAACGCATTCATGGCCTTGGGCGCATGCCCTTTGATTCGTGGATTTGCTCATCTCGGCTCGAAAGAGCAATCTCGGCAGTACATTTATGGTTCTGATGCCTTTTCTACTATTGTCCTACATGTTTCATCGATGTTAGCTACCGTTGCTTGCGCTTTTATCTTGCAAACGTACTGGGCAGCCTCTGCTGGCTTGATTGTAGGCCTGCTTGTCTACTCGGCAACCACGCACATGCTTGACTCGAATCCCTGGCGATTGCGTTGGCGGTCTGAGACAGCTCGAGATGCTCTGCGGTATGGCGCTCCCCTTATCCCAAATGGCCTGTCGCAGGGGTTGAAAGCACTTGGCGACCGGTTGGTCGTTGGCGCACTTATGGGTCCCGCAGCCTTGGCATTCTATAACGTTACGATGATGGTCGGCATCCTCCCAAGGACCATATCGCTTCGTTACCTCACGACGATTTTCTTGCCACGCTTTGTAAATGCAGAAGGTGGTCGACAGGCAAATCCTCTGGTCAGCGCTTTCGCTGTCCTTGTCGGTGGGTTAAGCCTGACATTCGGCTTGGGTCTATGGAGCATCGGGGGACCTGCCATCGGCATGGTCTTCGGCTCGAACTATTTGCCATCTCAAACACTGGTCGGAACTACAGCTGCGCTCGTGGCGGTGCGAATGCTCTACGCGGTTGTCACATTGCCAGCCATGGCATTTGGCGGCACCGCATACATCCTTGTCGGTTCTGCCGGCAGTTTGGCAGGCGTGGCGATCGGAGCGACCACCCTTTGGCTGACACGTGACCTAGCGGCGTTTGTGACTGCTATGCTGTTGGTCGAGTTTTGCGCTCTCATCATTGCTATAAGGGTTGCCCGGGTGCCGCTAAGACTTGATTCATTGGCCATCATGCCTGCCGTCATCGTGCCGCCTTCCACGCTTCTTGGTCTTGCCGGTGTGGAACTCGCGTTCGGCCCTATCGGTTGGTTCTGGAGGTGCGCCGTGGCTGTCGGAATCATTGCATTTTTCATTGCGTCCGCGCCCTTGCTTTTGGGGCTTGCCGGATCAAGCGCAAGCGCTCTGGCCAAAGCCCTTCGCGACAAGCCTTCCGCTCCCTCTCAGATCATCCCCTCGCACGTCGAATGAAGCGTAGGCAGCGCCGTTTCGATGAATAATGCAGTCCAAGAAGCTTTGACAGGAGGCATTTTTATCGGTGCCTCGGACGCCTTGGTTTACTAGAGAACCATCATGCACCCTGAAATTCGCTACGATAAAGGCGATTTGCCGCCCGGCCAGTTCCGTATCCTCGCGTCTTCGGGCAACCTTGCGATGGACGGCGACGACATCAGCTCGCTGGTCATCGGACACTATACGATCGTGCATCACCGGCTGCTATCCGTCAGGCCGATATATGGAAGCGGTGACCGCCTGCTCGGCGCCATTCTCGGTACAATGCTGGACGCTCAGACTGGTGACGTTCTTGATCCCTGTCTGATAGCGCAGGCCGTTGAAGCAGCCGACGCGAATGCCGGCATCGAGAGCATCTACCTGAGGGCGATCGGCTCATGGAGCCTGTTGATTGAAGTCAACGGCACCTTGCGTTGGTACCTGGATGCCGCCGGGACTATGTCGGGTGTTTTCTCACAGGAACTCTGTCTTGCGGGCTCCACCGCTGCCGCCATTCTCACTCAGGAGTCCTACGCCGAGCGATTCGATTTCAATTTGTACGCCAGGCTCGACGTGGCGCGAGAGGGTTGGTTCCCGGCGGGATTGACAGCGCACCGTGGAGTTCGCCGCCTCATGTGCAATCACTATCTCGACTTCGGTTCGTGGAAGCCCGTGCGCCACTGGCCTTTGGCCGCTCCGACCCGGCAGAGAAACGGTGCCGCACTTATCAAGGAGATTGCCGAATCCGTACGCGACAACATGCGAACCATGATGGGCGTCCACCGCTGCGCGCTGGCGCTGACCGGCGGATACGATTCGAGGATGTTGCTCAGCTTGCTTCGTTCCGAGACAGGCACCTCACATGACACTTACATCATCAACTCGCGCGGCGGGCCTGATCCTTACCTAGCAGCCCGGCTAGCTGCTCTATGCGGAACAAAGCACCGTGAGCTTTCCGCCCGGATTTCGTCGAGGGAAGAGGAGCTGTCATGGCACTACAGGGTAGGACATACAATTGGAGGCAGCAACGCCAAGGTCTACACAACTTTACTCCAGCTTGAGGGCGTTGACGGCGTGATCGAAGGGATGGCGGGAGAGGTGGCTCGCTCGTTCTTCTGGCGCGTTTCCGATAGCCCGGCGACGCAGCTCGATGGGCGCGCCATCACAATGCGTTTCGGCATGCCCCCTGAGGCTGAAGTCATTGATGCGGTTAATGACTGGCTGCGAGGCGTACCGAGAGGCGATGCGCTTTACATCCTCGATCTTGTCTATCTGGAGCTCAGGGTCTCATGCTGGCATTACGCACAGTCCTACGCCGATAGAACCAAACTGCACTTCAGCCCCATGGTCGGGCGCAAAGTATTTGAAGCGATGTTCAAGCTTCCTGTTGCTCTCAAGCGAAACGACGCCATGCCGAAGGCCGTGATCGCGAGCACTTCGCCAGAGCTTATGGGCTTGCCATTCAGTAGATATGGTGATGCTCGCGACATGATTGCGCTTGTACGCAAAGCGGTCAGGCCGCACCTGGTTCTGAAAAAACTGCGGAAGATGTGGGGGCGTTAAAAAGGCCCCCTCATTCCTCGCGGAAGGCGCGGTTCATGTGCTCGCGGATCGGCTTGATCAGGAAGCTCGCGATCGTGCGTTCCGAGGTCTTGATGAAGCTCTCCGCCGGCATGCCGGGGATGAGCCGGAGGTTGCCGAGCTTGGCGCGCTCCTCGTCGGTCACCCGGATGCCGACATTGTAGTAGCTCTGGTTGGTCCGTTCCTCGCGCGTGAGGTCGGCGCCGATGCGGTAGACATGGCCCGTGATCTCGGGCGTTGTGCGGTTGTTGAAGGCCGAGAAGCGCACGCGGGCCGGCTGGTCGGGATAGAGCTGGTCGATGTCCATGGGGCTGACGCGCGCCTCGATCACGAGCAGCTCGCGCTCCGGCACGATGCTCATCACCACGCCGCCCGGCTGGATGACGGCGCCGACATTGTAGACCTGCATCTGGTGGACGATGCCCTCGCGCGGGGC
>JAIYAJ010000146.1 GCA_027489105.1 Zymomonas sp. | reverse complement strand
GACCTTCAGGCGCGGGGCAACGTCGACGCCGAAGTCGGCCGGAGCCTTCTTGTCGAGCGGCTTCTTCTTCGCCTTCATGATGTTCGGCAGCGAGGCATAACGCGGCTCGTTGAGGCGCAAGTCGGTGGTGACGATCGCCGGCAGCTTGACGTCGATGGTCTGCAGGCCGCCGTCGACTTCGCGGGTCACGGTCGTCTTGTCGGCGCCAAGCTCAAGCTTGGAGGCAAATGTCGCCTGGCCCCAGCCGAGGAGCGCTGCCAGCATCTGGCCGGTCTGATTCGAATCGTCGTCGATCGCCTGCTTGCCGAGGATGACGAGGCCGGGGGCCTCTTCCTCGACGATCTTGGCGAGCAGCTTGGCAACGCCGAGCGGCTCGACCTCGGTCTCGCTCACGATCAGGATCGCGCGGTCGGCACCCATCGCCAGCGCGGTGCGCAGCGTTTCCTGGGCTTTCTGTTCGCCGATCGAAACCGCGACGATCTCGGTCGCGATGCCCTTTTCCTTCAGGCGGATGGCTTCTTCGACGGCGATTTCGTCGAAGGGGTTCATCGACATCTTGACGTTGGCCAGGTCGACGCCGGTGCCGTCCATCTTGACGCGAGGCTTCACGTTGTAATCGATGACCCGCTTAACGGGCACGAGGACTTTCATAGCTTCACTCCTTGGCCTTGGCACTTGCCCTGGGGAGGCCGTATCCCTTGCTGCCAGCGGGCCGGGGCCTTGCGGACCCGGCTCCATGGCCGATCGCCATTGCGGTTCGCGGCGGTCAAATCAAATGTGAAATTGCAAAACTGCGAAGTTCCGTTTTGCAAATCGGATCGACCGCGCCTTTCCCGGACGGATCAGGCCGCTTTCTTCACCTCGGCGACGATCTTGCGGGCGGCGTCGCCCAGATCGTCGGCGGCCACGATCGGCAGGCCCGAACCCGCCAGCAGGTCCTTGCCCTGCTGAACATTGGTGCCTTCGAGGCGGACGACCAGCGGAACCGAGAGGTTCACTTCCTTGGCCGCCGCAATGATGCCTTCCGCGATGATATCGCAGCGCATGATGCCGCCGAAGATGTTGACGAGGATGCCCTTCACCGCAGGATCGCTCAGGATGATCTTGAACGCCGCGGTGACCTTCTCCTTCGTGGCGCCGCCGCCGACGTCGAGGAAGTTCGACGGGAACATGCCGTTCAGCTTGATGATGTCCATCGTCGCCATGGCGAGGCCCGCGCCGTTGACCATGCAGCCGATGTCGCCGTCGAGCTTGATGTAGGCGAGGTCATACTTCGACGCCTCGATCTCGGCCGGGTCTTCCTCGGTCTCGTCGCGCAGGGCGAGGACGTCGGGGTGGCGATACAGAGCATTCGAGTCGAAGCTGACCTTCGCGTCGAGGACGAGCAGCTTCCCGTCGGTCGTCTCGACCAGCGGATTGACCTCGAGCATCGACATGTCGGTCGCGATGAAGGCGTTGTAGAGCTGCTCGGCAAGCTTGACGGCCTGCTTGTTCAGGTCGCCCTTGAGCTTCAGCGCGAAGGCCACGGCGCGGCCGTGGTGCGGCTGGAAGCCCTCGGCCGGGTCGATCACGATCGTGCGAATCTTCTCGGGCGTGTCATGGGCGACCTGCTCGATGTCCATGCCGCCCTCGGTCGACACGATCATCGCGATGCGGCCGGTCTTGCGATCGACGAGCATCGACAGATAATATTCGGATTTGATGTCGGCGCCGTCGGTCACGTACAGGCGGTTGACCTGCTTGCCGGCTTCGCCCGTCTGGATGGTGACGAGGGTGTTGCCGAGCATGTCCTGCGCATTGGCGCGGACTTCCTCGACCGACTTGGACAGGCGGACGCCGCCCTTGGCATCGGCCGGCAGTTCCTTGAACTTGCCCTTGCCGCGGCCGCCCGCGTGGATCTGCGCCTTGACCACCCAGATCGGCCCGGGGAGCTTCTTGGCTGCCTCGACGGCTTCGTCGACGCTCAGCGCTGCATGGCCGGCGGGCACTGCCACACCGAACTTCGCCAGCAGCTCCTTGGCCTGATATTCATGGATGTTCATGCGCGAGCCTGTCCTTCAGAGTCCACGGGATTTGCAGGCGCTAAAGCATGAAAGATGCGCCTTGAAAACCCCATCCGCAGCAAATCAAACGATGCGCGGGCAATAGGCAAACTTTGTTCTGCCGGGAAGCTGTGCGGAAGGACAGTGGCGCTCTGCAAGCTTCGCGCAAAGCCGCAGATGCTGCCCTCAGCTGGCGATCGAGCAGCCGATTCCGGCCTTCAGCACCACCGAGACGATCTCGGGATCCTGCAGCGCGCGCAGCCGCCGGACGAGTTCGTCGACGCTCATTTCACGAACGTCCCGATTGCCCAGCCCGCCCAGCGACTGCAGCCGACGCAGCTGGACCAGCGACAGGCGGTCGACCATCCGTTCCGCCATGCAGGACGCGACCGGCGGACGAATGCCCGCGTCGATCAGCTTGGTGCGGACCTTGGCCTCGGGCGAAACCGCAGCACAGCCGGCAAGCGCCAGCGCAGCGAGGGCAGGGAGAAGGGCAAGACGGTTCATCGGTCGCTTTCCGGATGGCGAAATCATGCTCCGCCATCTGCCAAAAGCGCGATTGATCCGCAATGAACGGGTGGAACCGTCAATCCTGTCGCGCAGAGATCAGAATTTGATCCCGCACTTCTTGCCGTCGGCTTTGTCCTCGTCGCAGGCCTTGCGGGCGAGCTCGCGAAAACAGCCCGAAGCACCGCCGACACCGCTGGTCGAGCAGCTCTGCGCGCCGCTGCGGCCGACATATTCGAGGCTCGACGCGCGATCGCCCCAATTGTCGTTCTTGGGATCGGTCCGGCGCAGCTGCTCGGGAATGCGGTAGCGCTCCGACTCTGGCATACGCTGGCAGACGACGATCTCGTCGCCATTACTGGTCGGGCAGGGATCGGAGCCGAAGATCGTGAGCACGCGCTGGGTGCGCTGCGCCTGGACCGGCGCGGTGGCGGGCAGTGCGGCAAAGGCCGTGGCAAGGATCGCCAGCGCCGGAGTGAAGATGCGGTTCCTGATCATCGGCGCGGGTCCTGTCCTGTGTTCAAGTCTCTATATGTGCCGGGAAAGTCCGATGGCAATGCGGCAACCGAGACGAATGGCGCCGGATAGCAAGGGATAGGCCGGCGCCTGTTCCGCGCCGGCGGCGATCGCGGTGTCGCGATGCTCGACCTCTTCGGCACGGAAGTCGCGGATCGTTTCGGCGAGTTCGGGATCCTCGTCGCCCAGCTCGTCGAGCTGTTCGCCATAATGGCGGTCGATCTCGGTCTCGATCGCGGCAGTGCAGGCCATCGCCGCCTTGGGCCCGATCAGCGCGGTGGCCGCGCCCAGCGCGAAGCCGGCCACGTCCCAGAGCGGGCGCAGGGCGGTCGGTCGGACGCCGCGTTCGGCAATCATCCGGTCGAAGATGACGCGGTGGCGCGCTTCCTGATGCGCCATGCGGGCGATGGCGCGGGCCTCCGGGCTGCGCTGTCCCATCACCGCCAGCTGACCGGCATAGATGCGGGTGGCGCCGAATTCGCCGGCCTGGTCGACACGGAGCATCGCCGCGCGGCTGCTGTCGCTGGTCATGGCTTTCGCTTCCACATCAAGAGGATCCCGATCGCTCCAAGGGTCGATATCAACGCATTGTAGCCGGCGAGCGAAATGCCGAACAGCGTCCATTGGGGCACGTCGCACTGGATCATCGGCGTTGCCATGATCTGTGCCATCAGGTCGTCGGTCGATCCGCCGGTCAGCGGGGCGGAGCAGCGGGTGATGCCCTCCCACCATTTATATTCGACGCCGGCGTGGAAGACGCCGATCAGGCCGCTGACGAGGATGCCGAGAATGGCGATCCACAGCGCCGCGCGACCCGCCGGCTTGTCGCCGAACGGAAAGGCGAACAGCGCGGCTGCGATGGCGATCTCATGCGGCCAGCGTTGCCAATGGCACATCTCGCAAGGGAAAAGGCCGCCGATATATTGCGATCCCAGTGCGCCGGTCATCAGCGCGGAGGGCAGGAGGAGCGCGGCAAGCCGCGCCTTGGCGAAGCGTGTCATGGAGAAGGCCTTAGCATAGATGGCGCGCCGGGCCAGCCCGGCCGACGGACAGGCGCATCAGGCGCCCATCCGGCTCGGCTGTCAGCGTGCGCCGGTCTTCTTCGCACCGCCCTGCGCCGTCCGCAGCGGCGGCTGCGACATGCGTGCGATCGTCTTCACCGCATAGTCGAGCTGGAAATCGTCGATACCCTGCTTTTTCAGCTCGGCAGCGGTCAGCTGGAAGCGGGGATCGGGCTTGCCGTCGTCCTCCAGCACCTTGTCGTCGACCTTGGCCTCGTTGATCAGGTGGCGGCGCAGGTCGGATTCGCGCAGGCGCGGCCGGTCCTTGTAATCGGCATCGCTGAGCTGCGGCACGCGCAGATCGGGCTTGATCCCGCCTTCCTGCACCGAACGGCCAGACGGGGTGTAGTAGCGCGCCGTGGTCAGCTTGAGAGCGGTCTCGTCCGACAGGTCGATCACCGTCTGGACCGAGCCCTTGCCGAAGGTGCGCTCGCCCATCACCAGCGCGCGCTTCTGGTCCTGCAGCGCGCCTGCGACGATTTCCGCCGCCGAGGCCGAACCCGCATCGACCAGCACGATGATCGGCAGGCCATGGGCGAGGTCGGGCGGGGAGGCGGTCGCATAGCGGCGCTCGATATCGTTCTTCTCGCGCCCGCGCTGCGACACGATCTCGCCACGGTCGAGGAAGATATCGGCAACGTCGATCGCCTGGTCGAGCAGGCCGCCGGGATTGGAGCGCAGGTCGATCACATAGCCGGCCGGATCATGGCCCAGCGATTTCTGGATGCCTGCGATCGCTGCCCGCACGGAATCGCCGGTGTTGGCGTTGACGAAGGTGTTGATGTTGATGATGCCGACCTGGTCCTTCACTTCCCACTTCACCGGCTTCATCTGGATGAGCTCGCGGGTGAGGCTGATGTCGAAGGGCTTGTCGCGGCCGGGACGGACGATCGTCAGCAGAAGCTTCGAGCCCGGCTTGCCGCGCATCTGGTCGACCGCTTCGTCGAGCGTGCCCCCATAGAGCAGCTTGCTGTCGATATGGGTGATATAGTCGCCAGTCTTCAGGCCCGCGCGGCCGGCCGGCGTATCCTCCTGCGCGGTCATGATCTTGACCGCGCCGTCCTCCATCGTGACCGACAGGCCGAGGCCGCCATAGGCGCCCTGCGTCTGCGTGCGCATATTCTGCCGGTCGCGTGCATCGAGATAGGCGCTGTGCGGGTCGAGGCTGGCGAGCATGCCGTCAATCGCGCCCTTGATCAGGGTGCGGTCATCGACCTTCTCGACATAGTCCGAGCGGACCCGCTCGAACACGCTCATGAACTGGTCGAGCTCCTTGTAGGTGCTCACGTCCACCGCACCGATGGCGGGTGCGATCGTCGCGACGATCATGCCGGCGCCGAACAATCCAACCGAACGCAACAGGGTCTTCGTCATCTTTCAGCCCGCTCCCGGGAAACGTCGCACCGTACAGGCACTATGCCGACGATGAAATAGTCAGCCCGTAAAAGTGGGGCTGCCGACATGGCCATGGCATGAACATGGTTGGCAAATGCTTATCGGTCAATGACCGTGGGACTTCCCCTTCGTGCTTCGCTCCATCCCCTCCGCCGGCTGCGCCGGCTCCCCGCCCGGTTTCGGGAGACAAATTTGGAGGATGCACTCAGAAAAAAGGGGCCGGTGCCTGGGCACCGACCCCTGATTTCCTGGCCCTGTCGGGTCCGGCGCTTAGCGCTGGCTGACGGGGACGTAGTCGCGCTGCGTCGGGCCCGTGTAGAGCTGGCGCGGGCGGCCGATTTTCTGCTCGGGGTCCGAGATCATCTCGTTCCACTGCGCGACCCAGCCGACGGTGCGGGCGAGGGCGAAGAGAACGGTGAACATCGTCGTCGGGAAGCCGATCGCCGACAGGATCACGCCAGAATAGAAGTCGACATTCGGGTAGAGCTTCTTGTCGATGAAGTAAGGATCGCTCAGGGCGATCCGCTCGAGCTCGCGGGCGGTGTCGAGGACCGGGTCGTTGATACCCAGCTTGTCGAGCACCTCGGTCGCGGCCTTGCTGAGCACCTTCGCGCGCGGGTCGAAATTCTTGTACACGCGGTGGCCGAAACCCATCAGGCGGAAGGGGTCGTCCTTGTTCTTCGCGCGGGCGATATATTCGGGGATGCGGTCGGGCGTGCCGATCTCGCGCAGCATGTTGAGGGCCGCTTCGTTCGCGCCGCCATGCGCCGGGCCCCACAAGCAGGCGATGCCGGCCGCGATGCAGGCGAACGGGTTGGCGCCCGACGAACCGGCCAGACGGACGGTCGAGGTCGAGGCGTTCTGCTCATGGTCGGCGTGGAGGATGAAGATCTTGTCCATCGCCGACACGACCACCGGATCCGCCTCATAGTCTTCGGCCGGAACGGCGAAGGTCATGCGCAGGAAGTTGGCGGTGTAGCTGAGGTCGTTCTTCGGATAGACGAAGGGCTGACCCACCGAATATTTATAGGCCATCGCCGCGATCGTCGGGATCTTCGCGATCAGCCGGTGCGACGCGATCAGGCGCTGCTTCGGATCGTTGATGTCGGTCGAATCATGGTAGAAGGCCGATAGCGCGCCGACGACGCCGCACATGATCGCCATCGGGTGCGCATCGCGACGGAAACCGCGATAGAATTGCGCCAGCTGCTCGTGCAGCATGGTGTGGCGGCTGATCGTGTAGGTGAAGTCCTCCAGGCCCTTCGCGCTCGGCAGTTCGCCGTTGAGCAGGAGATAGGCGACCTCCATGAAGCTCGACTGCTCGGCGAGCTGGTCGATCGGGTAACCGCGGTGGAGCAGGATGCCCTCGTCACCGTCGATATAGGTCAGCGCCGACTGGCACGACGCGGTCGAGGTGAAGCCCGGGTCATAGGTAAAGGCGCCCGTGCGGGCATAGAGCTTGCGGATATCGACGACGTCCGGACCGACGGAGCCCGACAGGACCGGATATTCGGACGCGTCTCCGCCGATCTCCAGTTTCACAGATTCAGCCATGTTCAATCTCCTGTCGTTTGCCCCTGTGCCGGCAAGCCGGCTGGTTCATGCCAACTCCGACCAGCCGTCAGCGCAGCTGGTCATCCAGTCGTCCCAGGCTCTCCTCGCGACCGAGGAGGGCCAGGACGTCGAATATGCCCGGGGAGGTCGTGCGTCCGGTGAGCGCCGCACGGAGCGGTTGCGCTACCTTGCCGAGGCCGATCCCCCCTTGCTCCGCCACCGACCGGACGGCCGCCTCGAGGGCGTCCGCAGACCAGTCGGATGTCACGGCAAGCGCTTCGCGGGCCTGGGCCAGCAACGCCTTGCCGGGTTCGTCTAGCAGCGATGCCGCCTTCTCGTCCATATCGAGCGGGCGGGTGCGAAACAGAAAGGCTGCGCCTTCCATCAACTCGTTGAGATCCTTGGCCCTTACCTTCAGGTGGGGAATGCTGCGTAGCAGTAGATCCTGATCCGAATCCGCCAGTTCACGGCCTGCCGCCGCCGCGACTCCGGGGGTGATCAGCGCAGCCAGGCGGGCGTCGTCGGCCTCGCGCAGATAATGGCCGTTGAGATTCTCCAGCTTCTTGAAATCGAAGCGCGAGGGCGAGCGGCCGACGCCGGCCAGGTCGAACCACTCGACCGCCTGCTCGCGGCTGATGATCTCGTCGTCGCCATGGCCCCAGCCGAGCCGCAGCAGATAATTGTTCACCGCTTCGGGCAGCAGCCCCATCTCGTCGCGATAGGCATCGACGCCCAGCGCGCCGTGGCGCTTCGACAGCTTCGCGCCGTCGGCGCCGTGGATCAGCGGGATATGGGCGTAGACCGGCTCGGGCCAGCCCATGGCGCGGATCAGCGCCAGCTGGCGGAAGGCGTTGTTGAGATGGTCGTCGCCCCGGATGACGTGGGTGACGCCCATGTCGTGATCGTCGACGACGACCGCGAGCATATAGGTGGGGGTGCCGTCGGACCGCAAAAGGATCATGTCGTCCAGCTCGGCATTCTGCACCGTGACCGGGCCCTGCACCTGGTCGTCGATCGTCACCTCGCCCTCGCGCGGGGCCTTGAGGCGGATGACGAAGGGGGCGCCGGCGGGCGCCTCGGACGGATCGCGGTCGCGCCAGGGCGAGCGGATGCGCAGCGGCTTCTTGGCGGCCTCCGCCTCGGCGCGCATTGCGGCGAGTTCGTCCT
>JAIYAJ010000385.1 GCA_027489105.1 Zymomonas sp. | reverse complement strand
GGCGATGCCTTCGCCAAGGCCGTGCTCACGCCGGAGCACGCATTGCATCTGGCAACCTATCTGACCGCGCTTGCCGCGCGCGGCGCAGCCATCAATGCCAGCGCCAAGGGGAGGCGGCATTGAGCAGCCGGGTCTTGGGCATGATCCGGGCGGCAGCCGGACCCGCCTATCTGATGATGGCAATCCTGACCTACGGCCATTCGGTCCAGAAGTTCGTCGATATCGCGAATCCTGAAGCGAGGCCGCGCGTCTTGATTGCCGCCGTCTGCCTGTTCTCTCCCATATCGGCAGTGTTCTGGCCGCTCTACTGGTCGGCGCTCGTCTTTCATCGTGAGGGTGAGCCATGAGCGCCCCTGCATGGTTCGCGGCCACGTTCCTGCGGGCGTTCTTTGGAGAGATCGCGCGCATCCTGAGCGAACGAGGGAGGCGGGATTGAAACCGGAAGATCGCAAGGACCGGGTTCGCGTCTGGCTGGCGCTGATGCTGGCGGCAGGCTGCCTGGCCGGCGTTTTGTTGGTGCTGGACCTGGCAGCCCCTAACCGCCTTTGCGGCAGCGAAAGCAAAGGTTCCATTGTCGGCACCATGGGGTGCCGGTGATGGCCGTTCGCCTCGTGCATACCCGTTCGCCGCTTCACCTGCGGCGGCGCAGCGAAAAGACCGACGATCTGCTGATCAGCGTGGGCATGCCGTGGATCGCGCGGCATGGCGTGCTGATCCGGCTGGTGCCGGGCATTCAGGATGCGCTGATCTTTCTGGCGGCGCACCAAGGATGCACCTTCTGCATGGCCGAAATGGTCAACGCCATTTACGGCGACCACGAGGATGGCGGGCCGCTGCACGCCAATAGCGCGCTGAATGTCTATCTCCACGAAATCAAACGCCTGCGCCTGCTGATCGGGCTGCACGTCAAGAGCAGCGGCGGGCGCGGAGCCAGGTTGTTCATCGTTCCGCACCAGCCCATGACAAGGCAGGACCGATGCGCACCCTGATTGGCTGCGAAACGTCCGGCGTGGTGCGGCGCGCCTTTGCGTCGCGCGGGCATGATGTTTGGAGCTGCGATCTGCTACCGGCAGAGGATGGAAGCAACCGGCATATCATCTGCGATATCCGCGATATCCTGGGCGATGGCTGGGACATGCTGGCGGTGATGCACCCGCCCTGCACGAGGCTTTGCAATTCCGGCGTGCGCTGGCTCACCCGGCCACCACGCGGGCGCACGCTTGCTGACATGTGGAGCGATCTCGACGCGGCGGCTGATCTGTTTGCTGTCTGCGCTGCCGCGCCGATCCCGCGCAAGGCGCTGGAAAATCCGGTCATGCACCGGCACGCGCGCGAGCGCATACCCGGCCTGGTCAAGCCGCAGATCGTGCAACCCTGGTGGTTCGGAGATCCTGCGTTTAAGGCCACAGGGATTTATCTCTACGGATTGCCGCCGCTCAACGCCACGCGCCGGCTTGACCCGCCGCGCCCCGGCACGCCAGAGCACAAGGCCTGGAGCGCGATCCACCGCGCGCCGCCCGGCCCCGATCGCTGGAAATTCCGCAGCCGCACCTTCCCGGGCCTCGCCGCTGCCATGGCCGATCAATGGGGAGGCCACGCGGCAAGGGAGATGAGCGCATGACCGCGTCCGCACCAAATGCCATGCCGGAGGTCCGGCGATGAGACTGCCGCCCTGGCCCCTTGATCACGCCCCGGAGATCGAGCGCCGGCGGGCCGAGCGGCGCTTTGCCGCCGTGAAGCGCCGTTTGCCGCGCGGCACACGCCTCTCGGTCGCCCATGACGGCTTCGAGGGGACAGTCATCGGCCATTATCTCACCCGCGAGGGCAAGCCGGGCCTCGTGCTGCAGCAACACGGAAACCGCGTCGTGCACGTCTACGGCGAGAAGTGGTTCGATGGGCAAGGGCAAGATGATGAGTGACCTGCTGACATGGATGGAAAGCCTGTCGTCGTTGCAGATCGCAGTGTGTACGGTCGTCGCCTTCCTGATCTGGAGCATGCTGATCGAAATGATCCGCCAGCTTTCGCGCGCGATTCAGGGCAAGGATGATTGAGCGATGACCGCGCCCGCGCCCTTCCGCTGCGTTGCCTGTCGGAACGTCATCGTACCCTCGCCATGGCCCTATGACGCCCATCAGCGCCCACCACTGTGCGCCTATTGCACGCAGCACTGGGGGAAAGGGTTCGGCTTCAACGTTTGCGGCGTCACGCGCGGCGATCGCCGGGCCATGATGAAGCTCGCATCATTGGTCCAGCTCATTGACTGGGAGGTGAAGAATGGCCGTTTCCGCGCAATCTGAGAGCGCGCCGCTCAGCGAGAAGTTCAGCCTCGAATCCGTCATCGGTGGCCTCGCTGCCGATCTTCAGGATCTGCGGGCTGGCAGGATCAGCATCGCCGACGCCAGCGCACGCGCCGAACTGGCGAAGCAGATCTTCAACGGCGTGCGCCTGGTGGTGAACACGCGGAAAATGCTGGAAACCGAGGCGCGCAAGATTGCGCCCGTGCCCAACAGTGTGGGCGACGAGCCATAACCATGCCGCGCACGCCCGCCAGACACACACAGGCCGACATTGCCCGCGCCTTGCGGGCGATGCAGGCTGTCGCGGGCAGCGCCCAGGTCGAGTTCAGGCGTGACGGAACCATTGTCGTCGCCCCGGCATTGCCTGCATCCCCTGCGGGCGAGCCTGTGAAACATGGGGACAAGACCGGCCCGGAGGTTGAGCAGGCAGAGGAGATCGTGCTGTGACCGACGCCATGCCGCGCCCCCGGCCACCCCATCTGCTTTCCGAGATCGACCGGCACGGAAACCGGCGCTGGTATGTGCGCATCGGCCAGGGCGCCCGGGTGCGGATCCGGGGCGAGTATGGCTCTCAGGAATTCATGGCCGCCTATGAGGCCGCGCTCGCGCAGCTGCGCGGGGATCCGCACGCTCCGGTGAGCGGGACGGCGCGAGGGAGGCAGAACACCGCCAGCCTCGATTGGCTGATGCGGCAATATCAGGTCAGTTCGGATTGGTACGCGCTGGCCCCCGCCACGCGGAAGCACCGCGCCACGACGCTCGACGTGGTCAGGCGCAGCGCCGGCGACAAGCCGTTCGGCAGGATCACGCGGGAGGTCATCCGGGCGGGCCTCGACAGGCGCGCGGAGCATCCGCATGTCGCGGCCAACTTCCTGAAGGCGATGCGCGGCCTGTTCAGATGGGCGCATCAGCGCGGATATGTCGCAACCGACCCGACAGAGGGGCTGAGCCGCCCGAGCCTGCCGAAGAATGACGGCTTCCATATCTGGACGATCGAGGAGTGCGAGCGATTCGAGGCGCGCTGGCCGCTCGGCACGCTGCAGCGCCTTGCCTTCGACATCCTGCTCTACACCGGCCTGCGGCGGGCGGATGCGGCCCGTCTCGGCCGCCAGCACATACGGGGCGACGAGATCTGGCTGCGCACATCCAAGACGGCCGCGCCGCTTGTGCTGCCGCTGCTGCCGCCGCTGGCGCGGTCGATCGCCGCCGCCAGGCCCGAGGGGCTGACCCTGCTCGGCACGGTGCACGGGCGCGAGCGCTCCGTCGCAGGCTTCGGCAACTGGTTCCGCGCGGCCTGCATCGAGGCCGGCGTGCCGGGCAGCGCCCACGGGCTGCGCAAGGCCGGTGCGTCGCGTGCGGCGGAGAATGGCGCCACCGAGCACCAGCTCATGGCCCTCTTTGGCTGGACGAAGATCGAGACGGCCGCGACCTATACTCGCGCCGCAAGCCGGGCGAAAATGGCGAAACAGGCCGGCAACCTGCTGTTGACGGGACAGGATCGGAACGCTCTATTCCCTCACCGTGAGCCCGGTGAGGGAATGGACACCGAAAAGTCGAGGAAAATCAATGGCGACTGAGAAGGACTGGCGACCTCGGCAGGGCAGCAGCCCAGCCAATGATTGCAACCGCTTAGCTGCAAGTGAGGGAAAAACAACCCCCGTTGAACCAAAAGGGGAATTTTCAGCGCCTCCCTCACCCGCGCCGTCCACCCGCGTGCTTGCATGGGTGCTGGCGCTCCTCGCGCTCGCCGCAGTCGCGGCAATCCTTCTCGCCGGGCCGAACCGGATCTGCGATGGCGAAAGCCCGGGCGGGATCGCGCGCATTGCCGTCTGCGGGAAATAGCGCCACTCCACTCATTCCGCCGCGTCCGTGAGCGCCCGCGCGATGCGCTGCGCCACCTTCACCGCATCCTCCGGCGAGAGCAGCCCGGCCACGCCGCGCCGGCTCTCCTCGGGTTCGGCATAGACGTAGGCGATCCGCGCGCCGCCGGCGTCGAGGATGACGAAACCGGCCGGGATGGGCTGGATGCGCAGCGGCAGGCGATAGGGTGGCTCCATCCCGCCAGATAGGCCGGCAGACCCCTGAAACGCAAACGCCCGCCCCGGATCTCCGGAGCGGGCGCTCGATGGTGCAGGCGCCGCGTGGCCCACGAACGCATGCCACCGGATTCACTCACATGTGGGCCTCCATGGTGGCGAGGGAGTTCGGGCCGCCTCATTGCGGCCCCGCACCCTTTGGAACGAAAAAGCCCCGCGCTGGCGTTTCGGCCAGGCGGGGCAAGTCAAGGGAGGAAACGCCCAATGAGGGCAACGAGAGCAGCGAGCTGCCCTGGCGGGTTAGGCCCGCCACACCAACGCCCGGAGGCGATCTCAGGCCACCTCGTTGG
>JAIYAJ010000162.1 GCA_027489105.1 Zymomonas sp. | reverse complement strand
TGGGGGGGCATAATCATGCCCGGGTCGCCGATCAGGTCGGCGACCGGCAGACCGGCGGCATTGCGGACGAAGCTGCCGAGTCGTCCCGATCCCTCGATCAGCCCGGCGTCGCGCGCCAACCCATAAGCGCGCGTGACCGTAGTGAGATCGACGCCCAGTTCGCCGGCCAGAGCGCGTTGTGGTGGCAGGCGTTCGCCGGGGCGCAATGCCCCGGTCCGGATCGCATGGTCGATCGCGTCGGCAATCGCCTGATATTTGGGGCCGTGATTGCTCTCTATGCCGTCGAGCCAGCTTTGCATGGCCGGGTGCGATCCTTATGTATGGTTGAGAAAGCCATACAATCTTCCCTATCTGGGGCAAGCAGGCTGGAGCACCCCATGACCGACCTTTCCCCGATCGCCAGCGAGGATATCGCCTGGCCCCGTCTCGACCCGGTCAAGACCGGCACGCGCGGCCGCTGCCCCCGCTGCGGCGAAGGCGCGCTGTTCGACGGTTTTCTCAAGCTGCGTTCCTCATGCGACCATTGCGGCCTCGATTACGGCTTTGCCGACCCGGCCGACGGACCCGCCTTCTTCGTCATCTGCTTCGGCTGCGTGCCTGCGGTGATCTTCGCGCTGATGCTGGAGATATTCGCCAATGCGTCGCTGCTCACGCAGCTGCTGCTGACCGGGCCTTTCCTCCTCGTCACCTGCCTGCTGCCGCTGCGGCCGCTGAAGGGCTGGCTGACCTGCAGCCAATATTTCTTCAAGGCGGGCGAAGGGCGGTTGAGCCGGCCCTGGTATCCCTATGGCGCCGACGGCCCCGCAGTGCTGCCGCCCGAGCGGCGATGAACGCTGCGGGCCCTCTCGCTGCTGCGCGCGAAGCGGCGGCGCGTCACCTCGACGCTTCGGGCTATCCTGCCGAAGCGGCGCTCGTGCGGACGGGTGAAGGCGACGATTTCGCGGAAGTGCGCATAGCCCTGTCGGTGTTGACGATCCTGTCCGACGGACGGGAAGCGGCGGAGCCAGCAGGCATTGCCGTACGGCGCGACCGCAACGGGCACCGGGTCGGCGGGGAAGAGTTCTGATCGACGCCCATTCCCTCGCGGTCGCCTAGCTCTTTTAACCATTCCTCCCTATGTGGCTGCCATGGCCACGAAGTTCGATATCCTGCCGCAACGCCGCGCGATCATCGATCGCCGCGCCGTGGCCGATGCTCTGTCCGCGCTCCTGCCCGGCTCCACCGACGCGACCGCGCTGCGCAATGCGGGGACGACCATTCTCAAGGTTGCGCTCGATGTCGGTCGCGCGGAGATCGCCCGCCGCCTCGCGGCGGCGCCGACGCGCGGGTCGGAGACCGCGTCGGCTTATGCCTTTCTGACCGATCAGATATTGCGCCTGATCTACGATTTCACCACGGAGCGGCTTTATCCGATCAGCAATCGTTCCTCGGCCGAGCGGCTGACCCTGATCGCGGTCGGCGGCTATGGCCGGGGCGAGATGGCGCTCCATTCGGACGTCGACATCGCCTTCCTGACCCCGTGGAAGCAGACCAGCTGGTCCGAACAGGTGATCGAGTCGATGCTCTACTCGATGTGGGACCTCGGCCTGAAGGTCGGCCATTCGAGCCGCTCGCTCGACGATATGATCCGCATGGCCAAGAGCGACCTCACGATCCGCACCGCCCTGCTCGAAGGGCGTTTCGTGTGGGGCGACATCGCGCTCTACGACGAGGCAGCGGTGCTGTTCCGCCGCGATGTCGTGACCGGCACCGCGCGGACCTTCGTGTCCGAAAAGCTGCAGGAGCGCGAGGACCGGCACAAGCGGATGGGCGACAGCCGCTATGTCGTCGAACCCAATCTGAAGGAGGGCAAGGGCGGCCTGCGCGACCTCCACACGCTCTTCTGGATCGGCAAATATGTCTATCTCGTGCAGTCGGTGCCCGAGCTGGTCGAAAAGGGGCTGCTGACCCGCGCCGAGCTGCGCCAGTTTCAGAAGGCCGAGAATTTCCTCTGGGCGGTGCGTTGCCACCTCCACATCGTCGCGGGGCGGCCCGAAGACCGCCTGACCTTCGACGTCCAGCCGGAGATCGCGCGGCGGATGCGCTATGCCGAACGGCCGGGCAAGTCGGCGGTCGAGCGCTTCATGCAGCATTATTTCCTGATGGCGAAGCGCGTCGGAGACCTGACCGCGATCTTCCTCGCGCATATCGACGAGACCTTCGCGGCGCGTGGACGACGCTTCGGTCTTCCGTCGCTGCGTCGGCGGCCGTCCAAGCTCGACGGCTTCGTGCTCGATCGCGGACGGCTGGCAATCCCCGCGGACGATTTTTTTGCGCAGGATCCGGTGCGGCTCGTCCAGATGTTCGCGATCGCCGACCGCCATGGGCTGGAGATCCATCCGTTGGCGATGCGCGCGGCTGGTCGGGACGCCAAGCTGATCGACAATGGGGTACGCCGCGATCCGCGTGCCAACGCCTATTTCATGGATGTTCTGACGTCGCACAACACGCCGGAGACGGTGCTGCGGTGGATGAACGAGGCCGGGGTGTTCGGCCGCTTCGTGCCCGACTTCGGCCGCGTCGTCGCGCAGATGCAGTTCGACATGTACCATCACTATACGGTCGACGAGCATTCGATCCGGGCCATCGGCCTGCTCAGCCGCATCGAGAAAGGCGAGCTGGGGGACGATCATCCGCTCGCGTCGAAGATCCTGCCGGGGATCGTCCAGCGTCGCGTGCTCTATGCTGCGGTGCTGCTCCACGACATCGCCAAGGGGCGCGGCGGCGACCATAGCGTTTTGGGGGCGGAGGTGGCCGAGAAGCTGTGCCCACGCTTCGGGCTCAGCGCGGCGGAAACCGAAACCGTCGCCTGGCTCGTCCGGCACCATCTCGCCATGTCCGACACCGCGTTCAAGCGCGACCTGTCCGACTTCAAGACGATCCTCGACTTCGCCGAAAAGGTGCAGAGCCCGGAACGTCTGCGCCTGCTCTTCTGCCTGACCATCGTCGACATCCGCGCGGTGGGGCCCGGCGTATGGAACAGCTGGAAACGCCAGCTGCTCGGCGATCTCTACGAAGCGGCCGAGGAAGTGCTGCGGCTCGGCCACAAGCAGACCGGCCGCCGCGAACGGATCGCCGCAAAACATGCGCAGCTGCAAGTGCGGCTGGGCTGGGACGATGCCCGCTTCGCTGCCTATGTGGCGCGCTTCCCCGAGGCCTATTGGGTTGCCGAAAGCGTCGACATATTGGAGGGCAATGCGCGCCTGATCGAGGCCGGCGACAGCGAGAGCAAACCGCTTTCGA
>JAIYAJ010000063.1 GCA_027489105.1 Zymomonas sp. | reverse complement strand
GCTGACTCCGATTATTTCGTACTTTATTACGTACCAGCATATTACGTAATAAATGCTCCTTGCAAGACCCCAAAAAATCTGCTGTTTGTCATACCGGATAATGTTGGATTATCCGGTGTGAATCGGATGCTGCCGCAAGTTTGCTCAAAATGAGGTGTGCTGGAAGAGGTTGCAGTGATCATTCATCCGTCCCTTTAAACGGCTACTAGCGCCCCCTTTTATTTTGTCTCGGGGGAGGCTGGTCATAAGCGGTCGCAGTGGGGCGCAACGGGGAGCCAAGCGTGGCCAGGTCAAAAATACGTGACGCGTTTCCGGCGGATATTCAGGCCTCGCCGTAGGCTGCGCATACACGACCTGATTCTGCGGGATCACACAGGCAATAGGCCTTCGCCGGACGCTTACGATCAAGGACCGTCGACTGAAACTGGGAAGCAAGATGACCCTCGACCAGGTTCCCGCCTGGTCCAAGCCCCTGCTGACGCGCGCGATCAAAATGGTCACCAGTGATTTCAGCATCTGAGCGCAAGTAGACCCCTGCTGAAATCTTGACATGCGCGACCTTGCCGGCCGGTTCGACCTCGGCCTCAACGGCGTCCAGACCTAGTGACTTGGCCACCGCAGCGGCCGTGCGCCGGTTATCACCGGTGAGCATAACCAGCGTAAGCGTCCGGTAAAGGCCGCTATCGCTGAGGTCTGAAGGTCAGAAAGATGGTGTCCACTGGGTTCGGGAGTGGACACCGATGAAGGGAGCGGAAGGAGTACTGGTAGCGGGTCTGGTTTCTTCGACGGATGCGGACGGCCGGCGGGTGTACAGCGAGTCGGACAAGCGTGCGCTGGTCGAGCGGGCGCTTGCGCCTGGTGTGTCGGTGTCGCGTCTGGCGCTGGACCACGGGTTGAATTCGAATCTGTTGCGGAAGTGGATTCGGCGCTATCAGGGCACCAGCGTCCGGTTGGCGCGACAGGCGGGGTCACCGCGGCTGCTGCCGGTGGTGACGGCTGAGCCGGAAGCTGTGCCATCGTCCATCTCACAGGTGACGCCGTCGATCGAGATCGTGGTGGCAGGCGTCACGGTGCACGTTCGCGGCGCGGTGGATGCGCAGTCGCTGGGCACGGTGCTGGACTGCCCGCTGGCGCGACGATGATTGGGCTGCCGGCAGGCACACGGGTCTGGCTCGCGGCCGGGATCACCGATCTGCGCAAGGGCTTTGATGGCCTGTCGGCGATCGTGCAGGAGGCGCTGCGCGACGATCCATTTTCCGGCCATGTGTTCGTGTTCCGCGGCCGGCGCGGCGACATGATCAAGCTGCTGTGGTGGGACGGTGACGGTTTGTGCCTGCTGGCCAAGCGTCTGGAGCGGGGCCGGTTCGTCTGGCCAAGGGCGGAATCGGGCCGGATCCATCTGACTGCCGCCCAGTTGTCGATGCTGCTGGAGGGGATCGACTGGCGGCATCCGGAGCGGACTGCGAAACCGCTGAAAGCGGCCTGATTTCATTCGGATTTTGCATGTCTCTTGCATCATCAGGACATGCTCGAAAGCGCCGCCGCCGACCTGCCGAATGATGTCGACAGCCTCCGCGCGCTGCTGGCGGAAAGCCGTCTGGAGAATCACCGGCTGCGCTCGACACTGGTCTACCGCGACGCCCAGATCGAAAAGCTCTTGCTCCAGTTGGCCCGGCTCAAGCGGATGCAGTTTGGTGCGAAGTCCGAGAAGCTCGACCGGGAGATCGAGCAGCTCGAATTGCTGATCGAGGAGTTGCAGACGCCGAGCACGGCGCCGTCTCGCGCCCCGGCCGATGCGGCTACCGAGAAAGCCGTGCCAGCCCGCCGGCCACTGCCGGCACACCTGCCCCGTGAATCCGTCGTCCATGCCCCGGCCGCCGCCTGCCCGCGCTGTGGCGGCACGCTGCGGGCGATCGGCGAAGACATCTCCGAAATGCTCGACTACGTACCGGCGCACTGGAAGGTGATCCGGCATGTCCGGCCGAAGTGCGCCTGTGACGCCTGTCAGCGGATTGTCCAGGCCGAAGCGCCGTCGCGACCGATTCCGCGTGGGATCGCAGCACCGGGTCTGCTGGCCCATGTGCTGGTATCCAAGTACTGCGATTCGCTGCCGCTGCATCGGCAATCCGAGATCTACGCCCGCGATGGGGTGGAGATTGAACGCTCCACATTGGCCGACTGGGTCGGCGGCAGTGCCGCCTTGCTCGCCCCGCTGGTCGAGCGACTGGGCGCGTATGTCATGAGCGCCACCAAGCTGCATGCCGACGACACGCCGGTACCGGTGCTATCGCCGGGGAAAGGCCAGACCAGGACCGGCCGGCTGTGGACCTATGTCCGGGATGATCGACCCGCTGGCAGCTCGCAGCCGCCCGCCGTGTTCTTCCAGTACACCCCGGATCGCAAAGGAGAGCATCCGCGCGTACACCTGAAGGCCTTCACCGGCACGCTGCAAGCCGACGGTTATGCCGGCTTCCACCATCTCTACGAGACCGGACGGATCCGCGAAGCCGCCTGCTGGGCGCATGTCCGGCGGAAATTCTTCGACATCCATCAGGCGAATCAATCGCCGATTGCCAAAGCCGCGCTCGACCGGATCGCGGCGCTCTACGTCATCGAGAAAGACATCCGCGGCAAGTCGCCGGATGCGCGCCGGCAGCACCGACAATCCCGCGCCGGGCCGCTGCTCGTCGAACTGAAAGATTGGCTGGCCGCCAAGCTGACGACGCTATCAGCCAAGTCCGACCTGGCCGTCGCCATCCGCTACGCCACCTCGCGCTGGCCGGCACTGGTGCGGTACTGCGACGACGGCAGCCTCGAAATCGACAACAACGCTGCCGAGCGTGCGCTACGCGTCGTCGCCCTCGGCCGGAAGAACTACCTCTTCTGCGGCTCCGACACCGGCGGCGAACGCGCCGCCGCGATTTACAGCCTGATCGGCACCGCCAAGCTTAACGGCCTCAATCCCGAGGCCTACTTGCGCGACGTCATCGGGCGCATCGCCGATCATCCCGCCAACCGCCTCGACGATCTGCTGCCCTGGAATCACGCCGCTATCATCGGCAGCTGATTCCGCCAGAGGTGCCCGATGCCGGTCGAACGTGCAGATATTCCGCTCTGCGAGGTCAAGATCACGCTTCGGGACACCGAGCCCGAGCCATGGCGACGGGTCCGGATCAGTGCCGGCATCACGCTGGACCGGCTGCATGCCGTCCTCCAGCGCGCCATGGGCTGGACCGATTCGCATCTGCACGAATTCGAGATCCGCGGAAAGCGCTACGGCATGGTCCTCAACGACCCTATCGACGACGATCCGCCGGCCGATGAACGTAAGGTCCGGCTCATCGATGTCGTCGGGCCCAAGATGCGCTTCATCTATCGCTACGACTTCGGCGATGGCTGGGAGCACGAGGTCAAGATCGAGCGGGTGCTCGAACCGTCCCCGGAACTGAAAACCCCGGTCTGCCTTGCCGGCGAATTTGCCTGTCCGCCTGAAGACTGCGGTGGCGTGCCCGGCTACGAGGACCTCATCGCCGTCCTCGCCGGACAGGACTGCGAGGAGAAGGACGAGATGCTCACCTGGATCGGCGGGCCTTTCGATCCGCTCGCTTTCGACATCGACGCCGCGAACAAACGGCTCGCTCGGCTCAAGCGCGGTTTCGTCAATAGGTAGTCACCGGACGCTTACTAACCAGCTTCAGGCCGAGCGCCTGAAGCGACTGGATGGCCTCAGCGCTGCTGGCCTTGATCGGGTCGGCAACCGCGACAATCCCGGCGGGCTTTCCATCGATGGCGACGAACATCGCCGTCTTGCCGTCCTCCTGCAAAGCGAAGGCCTGCGATTCCAGCGCTTCCAGACCTTCGACTTTTTCATCGCGCAGGAAGGCCGGCTTGCCAACCATGACGATGCTGCCACCCACCTTGCCGACAACCCCACCACCGGCTGCCAGAGTAGGCTCCACTTGCTCAGCTCGCGCAGACGCCGGGATTTTCGGCGCAGTCGCCGAGCGCGATGACCGGCCCGCGTCGCGTTATAGCCAACCTCGCCTGCCTTTCATGCCCGGCCCAGCGGAGAACGGCCCGATGTGGGCTGCTGCAAGTTTCACGGACACCGAGTTTGGGTGTGATGATGAGACCGGAGGTGGACCATGGGAACGCGAAGGGTATTCAGCCGCGAGTACAAGCTTGAGGCTGTGAAGCTGGTGACGGATCGGGGTGTCGCTGTTGCGCAGGCGGCGCGGGATCTGGGGCTGCACGAGAACG
>JAIYAJ010000486.1 GCA_027489105.1 Zymomonas sp. | reverse complement strand
GGCTCGGCGATGTCGCGGCTGCGCCGCCGAAACTATGGCCGACCAGCAGCGATGGGGCCATCCCCGCCGCCGCCATCGCCTCCCCCGCCGCGACGATGTCGCGCGCGTCGTCGGCGAAGCTACCCTCGGCGAGCGAGCCGCTGCTTTCGCCGATCCCGGCAAAGTCGAACCGCAATGTGCCGATACCCTGGGCGGCCAGCGCGCGGGCGATCCGGCCGGTGGCCAGTTGGTCCTTGCCGCAGGTGAAGCAGTGGGCCACCAGCGCCCAGCCACGCACCGGCCCAGCCGGGACTTCCAGTCGGCCCGCGATGGTCGCGCGGGTGCCGGGAAAGTCGAAGACCTCGGTCGGCATGGGTCGCTTCTCCTTGGGTCGAAAGGTCAGATCAGGGTGGTGGCGATCGGGATGCCCGCCTTGAGCGTGAGCGTCACCGGCGTTCGTTCGGCGATGTCGGCCAGCTTCGCGGACTGCTCGCCATCGAGCCCGACGGGCCGGAGCGTGCGCGCGATCCGCCGAGCCTCGGGCGTGCCGGACAGGGTGAGGTCGATGTCGAGCGACTCCAGCGGCCAGCCCTTCTTCTCGGCATACATGCGCAGCGTGATCGCGGTGCAGGCGCCGAGCGCGGCGAGCAGCAGGTCGAACGGCGCAGGGCCGCTATCGGCGCCGCCCAGCGCCTCGGGCTCGTCGGCGGTCAGCTGGTGACCGCCGACGACGATGGTGGTGCGTTACCAATCGGCACCGATGGTTGCGGTTGCGTGCGCCATCATGGCCTCTCGGTTCAGGGGTAGCGGACGGCCTTGGGCTCTTCGGGCAGGGGAATGAACTCCTGCTCGTCGGGCACCGGTGCGAAGCGGCGCTCGCGCCAGTCTTCCTTCGCCTGCTCGATCCGGTCGCGCGAGGAGGAGACGAAGTTCCAGTAGATGTTGCGGCCCTCGGGGAAGGGTTCTCCTCCGATCAGCATCAGCCGTGCCGCGCCCTTGGCCTTCAGCACGATCTCCGCTCCGGGCTTGAAGACGATCAGCTCGCCCGCTGGGAAGGCACCGGTCTGCCCCGCGACCTCGACCGAACCTTCGACCACATAGACCGCGCGTTCGACATGCTCGGCCTTCAGCTGGTAGCGGGCGCCGTCGATAAGGACGATGTCGGCATAGACCATGTCCGAATAGGCCTTCACCGGTGAGCGCAGGCCGTCCGAGGTGCCGACGATCAGCGTCAACCTGGTACCGTCGGCTTCGATCGTCGGGATTTCCGAGGCCTTGTGGTGGACGAAGGCAGGATTAATCTCCTCCTTGTCGGTGGGCAGCGCGACCCAGGTCTGGAGGCCGAACAGCGTGCTGCCCGAAGGCCGCAGGGCGTCGGGCGTGCGTTCCGAATGGACGATGCCCGAACCGGCCGTCATCCAGTTGACCTCGCCGGGGCGGATCGGCTGGACGCTGCCGACCGAGTCCCGATGCATGATCTCGCCGTCGAGCAGATAGGTGATCGTTGCAAGGCCGATATGCGGGTGGGGACGTACGTCCAGGCCTTCGCCGCTGCGGAAGGTCGCGGCGCCCATCTGGTCGAAGAAGATGAAGGGGCCGACCATCCGCCGGTGCGGCGACGGCAATGCGCGCCGAACCTCGAAGCCCTCGCCCAGGTCGCGGACCGGGGGCAGGATCACCATGTCGACGCCGTCGACCTCGCTGCTGCGCATGCTCATCTGTGTCTTCCTCAAATCGATCGGTGGGGAGGCGGGCCGGTGCGGACGATATCTTGTCCGCCACCCGGCCCGCCGGTTCAAGGCTGATGGGTCAGGCCGCATCGACCAGGACGACCTCGCTGTCCTCCAGCGCGGTAACGCGGATGACGTCGAGATCGCGGATCGCGGCGCCGTCGCGGGCATCGATCCGCTGTCCGTCAATCTCGATCGCGCCGGTGGCGGGCACGAGATAGGCGAAGCGGCCCGCGCCGAGCGGATATTCGGCGCTCTCGCCGGCCCGCAGCGTTGCGCCGACCACCCGCGCTTCGGCGCGGATCGGCAGCGCGTCCTCGTCTCCGGCTATGCCGCTGGCGAGGGTCACGAACTGGCCGGCGCGGTCGTCCTTGGGGAAGGGCTTGGCGCCCCAGCTCGGCTGCCCGCCGCGCTGCGCGGGCTGGATCCAGATCTGGAAAATGCGCGTGGTGACGTCCTCCAGATTATATTCCGAATGCTGGATCCCGCTGCCGGCGGACATCACCTGCACGTCGCCGGCTTCGGTTCGTCCGCGATTGCCCAGATTGTCCTGGTGGGAGATCGCGCCCTCGCGGACATAGGTGATGATCTCCATGTCGCGGTGGGGGTGCGGCGGGAAGCCGGTGCGCGGCGCGATCGTATCGTCGTTCCACACGCGCAGGTCGCCCCAGTTCATCCGGGCTTCGTCATGATAGCCGGCGAAGGAGAAGTGATGCTTGGCGTCGAGCCAGCCATGATTGGCGCCGCCGAGGGTGGAAAAGCGTCGAATGTCGATCATATCATGTCTCCAATATCTGAGGCAGAGCCTTGGTTTCAGGCTGAAATCAGGGTGAGGGCGTCGACCTGCGCGCGGCTGAAGCCAAGGCCGAGCAGTTCGGGCACCAGGCGTTCGTCGGCGCGGCGAGTACGCCGCACGGTGCAAACGAAACGGCGCAGTGCGTCGGCCCGGGGATCGAGCACCGGCAGTTCTGAATGCTGTCCAGTGACGCGGTCCAGTGCGCTGCGCAGGAACGACCGCTTGTGGGGGACCGAGCGATAGGCTTCGGCCTCCTCATAGGCGCGGGCGACCGCCTTCCACTCGGTGCGGCTCAATTCGGGTGCGCTGATCGGGGTGGTCGTCATCTCGTCCTCCTTCCTGTTGAGGACCTTCTAGACCTGCTCGACTTATCCGGTCAGACGGATAAAATTGGCCGAAACGTTCGAGGAAATTGAAATGTCAAATCCGGGCATGCCGACCTTCGACCAGCTGCGGATATTTCTCGCTATCGTCGAGACGGGCAGCTTCGCGGCGGCGGGGAGGAAGCTCAACCGAGCGGTGTCGGTGATCAGCTATGGCATCGGCAATCTCGAGGCGCAGCTGGGTCTGACGCTGTTCGATCGCGAGGGGACGCGCAAGCCGGTGCT